>NZ_JBEYYI010000019.1:0-170833 GCF_040645495.1 Nocardia sp. NPDC046763 | reverse complement strand
AGCGACACCACCGTCATCCTCACGCTTGAAATAGATGTTCGGGAACGCAGCGAACCGATGCCACGCCACACCCCAGGTGACATTGCGGCCGACCAGCAGCAGGAAGGTCGCGCCGGAGACCAGCTTGATGAACGCGAAGATCGACACCAGGGCGATCGACTCGGGCAGCAGCTTGGCCACCTGCTCGGTGAAGAAGTCGCTCCAGGTGTGGGATTCGTGGTAGGTGGCGATCTTGCCGGCCTTCACGAAGACCATGCCCAGGCCCTCGACCAGGACGATCGCCTCGATGACGTACGCGGGCGCGAACCTGGAACCGCTGAACCGGGACAGCCGCTGCGGCACGCGCGGGTGATTCAGCTGGCGGATGACGATCAGCACCAGAATGCCGACCACCGTTCCGATGCCGAGGATTTCGTCCGTCAGGTGGTAGATGCCCCAGGATCCGACGATGGGCCAGTGGAATTCGGGGTCGAAGATCTGGCCGTACGCCTCGAACCACAGGATGAACCCGGCGAGGAAGCCGATCATGACGAGCCAGTGGGCCCAGCCGACCGTGCGGAATTTGTTCATGCGCGTGTGCGCGAGGAATTCCACGATCATGGTCTTGAAGCGTGGGAAGAACGGCCGCCAGCGATCGGGTGCGGACTGCCCGACCATGACGGTGCGCGCGATGTTCCGCACGCCTCCGATGAACGATGCCCAACAGAAGACTGTGAACACCGCCCCAATCGTGCCCAGAGTCACTGTCAGGGCATTCATGTCGCGACCTCTCTTACGGTTCTACGAGCGTCTTGCGAGGCAGCCTGGTTCCGCCTCGAGTTGCCCGTATCCTAATGGACGGTAAGTTACCCGTCGGTAACTTAACTGTCCAGGGTTTCCCACACCGTAAATCCCGGCAAATCGGTGCGGTAACCAAGGGCAGGCTTACTTCGAAACCCCGTGTCCAGCAGAAAGAAACGAATCTCGCAAATCGTAGGGTGATCGACTAGGCTCACGCTGTCCGACAGCTGTGCGCGTCTTCACATGCTCGGGGAGGACTCGTCCTAGCGCGTGGCATGGCCCGAGGGAAGCCGGGCCTCGCGTGGCGAAGAGGCGCACAGCGGATATACCTGATGACGGATTGGATACCAACCGAATGAAGCTTCGCAGTACCACTGCGGCTGCTGCCCTGGTCATCGGCGCAATGACCATCGGGATGACGACCGCCCACGCCGACGATGCTCCCGCACAGCCTGCTGGAATCAACTACTCCACCAAGCTGGTCGACGGCAAGACTATCGTCTCCACCCTGAAGAACGGCACCTTCGAGCTCGCCCAGCAGGACGGCGCGACGCCCGAGGACCCGAAGCAGACGATCGTGAACGTCAAGGATCAGCAGGGCGCCACCCTTATCTCCTTCCCCCTGAAGTTCAGCGCCGCCGGCACCGACATCCCGGTGACATCGGACGTGAAGGACGACGGGAAGGTGCTCGAGGTCGTCCCGGAGAAGCCGGCCGACTTCCAGCCCGGCACCACCGTGCTCGCCGCCAAGCCGATCGCCTCGGCGTCGGAGAACCAGTCGGCGATGAGCGACTTCTCCACCAAGTTCGGCCTGGCCATCGGCATCGGTAGCTTCGTGGGCACGGCGCTCGGCGCGCTCATCGGCTGCGTGGTGACCATCGTGGCCGGTTGTGTCCCGGGCCTGGTCGCGGGTGCCGGCATCGGCGGCATCCTCGGCACCATCGCTGCAGGTGGCCCGACCCTGGTCGCCGCGGGTATCGACCTGCTGCAGACTCTGCAGGCTCCGGACGGCACCACCAAGTGGGCGCCGACCACGGCCGCTGCCGCTGCTCCCGCATCGGTCACGCAGAACTGAGAACTACGGGGGCCTTGGCCTCCGCACGCTAGACCGTTCGGCCCGCCTCACTCGTGGAGGCGGGCCGAACACGTTTCCGGGGCGGGGTCGGACCGGTCACGCCGGCAGTTCGAGGTGGCCGGTGGACGTCACCGTGTCGCGGCGGCGGGCGAAGCGGGCGAAGGTGCGCTCGGTCATTACGTAGCTGCCGTCTTCACGCACCAGAAGAACTGTGCTGCAGCGGGTTCCGTGCACGGGATGATCGACGAAGCGTGCGGAGGCAGCGCGTTCGGTGAGCCGGTCCAGTCCGGTCTCCGGCAACTCGGAGGCGGCGGCGGGGGTGCGGTCGGCCAGGACGTCCAGATAGCTCTCGACATCGCCCGGATCGGCCGCGGCCACGGTGGCGAGGGCGCGCACACCCTCGCGGACCTTGGGCCAGGCCGGATCGCCGGTGCCGGTCGACACGCTGTCGTCGGGTTCGAGGGAGCCGGCGAGCGCATTGTTGGACAGGCCGTGGAAGCCCGGCGCGAGTTCGCGCGGGGTCCGGTCGCTCCGATTGCTGTGCCACCACAGCGTTTCCAGATCCGAAACCACCAGGTTGTAGCCGTTGTAGTCGTCGGGTGCGGCGGTGACGTCGCGCACGAACTTCTCCGGCACCGGATCGCCGCGCAGGAAATCCATCAGCAGCGCGCCCCGGGAGCGGGCATCGGGGCGGAAGTCGCCGGGCCGGCGCACATTGGTGACCGTCGCGAAGCGGTGGCGATCCGACAGCAGGCCCAGCCACGTACCCGGTACCGGGCCCGCCGCACCCAGATCCCGGCCCGCCAGCAGACCGGGCACCTCGTCCCAGGGCCGCAGCGATTCCGTTGGGCGAGTGAAGAACTCGTCCCGATTGGCGGCCACGATCAACCGGTATTCCGGATGCGCCCGCCAGCCGAGCAACACCAAACACATAACCCCCAGCATGCCCGACCGGGGGTCGCCGCGACCACGCCCGATCGCTCCCCGCCCGCTCCCCGCCCGCCGCCCCTGCGCTGCCACCCGAGGGCACACCCGCCGTACCCCGGAATGCGAAAAGGCCGGTAGCGGTTGGGCTACCGGCCTTTCCGAGGGTGCTGTGATCAGAGGGTGCGCACGCGCAGGCCCGGGTTGTCCGAGAGCACGGTGCTCACCGGCTGCGCGAACAGCTGCGGGGTGTTGCCGGTGATGAGACCGATCAGGTTCGGGATCTCGCAGATCGGGTAGTCGGCGACCGAGGAGGCGCTGGAGATGCCCAGGGCTAGGGTGCCGGTCACCAGCGGACCGCCCGAATCGCCGGGCAGGGCGCAAATATTGGCGGAGAAGGACTGGGTGAGCAGGCGGTCGCCGACCTGGACGGTCTGGTCGACGGCGTTCACCACGCCGCAGCTGAAGCCGGTGCGCGCACCCGACTTGCAGACCGGGGCGCCGACCACCGGCACGGCCACGCCGGTGATGTTGACCGGGGCCGCTCCCGGGACGTTCACCAGCGGGTTGGAGAAGGCGTCCCGGTACTGGTCGCTGATCCCGATGATCGAGTAGTCCTCGTTGCCCAGCACCGACTTCTGGAACGCGCCGACCTGCGGGCCCAGGCTCTCGCCGCCGACCATCTGGTAGACGCCCGGCGAGTTGGCGCCGGGGGTGGCCGAGATGTTCGGGTTGCAGTGGCCCGCGGTGATGTTCACGACGTTGCCGTTGCCGTCGATGCCGTTGAAGCCGAGCGAGCAGCGCAGCGACATGCGGCCGGCCACCGAGGCGTAGGCCTGGCCGGCGGCCATGGTCTGCGGGCCGGCACCGGCGATGTCGGAAGCCTTCGGGACGTCCTGGCCCTCGCCGCCGACCGGCGGGGCGGTCATGACGATGACACGGGCCGGGTCCACGAAGCCGGGCAGCGGCAGGTCGGGCTTGTCCACCCGGACCGCGATGCTGTTGTTGAGGGTGTCGATGGCCACGCCCCGGATGGCCTTGGACACGGACTCCGGCTGGTCCTTGAGCCACTGCTGGAAGGCGTTCTTCTCACCGCGCAGCGTGGTCTCGCTCTTGGCGACGTCCTTGGCGGTGAAGCCGGCGTCCGTCACGGCCTTGCGGGCCTGGTCCAGGCTGTCGCCGGGGGCCAGCGCCACGATGGCCTTGCCGGTCTCGTCCAGCCAGGCGCCACCGAAGACGCCCGGGAACTGCCGCTGGGCGGTGGTGGCGAAGGTTGCCACCTTCTGCGCGGTGTCGGCGCGCTGCAGGTAATCCTGCGGGGAGATCTTCAGGTCGCGGGTGATGGCGGTGACCAGCTCGGCCGGCAGATCCGGGGTCGCGGGGGCCGCGGGCTCCGCGTGCGCACTCGCCGCCAGGGGTCCGGCGACGAGCACAGTGGTGGCCGCGATCGCCGCAGTACGGACAAGGGACCGTGGGCGGCGGCCCACGGCTGGCATGGAGAATCGCATACGTGGCAGGAGCATGGCCCCGACTATATGGTGTCGGGCCCGTTATGCCTACTTATTGTGAGATGACGTTTCGGTATTCGGCGTGCAAACAGCGGGCGTGTTCGAACACGCGCAATGAGAGGGGTGTCCGATTTTCGCGGCCCGCTGGAACGGGCCGCGAATCATCACGCGTTGGAACGCGTCCGGACCTGAATTCCGCTGCCGATGCCGCCGTCGGAATTGGCGTCGATTTCGGTGAGAATCGCGCGCACCGGGATACCCAGCGACGCCGTACCACCATACTGCGCCAGCGCGGTATTGGCCTCGTTGCAGTTCGGTGCGTCGGCCGCATTCGAGCCGCTGGTGATGCCCAGCGCCAGCGTGCCGGTCACGATCGCGCCGCCGCTGTCACCACCCAGGGTGCAGGCGCTGGAGGCGAAGCCGCGCACCGTCTTGGACTGGCCCTCGGAGGTGAACAACTGGGTCTCGACCCGGTCGGCCACCACGAAACCACAGGTGAAGGTGGAGGATTGACCGGACTTGCAAACCGGCGCGCCGGTGATCGGGTCGGCCACCCCGGTGATGGTCAGGGTCGTGCCATTGGCGCCGCGCACCGACGGCTGATCCATGCCGGCCCGCACCGCGTCGTCGTTCAGCTTGATGACCGAATAGTCGAGTGCGCTGCGGCCGCCCAGATTCGAGGAGACGAAGCTGCCGGCCTTCGGGCTGGACACCAGGTTTTTCACATTCGGAATGTAGACATCGGCGCTGGTGCCCTTGTCCACATTCGGATTGCAGTGTCCGGCACTGATGTTCAGGGCGTTTCCGGCGGAATCCACACTGTTGAAGCCGAACGAGCACACATCGACGCTGCGCAGCGACGAATCACTGAGCGCGGTCGGCGCGGTGATATAGGTGTCACCGCCCATGGGGCGCCGCTCGACCGGGCCGCCGGAATCCGGGGACAGCATCACCTTGATATTGGCGATCAGCGTGGGCAGATTCAGCAAATGCCCGGCCGGGGTGTTCGCCACGCTGAGCACCAGCTGGCTGTTGAGGAAGTCGATGGCGACCGAGTTGATGGCATTGGACAGATCGCGCGGCAGGCTGGTGATCCACGTGTTCAGCTGATCGGCCGAATTTTCGAGGTTGTCGGCGCTGATCGGGGCCAGCCGGGTCTGGTAGCCGTCGGCGGCGGCGATCTTGGCGGCATCGAGGGAGGTGACGGCCACGACCGGCTTGCCGTCGGTGCCCAGCCACGCGCCCGCGAAGTCGTCGGGACGCTGGCTGCGGAAAGTCGTTGCGTAGTCCCGCAATTGCTGGGCCTGGTTGGCCCGGTCCAGGTATTCGGCGGGCGTCATCTTCAGATCGCGCTGGATGGCGGTGACCAGCTCGGCCGGAAGCTTGTCGGCGGCAAGCTGATCCGGGGACGCCGGGTCGGCGGTGGCGGTGCTGAGCAAGGGACCGATGAGGACGGTCGAGGCGAACGCGACGGTGGCTGCTCGAACCGTGGCGCGACGCGCCATGAACTTGCGCATGGAGTCCCTTCGTAAGTGCACCAGCAGACCGATGTCCCGGGTCCGGATCCGGTTACCTTCCGGAAGGTCGGTCAGCGCACCACTTTAGGGCATCAACCACCGAAGGTCTCTACGAAATCAGCGCGGATTCTGTCCCCACGGATCCTGCAGTACCGGCGCTTGCGGCAGCTCGAAGGTCGGCACCGGCGGATACTGGTAGATCGGCGGATACGGGCGTGTCGTGGTGGGCGGCGGCGTGGTGTGCGGGGTGGGGCTCGGTGTGGTGGCCGACGGGTCCGGCGTGGTCGTCGGCGGTGGCGGCGTGGTCGTGGGGTCCGAGGTGACCGGTACGTCCGCGTTATCGGCGGGCGGCGCGGCCGCGGTCGGATTGTCCGAACCGGTCGGCGGCAGCAGCGGCGGGGCCACCCCCGCGGTGGCCACCGGCTCCGAACGCACCTCGCCGCGCGGCGGGCCCGGGGTGGAGTCGTCGGTGCGCAACACGGCCGCCACCCCGATGCCACCGAGCAGCAAACCGACCAGGGCCGCCGCCGCGGCAATGATGTACGGGCCGCGATTGGCACGCGGTGCGTGGGTGACCGCGACCGCCGCGGTCGCGCGGGTGACCGCCGGCTCGGCGGTGGTGACGGTCGGGACCGCCGCCGAATACGCCTGGGCCAGTTCGGAGGACTTGAGCGCGGGCAGCACGTCGGTGACGTCGGCGGCGTTCTCGGTGGCCGCGCTGGCATCGGGCGGCGTGAGGCCGGCCGGGGTGGACAGCACCGCCGCCAGCGCCGCGCGGGCTGCGTTGTAGGCCAGGGTCTTCCCGGTCTCCGCGTCCGCCTGGGGTAGGTCGCGCTCGCTGACCAGCACCACCGATTTCAGGCCCAGATAGTCCAGCGCCTCGCGCAGGGATCGCACGTGGGCGTCGGGCCAGCCGGTCGGGTGGGCCAGATAGAACTCGGCGGGACCGTTGAGATGTTCGGCGGCCTGACTGATCAGACAGAAAACTGCCGTGGCCATCAAGTCCTCGGCCCGGTACGCCTCACCGTCGTCCACCGCGAGCCCGGCCGGATCCCCGACCGCGCCAACGAAGCCCCGGATGGAATGGCTGTAGCCCTCCGGTGCGTCGCCGCCGAGCACGGCGTCGCCGTCCTCGGACATGTGCAGCACCGACTCGCGCACGGTGTAGTGCACCGGGAGTGTGGCGTCGTCGCCTGTCACCACGGCAACGACGGATTCGTCGTCCGCGATCCGCAGGCCCACCCCAGTGGCCATCCTCTTCTACCTCGCTCGATGCGTCCGGGTGCTCTCCGTGCCGAGGTCAGACGAGGAGTGAACCGTGACCCATGGCGCGAAGCATTGACAATAACTCCGAACGCGAGCCGGCACCGATTCGACGTCTCATCCGAGCCACGTGATGTTCCACGGTTTTGGCCGAAATGTAGAGTCGGGCCCCGATCTCGCGGTACGTCAAGCCCAATAGGACCAGTTCGGCCACCTCACGTTCGCGTTCGCTCAGCACGGTATCGGTGATCGGTTCCGGGCGTGGCTGCGGGGCCGCGGGCTCGGGCGCGCGCACCGGAGACTCTGGCGGCCGAGCCTGCGCGCGCACCGTGCGCGCCAGCTTGAGCAGCGCGGTCGCGGTGGCGGAATCACCCGCCGCCAGCGCGGCCTCACTGGCCAGCCGGGCCGCGTCCCAGCGCAAGCCGAGCCCGGCCAGCCGGGCCACTGCGCCCTCCACCTGCTCGCGCACTACCTGACCGCGCAGCACCAGCACCCAGGTGCGGCCCGCGTCCGCCAGTACCGCGGCCTGCGGATCGCCCGCCGCGGCGGAGGTCTTGAGCCGATGGGCGTGCGGCAGCAGGGCTTCCGGACTCTCCTGCGCGATGGCCGCCTGAATCGCGTACCAGTGGAAGGCATTCGACCAGGCGGGCGGTTCACCGAGCCGGCGTAGCAGTTCGTCGGCGGCGGTCACCAGCGCGGTCATCCGGGCCTCGTCACGCAGGCGGATGCCGGCCAGCCACAGCTCGCCGATGGGCAGCAGCGCCAGCAGATCCGCGCCGACCTCGTCGAACAGCGGGAAGGCCTGCTGCCAGGCCATGGCCAGCGCCGCGTGATCGCCGCTGCGCCGCGCCAGGCCGACGATCACGCCGTGTGCGAGCAGCCGATCGCGCGGATCCAGTTCCGCCAGGCCGACTTCCGACATCAGGGTGGCCGCCGAATGCTCGTCGCCGCCCAGCATGGCGACCCACGCGCCCAGCACCAGGCTCTGCGGATCGCGGCTGGGGCCGCGGTCCTGGGTGCCCTGCCGCAGGGCGTCCGCGGCCCGGCGCGGATCGCCCATGCTCAGGCACAGCAGCACCGCGATCGACACCGCCGAGCACGGCAGGAAGCGATCGCCGCCGTCATCGGTGGGGGCCGGGCCGGAGTGTGCGGCGTGGATGAGCGCGGACGCCGCCGTGACGGCCGCACCGCGCCGCGCCTGCGCGGGGCTGGTGAAGCGCTGCACGGCAAGGGTTGTCGGCGCGATGGCCCGCATCTCGGCGGTGAAACCGGTCGGGGTCGAGACGGCTCCGAAGGTATTCGTGGCGCTCGCAGCGGGTCTCGCCGGTGCGGTGTCCTCGGGGCGCGGTCGGTCGCCGGTGGGCCGGGCCGTGGGGCTCGCGGCCCGGGCCGGTGCGCCGGTTCCGGCGGCCGGCGGGGCGAAAGTCCTGGGCGGCGGCGGGAATGGGGCGCCGGCGTGGCTGTTCCCGCGATCGGTGCGCGTCGCCGCGCTGAAATCGCCAGGAGCACTGGGCGATCCGATCGTGTCGAACAGGGCATTGGCGATCGAGGCCGCGCGCGCGGTGGCCTCGGTGAGCGGCCACTGGGCGGCATTGACCGACAGCGCCTGTGCGCCCTGGGCATCACCGGACATCGACAGCACCGTGGCGGCGACCGCCCAGTCCGGACCGACCCGGGTGGGGCCGAGCCAGGTGTAGAGCTGGGCGGCCCGGGTGGCCAGGCCGCGCCGGGTCCACACACCGGCGCAGATGCGTACGGCGGCAGCCAGATCCGCGAGCGGGATCGCCGGATTGGCCAGGGTGGGTTCGGCCAGGCGCAGAGCGGTGTCGCCATCCCCGGCCCGGGCGGCGGCATCGGCCCAGCGCACGGCGAGGGCCTCCGGATCCGCGCCGGCGGCGGCCGCGGCCGCGTAGTGCCGGACGGCCTCGTCACCGGCGCGTTCCGCTGCGGCACAGAGGAATTCGGCCAGCCGCTCGTCGCGAACGCCCGATTCGGCGAGCAGCAGCGCGGTGTGGTCGCGCAGCAGTCCGGCGTCCAGGCGTGCGTGCAGCAGGCGGCGGGCGACCGTCAGGAAGCGGCGGTCGCCGACCAGGGTGCGCAGCGGCGGGACGGCCGGGGCCAGGAGCAGATCGGCATCGGTGACCAGGGCGCTGCCCCGGGCCCGGTCCACCAGATCCTGGGCGGCCGGTGGGGCGATGTCGAGCACCTCGGTGAGCTCGCCGGTGTCCAGGCCCGCGCCGATGGCCGC
Organism: Nocardia sp. NPDC046763; assembly: GCF_040645495.1. Lineage (NCBI taxonomy): Bacteria > Bacillati > Actinomycetota > Actinomycetes > Mycobacteriales > Nocardiaceae > Nocardia > Nocardia sp. NPDC046763. The sequence goes on along the minus strand of NZ_JBEYYI010000019.1, from coordinate 161,518 downwards.
CACCACCAGGGCGTCCAGCAGGTCCGGATCGGCGTCGTCGAGACGCGCCCGGGCCCAGGCCGTCACCGCCTGGTCCACCGCGGTCACGCCCGCGTCGAGGCGGGTGGCGCAGGCGGCGGTCAGCGCGGCCACCACACCGCCGTGGATGCCGCCGGTCTGGCGGTGGATGTGCTGGGCCAGCCCGCGCGGCACCATCATGCCCAGTTCGCGGGCGAACGGGGCGATCTCGGTGGCGCCCAGGGCGCGCAGATCGACCACCCGGCCGCGGCGGGCCACCATATCGGTCAGGCCCCGCAACCGGGGATCGTGCGGGCGCGGGCGCAGCGCGATCACCACCGGGTACTCCCCGGATTCGGCTGCGGCGCACAGCAGGTCGAATTCGGCCTGGCCCAGCGCGTGGGCGTCGTCGACGATGAGGGCGCCGCGGGCGCGGCTGTTGTTGCCGTTGTAGCCGTCCGCGCGGGCCGGGGCCGACGCGCGCAGCGCGTGCGCCGGATTGTCGGTGTGCGGGACGCCCCGGGCGCGCAACCGCGCCCGGACGGCGCCCAGCAGGGTGGACTTTCCGGTGCCGGAACGGCCCCGGACGAGATAGAGCACCGAGGCGGAATCGTCGGAATCCAGGTCCCGGAAAATCTCACGGGCGCACGGGATGGAATCCAGTGCGACGGGGGTCATGCCTGTCACGAGGAACCAACTCTCAGCGGCCGGTGTGCGGAACGACCGGTGGAACGGCGTTGCCGAGCTGATCAACTGCATTGTTCAGTGCGCCCGTGGGGAGCGTCACGCTGGGTACCGTCGGCGGCTGGATCTGCGGCACCGTCGGCATCTGGACCGGTTGTTGCTGCTGCTGCGGCGGCTGGGGGCTCGCCGGATTCTGTTGCGGCGCCGGGGTATCCGCCTGCGCGGCCGGGGTGGTCGGGTCGGTGGCGGCCGGTGCGGGTGCCGCGGCGCCGGTGGTGGCCGGGCTGCCGGGCTTGGCCGCGCCCGGCTGCGACGCGGGTTTGGTCGCGGAGACCGGGCTGCCTGCCGCCGGAGCCGGGGCGCCCGAGGTGGCGGCCCCGCCGGTCGGCGCCGGGGAATCGAGCGCCACGGCGGAGGTCGAGGGGGACGGCGTACCGGCGGGATTCGCGGGCGTGGACTGTCCGCCGGTGCCCATGGCCAGGGTGCCGGTGGCGATGGCGGCCACCGCGACCGCGGCCGCGCCGATCACCGCGAGGCGCTTCCAGTGCCGGAAGCCGCCGGCGGGTTCCTCGACCGGGAGATCGGGCAGCAGCGGAATACGCGGGGCCGCAGGCGATTCCGCCTTCCCCGCGGTATCATCCGCCGCCCTTCGGTCGGAATCGCCGACCGGGCCCGCTGGTTCGGGGTCCGGGGGCCCGCCCGGGGAGTCGCCCCGGGGCCGCTGGGGGAGCCCGGCCGTGGGGCGACCGGGGGCGAGGGCCGGGCCGCCGCCGGCCTCGGCGAGGCCCAGGCCGGCGACCGCGATCGCCGGATGCGCCTCGGTCTCGGTGGTGTCGGCGAGCAGGTCGGCGGCCAGCAGAGCGGCGCCGTGCGCGCTCAGGTGGGCCGGGTCGGCGGCGGCCGCGACCGGGATGCCGAATTCGGTGGACAGCACTTCGGTTACCAGCGGGATGCTCGCGCCGCCGCCGGTGACCAGGAAGCCGTCCAGATCGGCCGCGGTGAGCCCCGCCCGGCGCAGGGCCTCACGGACCAGATCGGTCGAACCGAGAAGCGGGCCCCGCAGCAGTTCCTCGATATCGTCGCGAACCAGTCGCACGTCCACTTCGCTCATGGCGGGCAAACGCACGGGCACCATGGTGGCGGTATTTGTGGACAGAGTTTCTTTCGCAATTTTGCAGCGAACACGGAGTGTCGCCAATTCTTGTTCCACCAAAGGGTCGAAAGGATCGAAATCCTTTTCGCCGACCGCATGGGCGAGCACGAAACGCATTGTCAGCAGATCGAATTCCGACCCGGCCACCTCGGTGGTCCGTACCGGTTCGCCCAGCAGGCCCGACATGACCCCCGTGCGCGCCACCGAAACCGTCAGGCCGGTCGCCCCCAGGTCGTACACCACCATCGCGCCGTCGTGGCCGGACTCGTGTACCTCCTGCAGCCAGCGCATGGCCGCCGTCGGCTCCGGGACCAGGGCTACCGCGTCCAGTCCGGCCGCGTCCAGGGCGGTCCGCTGCACCTCCACGGTGTGCTGCGACCACCACGCCGGGTAGCAGGCGACCGTGGCCGCGGCCGGGCCCATGCCGTCCACCGCGCGGCCGATGGCCGCCGCCACCAGGTCGGCGGCGCGGACGGCGGATCCGTCGCGGGTGCGAATGTCCACGGGATCCCCGACCCGGGCCAGGAAACTGTCCGGAACCTCCGGCTCGGCGCCCAGCATGCTGGGCCGTGTCTGTACTGTGTGTTGTCCCCCCGAAGTCGTCACGGCAACCGTATTCGACGACCCGACGGTGATGCCGAGCGCCAGCCCCTGACTCATTCGAGTTCCCCTGTCATTACCCAACGCGCGACCGGTGGATCGCGTGCCGAAAGCTCTTCGGTCCGATTTGTACGAAAAATCTCGGGTTAGGCCGGGTGGCCCACCCCGCCTGTCGGGAACCGAGAGGATCCCGTTACCGATTCCCCCGCAGGTTTGGGGGAATTCCCCTAATGTTCGCCTGCCCCCGTAGGCGACCGCCGGGGAACTTGGGGGAGTTCACCCCGTTACGCGTAACGAGTTGCCTTCCTAGCGTGAAAGGAAATTCGAGCAGCGCGGGTCAGCGGGGCCCGCCCATCCAGGGAGACGATTCGCCATGAGCCCCAACGCAATTCTCGAGTTCATCCTCAATCTGCTGCGTGACCATGAGGCCGCGGTCAGCTATTGCAACAATCCGGGCGGGGCGCTGGCCGCCGCCGGGCTGGAGAACGTAACGCCCGAGGACATCGCCGCCGTGGCACCCATGGTGGCCGAGTCCGCACTGGTTGCGGGAGGTTCGCAGCTGTCCGACATCATTGCCGCGGGCGGGGCGACCGGGCTGGGAGCCGACACCGGGCTGGGCGGCTCCGCCGGGCTGGGAGCCGACACCGGTCTCGGGGTCGGCGCCGGGGTCAACGGCGGCGTGGCCGGCTCGGCCGCGATCGGCGACTCCGCGGGTGTGAACTTGGGCACCACCGCCGCCACCGCCACCCAGGTGTGCCTGACCGGCGATACCGGCACCGGCCTCGAGCTGGGCCTGTCCAATGGCATCGGCGCGGTCGTCGGTGCGGCCGCCGACCTCGGCGCGGGCCTGTCCGCCGGACTCGGCGGCGCGCTCGGAGCGGCCGGCGACGTCGGCACCGGCGTGGAGACCGACCTTGGTGGCGTGCTCGGCGCGCAGGCCGCCGCCGACCTGACCTCCGCCCTCACCGGCGGCCTCACCGCCGGCGCCGGCCTCCAGACCGGCCTCCAGGGCGCCCTCGACACCGTCACCCAGGCCGGCGCGGACCTCACCACCGGCCTGACCGGCGCTCTCTCCACCGCCGGCGACCTCGAAACCGGTCTCGGTGCGAACCTTTCCGCCGCCGTCAACGCCGCCACCGATGTGGGTGCGGGCCTTCAGACCGGCCTGACCGGCGCCCTCGGCTCTGCTGCCGGCGTCGGCGCGGGCGTGCAGACGGGTCTGACCGGCGCCCTCGACTCCGCTCTCGGCGCGGGTGCCGGGGTACAGACGGGTCTCGATGGCGCGGTGAACGCGGCGGGTGACCTCGGAACCGGCCTCGGCGCTGGGCTTTCCACCGGAATCGACAGCGCGCTCAATGCGGGCCTGGGCGTACAGACCGGCATCGATGGTGCGGCGAACGTGGGCGCGCAGCTCGGAAGTGGCCTGGAGACCGGGCTTTCCGGGGCGGCCGACACCGTGGTCGGGGTCGGCAGCCAGCTCGGCGGCGACCTGAACGGTGGACTCTCGGGCGGTCTGAACACCGGTGCCCAGGTGGGCGCGGGTCTCGACGCCGGAATCAACACTTTGCTGGGCGCGGGTACCCAGGCGGGAGCAGGACTGCAGACCGGCATCGGCGGCGCCGCGAACGTCGGCGCGGGCCTGGGCACGCAGGTCGGAGCCGGGCTGGAGACGGGGCTCTCCGGTGCGGCCGACACTCTGGCCGGTGCCGGGACGCAGCTGGGTGCAGGCCTCGACGGCGGTCTGCACACCGGTGCGGATCTGGGTACGCAGATCGGAAGTGGTTTGGAGACGGGCATTTCCGGCGTGGGTAATGCGGCGGCCGGGATCGGCGCGGGCGTGCAGGGTGGCCTCGGGACCGGGATCGATACTGCGGTCGGCGTGGGCAGCCAGCTGGGCGCGGGGGTGCATACCGGAGTGGACACCGGCGCGAACCTGGGTGCTCAGGTGGGCAGTGGGCTCGATGCGGGGCTCAATTCCGCGGTGGGCGCCGGGACTCAGGTCGGGACCGGTTTGGAGACCGGGCTCGGCGGGGCTGCGAATGTTGGTGCGGGGCTTGGGACCCAGGTCGGGAGTGGCCTCGATGCCGGGGTGCACTCGGCGCTCGGTGCCGGGACTCAGGTCGGCGCGGGCCTGGAGACGGGGCTCGGCGGGGCCGCGAATGTGGGGACCGGGCTGGATGCGGGGACGCAGCTGGGCGGGGGCGTGGATACCGGTCTGACCGGGGTGGGGAATTCGGTCGCCGGGGTCGGCGGCGGGTTGGGTGCCGGGGTGGGGACGCAGGCCGGTGGGGGCGTGCAGGTGGGGAGCGGGCTCGATGCGGGGGTGCACGGCGGGACCGCGGTGGATGCCGGGTTGCACGGTGCCGGTACGAATCCCTGGGCGGGCGTGGATGTTTCGCAGGCGTTCGGCAGCGGGGTGCATGCCCCGGGTGCGGACGCGTCGCTGTTCGGGGATGGTGGGGCGCACACCGGGGTGGATCTCGGGACGCATCCGGGCGGGGACATCGTCGGCGACGTGCTGCACTCGTAGATTGAAGGGTCGCTCGCCGCGGGTTCGCCGCGGCGAGCGACGACCTGTCGGGGACACAACGGCTGGAATAGGTTCGGTGAGCAGGCTGTGACGGGCATGGTGGCGGCGAATCCGCTGTTGACGATGGTGTCGGAGACCATCGCGGTGGCGAAGGCCGCGGAACGCGGCGATCTGGTCGCGCGGCTGGAGACGGTCGCGGGCAAGGTGCGCGATCCGCGGCGGCGGATCCTGGTGGCCGGTCTGGGGAATCAGGGCAAGAGCCGGTTCGTCAACGCGCTGATCAATATGGACGTGTGCCCGGTGGCCGACGATACGACCACGGTCGTGAGTACGGTGCTGTCCTACGGTGAGCAACCCCGGGCGACCGTGGTCGCGGCGGGCGCCGACGGCGGCGAGAACACCCGGGAGCCGGTGCCGTTCGAGACGGTCCCCGTCCTCACCGCGCGTAGTCCACAGGGCCGGGCCGTGCTGCGGCTCGAGCTCGAGGCCCCGAGCCGGCTGCTGGCCGACGGCATCGTGGTGGTGGATACGCCGGGACTGGGCGCGCACGGAACCACCGGCGCGGCAGGCATTCTCGCGCAGGCCCCGGCCGCGGACGCGGTGCTGGTGCTCACCGACGCCTCCACCGAGCTCACCGAGGCCGAGGTGGATTTCCTGCGGCAGGTGCGGGAGCTGTGCCCGGCGGTCGCGGTGCTGGTGACCAAGATCGACCTGTATCCGCATTGGCGGCAGGTGTTCGAGGCGAACCGGAAGCACCTGCGCGCCAATGGGATCGAGATGCCCATGCTGCCGGTGTCTGCGGTGCTGCGCGCGCATGCCATGCGCCTGCAGGACGAGGGCCTGGGCCGCGAGTCCGGATTCGGGCTGGTGTTCCAGTTCCTGCGCGAGCAGGTGGTGGCCCGCGATCAGGCGGCGATGCAGCGCGCGGTCGCCCTCGACATCTCCTCCGCCGCCGAGCATCTGGCGCTTGCGCTGGGCAGTGAGCTGGTCGCGCTGCGTGATCCCGAGCGTGGCGCGGCGGCCATCCGGGAACTGCACGCCGCCAAGGCCGAGGCGGAGAAACTGCACCGCCACACGGCCGCCTGGCAGCAGACGCTGGGTGATGGCATCACCGATCTGGCGGGGGATATCGACCACGATCTGCGTAGCCGCCTGCGCGATATCGCCCGCACCGCCGAGGACTGGATCGACCAGCACGATCCCGGCCGGCACTGGGACAGCATCGACGAATGGCTCACGGCCACCGTGGGTTCCGCGGTCGGCGACAACCTGGTGTGGACGGGCACCCGAGCGGTGAAGCTGGCAGAGCGGGTCGCCACCCACTTCGACGATCTCGGCGCGGTGGATCTGCCCGAGGTGCGCGACACCCTCGACGACGACTCCCGCGCCGAGTCCTGCACCCTCGCCGATCTGGAACCCGATCTGGGGCTGGGCCACAAGCTGCTGGTGGGTGTGCGCGGCTCCTACGGCGGCGTGGTGATGGCGGGCATGGTGGGCACCATGGCCGGGTTGGCCCTGATCAATCCGCTCTCGCTGGGTGCGGGAGTCCTGCTGGGCGGCAAGGCCTTCAGCGACGACAAGAAGGCCCGCCTGGCCAAGCGCCGCGCCGACGCCAAGATGGCGGTGCGCCGCTACCTCGACGACATCGCCTTCCACACCGGCAAGGAGACCAAGGACCGCCTGCACCGCATCCACCGTCTGCTGCGCGACCATTTCACCGCCATCGCCGACCGCACCCTGCGCTCCATCGACGAATCCCTGCGCGCCGCCCAGGAGGCCGCCAACCTGGAGGCCGCCCGTCGCACCGAACGTGCCGCCGAAATCGAACGCCGCCTGCGCGTCGTGGCCGAACTCCGCCGCCACGCCAGCACCCTCCTCGGCCCGGAACCCCCCGCCGCGCAGTCACAACTCCCGCCCGCCGGGCACTAGCGCAGACGACTCCGCCGGCCGATCCCACCCGCGCGAGGTAGGCGTTCGTGCGTGGTCATGGCGATGGCACTGGCGAGTTCGGCACTGTGCCGGACCGGCGCGGAGCCGAAGAACGGGCGCGGCGCACCGGGGTGTAGTCGGGGCGTTCAGGTTCGGGCCAGGCAAGATCAAGGGTCTGGCAGCTGGGCTCGGATGCCGTGAGCTGCCTCTCGGAACTGGGAATCGGCTGTGAGAGCTGGGCGGTTCTGATAACGATTCGGCGTGGCCGGGCGAATGCCTTGCGATGCGTGGAGGTGCGGTGTGCTTCGGAATCGGGGGCCTATGAGAGACGACGCGAGCGGTGTCGGGTATGGGCTGGTGCCGGAGACGCGCGGGCTGGTGGCGGCGGCGCGGCGGGCGCTGGGCGAGCGGCCGCGGGTGCGCGGCCAGCTGGAAGAGTGCGCGCGGCGGTTGGACGAGCCGCTGCGGGTGGCGTTGGCGGGCCAGCTCAAGGCCGGTAAGTCGACACTGTTGAACGCGCTGGTCGGGCAGGACATCGCGCCGACCGACGCGACCGAGTGCACGCGGCTGGTCACCTGGTACCGCAATGGGACAGCGCCGCGGGTGACCGCGTTCAGCCTGGACGGGGCGCGGGCCGATGTGGTGGTGCGGCGTGGCCGCGGGGCCGAGGGGCTGCCGGGCGCGCAGGGGCTCACCTTCGATCTGTCGGCGCTGCGCTGGAACGCCCCCGCGCCGAGGGAGGTGGACCACCTGGCGGTGGAGTGGCCGTCGGCCGAGCTGGCGCAGACCACCATCATCGATACGCCCGGCATCTCCTCGGTGTCGCGGGAGGTGTCGGCGCGCACGTCGCGGCTGCTCACGCCGGGCGGCCCGGGCCCGGCGCTGCCGCCCGCCGATGCCGTGCTCTATCTGCTGCGCCGTCTCGACGCCGCCGATGTGGACTTCCTGGAGCGTATCGGCGCCGGACCGAGCGCGAGTACCGGTGCGCCGCAATCCTTCTCGGGCCAGCTGGGCGTGGTGGGCGTAGTGTCGCGGGCCGACGAGATCGGCGCCGGGCGCATCGACGCCCTGCATTCCGCCCGCGATGTGGCCGCCCGCTTCGCGACCGAGTTGGAGCGAACCGGCCTGTGCCAGTCCGTGATTCCGGTGGCGGGTCTGCTCGCCTTCGCCGCCGCCACGCTGCGCCAACGTGAATATGATGCCTTCGAGCAGCTGGCCGCCATCCCGGTGGACGAGCTGACCGCGGCCCTGCTGTCGGCTGACCGCTTCGCCCATCCCGATCTGGCTCTGCCGGTCCCGGCCGAGTTGCGCGCCCACCTGACGGCCCGCTTCGGTTTGTTCGGAATCCGCCTGGCCGTCACCCTGATTCGGCTCGGTGTCCGCGGCTCGCAGGCCCTGGCGGCCGAATTGTCCGACCGCAGTGGCCTCGACGAACTCCGCACCGTCCTGGATGTCCAATTCGCCCAGCGCGCCGATGAATTGAAGGCCCACTCGGCCCTCACCGCCCTGGCCCGCATCCTCACCGCCAATCCGGGTTCGGCGGCCGATGTCCTGCTCCCGCGGGTGCGCACCCTGCTCGCCGATGTGCACGGCTTCGCCGAACTCCGCCTACTGGCGCACCTACGCTCGGACGAATTGCCCCTGCCCCCGGACGATCTGGCCGAACTGAACCGCCTCATCGGCGGCACCGGCGTGGCCCCGACGCGGCGCCTGGGCCTGTCCGCCCACACCGATCTCGCCACCCAGCGCGACGCGGCCCTGGCCGCGGTCCGGAAATGGCGTGCCCGGGCCCGCCACCCGCTGGCCGATCAGTTCACCGCGAACGCCTGCCTGACCGCGGCCCGCAGCGCGGAGGGTCTGCTGGACATCCTGCACGAGCCCCCGACCACGCCTTTCCCGGCGCTGCGGCGGCCCGGCCGCTAGGTTCCCGGCGTCAGGGTGCGGTGCGGTCGCTGCGCGGGTCGATCAGGATCTTGGCGTGGTGCTCGGGGGAGGCGAGGGTGGTGAAGGCCGCGTCGATCCCGTCGAGGCCGACGGTCCCGGTGATCAACGGGCTGGGATCGACCTTTCCTTCGGCGATCATGTGGAGGGTGTCGCGGAATTCACCCGGGTCGTAGCCGAGGACGAACCGCAGCTCGATCTCCTTGTTGATGGCGGTGGCGGGCTGAAAGGCGTCCTGCTGCATGCACACCCCCACGACCACCACGCGGGTCAATGGCGGTGCGGCGGTGAGGATCTGGTCGATGATGCCGGGCACACCGACGCATTCGAAGACGACGGGTCCCGATGGACCGCGGTCGAGGGTGTGCGCGACGCGGAACAGGTACCACCACGGGAAGTTCGGGATCCGCCGCAGTCGTTCCATGGCGTCGAAGCCCAGGTTGAGGATGTCGGACGCGCCGGTGATCCGCGGCTTCTTCGGCGTTGCCTCCCACGGTGATTCGACGGTTGGGTCGACCACCACATCGGCCCCGCACCGGCTCGCCAGTTCGCGGCGGCGCGGCGAGAAGTCGCTGGCGATCACGGTGCGCACGCCCGCCGCCTTCAGCATGGAGATGACGGCCAGCCCGATGGGACCGCAGCCGACGACGAAGGCGGTCTGCCCCTTGGCGATCCGGCTGCGGCGGACCGCGTGCCAGCCCACGGCCATCGGTTCGGTGAGGGCGGCGTGGTCGGGGGACAGGCCGTTGGGGACCGGGAAGGTCATGGGTTCCTGCACCAGCACCTGCTCGGCGTAGCCGCCGGGCGCGTTGGCGGACAGTCCGGTGAGTTCGGGCTGGCGGCCGGTGCGCAGGATGGGCAGCGCCACCACCGGGGTGCCGGGCTTCCATCGGCGGCGGGTGCCGGGACCGTATTCGGCGATCTCGCCGGTGAATTCGTGCCCCATGACGATCCGCTGGTCGGAGCGCATGAAGTGGGCGTAGCCGGTGGCGGCGGCCAGGTCGGCGAGTTCGTCGCAGTGCAGGCGGGCGTGCAGGTCGGAGCCGCAGATGCCGCAGCGAGTGACCGACAGCAGTACCTGACCCGGCCCGGGGACGGGGGTGGGCAGGTCCTCGACCCGGAATTCGCCCTTGCTGACCACGGTCGCGCGCATGCCTGACTCCTGTCGAATGGCGGTGACAGTGTGGATTCTTCACCGGAACGGACCGCGGGTCCGGTGAATCACCGAACCCGCGGCCGTTTTTGTCGGACTCCTGTCCGGATCTCGCCGGTGGGGTCAGACTCCCACGAGTTCCTCCTCGGTCTCCACCTCGTGCTGGTCGAGCCGGGTGTCGCGGGGCAGCGCCAGGAATCCGAGGCACACCAGCGCCATCAGCCCGATGCCCCACACCAGCGTGTAGTCGAAGGTGTGCGCGAAGTTGACCGCATTGGCCTGTCCACCCGCATGCGCGAGGGTCTGGCCGACGGCCGGATTCGTGGCGGGAGATTCGCAGCTCGCCGGGACGACGGAGGGATCCACCTCGGCGGAGCGATCCCGCACACAGGCCCGGAAGTTCGCGAGGATCTGCTCCTGCGCGGGCCCGGGTACCCCGGCCGTAGCCAGCTCGGTGCGGGTCTGCGCGGCAACGGAATCCACGCCGCGCGCCGAATCATGATCCAGCTGCGCGAAGAACAGGATGCCGACCAGCGCCACGCCCAGCGCCATCCCCAGCTGCTGGCCGGTGTTCAACAGCCCGGACGCCGCCCCGGCCTCCCGGTCGGGAATCTGCCCGAGCAGCATGTCGATGGTCGGCGCGACCACGATGCCGAATCCGATGCCGGTCACGATGAGCGGCAGCACCATCTGCCAGGAGGCGAAATCGGATTCGTAGTGGGCGGCCATCGCGCCGTACAGCGCGAACCCGCCCGCCGTCACCAGTCCGCCCGCGAGCAGCACCCACTTGCCGAACCGCGGCGCCAGCACGCTGACCGACACGCCCGCCCCGATGCCCGCGCCGACCGCGAAGAACACCGAGGTGAGACCGGCCCGCATGGGCGACCAGCCCAGCCCGGCCTGCATGAACAGCGTCCAGATCAGGAAGAACCCGCCGAAGCCGATCCAGAACAGCAGCCAGCTCGCCAGGCCGACGGTGAACGGCCGCGATCGGAACAGGTCCAGGTCGATCAGGGGCGATCCGCCGTTGCGGCTGCGCCGCTGTTCGTAGGCCACGAAGGCGGCGAAGGCCGCGGCTGACGCGCCCATCATGACGAAAGTCCAGGCGGGCCAGTCCAATCGACGGCCCTCGGTGAGCGGATACACCAGCAGCAGCACCGCGGAAATGGCGAGCACCATGCCGACGATGTCCAGGCGCGGCGCGTGCGCGGACCGCGAATCCCGCATCACCAGGGTCGCGGCGGCCAGCGCGATCAGGCCGACCGGCACGTTCACCAGGAAGATGGGCCGCCAGCCCAGATCGAAGAGATTCCACTGCACCAGCAGTCCGCCCAGGGACAGCCCGACCGCGGACGCGGATCCGCCGACGCCGCTGTAGACGGCAATGGCCTTGGCGCGCTCGTCCTTCGGGAAGGTGACGCGAATGATGGCGAGGATCTGCGGCACCATGAGCCCGGCCATCGCGCCCTGGACGAAGCGCGAGCCGATGAGCAGTGTGGGTGAGGAGGCCAGGCCGCAGGCCAGTGAGGCCGCGGTGAATCCGGCCATGCCGAGCAGGAACAGGCGTTTGCGGCCGTAGATGTCGCCGAGCCGCCCGCCGGTGATGAGTACGGCCGCGAAGGACAGTACGTACGCGGCGATGATCCATTCGATCTGCGAGTAGGCCGCGCCCAGGTCCTTCTGGATGCTCGGCACGGCCACATTGACGATGGTGACGTCGAGCAGGTCCATGAATCCGGCGGCCAGCACGACGGCGAAAGCGATCCAGCGACGTGGATCGAGGGTGGGGGTGTTGTCGGTATCCATGGTGCGAGCTCTCTTCGCTATCGGGAGTGGATCGACTCACCAAACTATGCACCTGAAGTGATTATCAATCAAGAGGGCAATCATAATTCGGGCATTGCTGTAGTCTGGGTGGGTGCCCGACGCCGATCCCCAGTACTCACCGCTGTTCGAGAGCGTCGCATTCCTGCTGGGGCAGTTGGGATCTCATTCCGCGTACCGCTTCGACGCGCTGCTCGCGCCGCTGGGGATCAGGCCGCCGCAATACGGCACGCTGCGACTGCTCGAGGCCAATGACGGCCGGACCCAGCAGCAGCTGTGCGACGCCCTGGGGATCCACCGGAACGTCATGGTCAGCCTGATCGACGATCTGGAGAAGCGCGGTCTGGTCGAGCGGCGCAAGCATCCGGTCGATCGGCGCGCCCACGCCGTGCACCTGCTGCCCGCCGGCCGCGAGACGATCGTCCGCGCGGCCGCGATCGCCGATGGGCTCAATGCGGAAATGCTCGCCGCGCTCGACCCCGAGGACCGGCCGCGGCTGCTCGCGCTGCTGCAGCGGACGGCGATCGGCAATGGCCTGACGCCGGGTGTCCATCCCGGCCTGACGGTCGCGCCGGGCGCCGTGCCCATGTATGGCCCAGATCACACCTAGGCGCTGTCACAGGCCGGGCCGGCGCGTGTCCAACCAGGTGTAGGCAACTCACCCGGAAGGACACCGACGATGGCCACCATCGACGTTCTGGACTCGTTCATCAACTACACCGACACCGGCAGCGGTGCGGTGCCCGTCGTGTTCCTGCACGGCAACCCCACCTCCTCCTACCTGTGGCGCAATGTGATCCCGCACGTGAGTGACGCTGTGTCCGATACACCGAACCGCGCCCTGGCACCGGATCTCATCGGCATGGGCGCCTCCGGCAAGCCGGACAGCGACTATCGCTTCGTCGATCACGCCCGCTACCTGGACGCCTGGTTCGACGCCCTGGGCCTGGACCAGGTCGTGATCGTGGGCCACGACTGGGGCGGTGCACTCGGAATGGACTGGGCTGCACGGCATCCCGAGCGGGTGCGCGGTATCGCCGTGGTGGAGACCTTCCTGCGGCCGCTGCGCTGGTCGGAGATGCCGCCGCAGGGCGCGGAACTGTTCCGCCGCTTCCGTTCTCCCGAGGGCGAGGAGATGGTGCTGGAACGCAATATGTTCATCGAGTTCAACCTGCCGGCCGCCACCCGGAATCTGAGCCCCGAGGCCCTGGACGCCTACCGCGCGCCCTACCCGACCCCGGAGTCTCGCCGGCCGATGCTGGCGTGGCCGCGCGAATTCCCGCTGGAGGGCGAGCCGGCCGACGTGGTCGCCATCATCGAGAACTACGACCGGTGGATGGCCGCGAGCCCCGAGGTGCCGAAGCTGGTCATGCACGTCGAGGACGGTGTCGGCCTGGGCTCGCCGGAGGTGGTGGAGTGGGCGCAGCAGACCTTCGCCGCCGCCGAGCTCGCGAATATCGGACCGGCCGGGCATCACTGCCCCGAGGACCAGCCCGATGCCATCGGGCAGGCGGTCGCGCAGTGGATTCACCGCCGCGCCCTCACCGCCACTCCGGCCGTGGCCTGATCCGCGGGGTCGCACGGCCGGGCGGTTCGAGCGGTTCGCCTGATTTCGCCGTGGCAGGGCTGATCGCGGGGCGCACCATGGTGTCCCCCGCGATCCCTATGCTGGCGATATGGACACCGGATCGGACATCGACGAGCGCGCGCTCGTCGCACGGGCCGTCGAGGGCGATCGTGCCGCCGTCTCGGATGTCGTTCGGCTGCTGCAGGATCCGATCTACCGGCTCGCATTGCGCATGGTGTGGCGGCCCGCCGACGCCGAGGATGCCACCCAGGAGATCCTGCTGCGGGTGGTCGGCCATCTCGCGACCTGGCGCGGCGAGGCCCGGCTCACCACCTGGGCCTACCGGATCGGCGTCAACTACCTGCTGAATCTGAAGCGGCAGACGCCGCAGGAAGCCCAGCAGCTCAGCCTCGACCAGTTCAGCGAGGGACTGAAAGACGGCCTGGCCGAGGAGGATTACCGCGGTCCGGAGTCCACGCTGCTCACCCACGAGGTGCGGCTCAACTGCAGCCAGGCCATGCTGCAGTGCCTGGGCCGCGACGAACGCGTCGCGTATGTGCTCTCCGACGTCTTCGAGGTGAGTTCGGAGGAGGCCGCCTGGATCGTCGGCGCGACATCCGCCGCGTATCGGAAACGGGTGGAGCGGGCCAAGAAACGGCTCGGGAACTTCCTGCAATCCACCTGCGGCCTCGCGAATCCCGAGGCGTTCTGCCGGTGCTCGCGGCGGGTGGAGAAGGCCGTCGAGCTGGGCCGGGTGGACCCGCGTCGCCCCGCCTTCGCCGCGCACCCGATCACGCCGGGCGGGCGCAGTGTGGAGGAGGCGGAGCGGCAGATGGTGCGCCTGCACGATGCCGCCGCCGTGCTCGGCGCGCATCCGGATTACGCCGCGCCGCAGGCGAAGATGGAGGCCATCGCCGGGCTGTTGCGTTCGGGGCGGTTCCCGCTACTGGAGTGACGCGGGCTGCCCGTACTTCAACTCGTACGCCCACGGCGCGAGTTCGGCCGTCACCTCCGCCAGGTCGGGGGTGGTGTCGCAGTCCGAACACTCCAGGCGCACATGGACTTTCCCGTCGCAGCCGGTGTGCCGGTAGGTGATCGGCGGCCCGTCCGGTGCGGCCCAGCGGTCTCCCCACTCGGTGAGCGCGAGGATGACCGGCTCGAGGTCGAGTCCCTTTGCGGTGAGCCGATATTCGGGGTGGCCGCTGCCGGTGCCGCTGCGCTGCTCGAAGATTCCGGCCTCGACGAATTCGGCGAGCCGCTTGGTGAGGATGTTCGGTGCGATGCCGAGCGAGCGCTGGAACTCGGTGAACCGGGTCATCCCGGCGAACATCGCATTGCGCACGATGAGCAGGCTCCAGCGCTCGCCCACGATCTCCAGCGTGCGCGCGGCCGAGCACACCTCCCCGTCGTACATGCGTCCCAACATGTATCCAGATTGGCCCATCCGCTTGTGTGATGCAAGTAACCGCACTATCGTTATGCAAGTAAGTTCTCGCGAGACAGTCCACTCCGACCCGTCCTGTGTTCAGGAAAGAAATGGGACCTGCCATGACTGATCAGAACTTCACCACCAGCATCACCGTCGACCGGACCCCCGCCGAGGTGTTCGCCGCCGTCCTGAACGCCCGCGGCTGGTGGTCGCCCGGCATCAAGGGCGGCACCGAGCGGGTCGGCGACCAGTTCGTCTTCGAGGCCCCGGGGGTGCATCGCAGCGAGATCGAACTGACCGAGGTGGTGCCGGACCGGCGCGTGGTCTGGCTGGTGAAGGACAACTACATGTCCTCCGTCCAGGACCGGACCGAGTGGGTGAACACCGAGATCCACTTCGACATCGCCGAGACCGCCGGCGGCACCGAACTCCGCTTCACCCACGTCGGCCTGGTGCCCGCGTACGAGTGCTACGACGCCTGCTCCCCGGCCTGGACCTTCTACATCACCGAGAGCCTGCGTGACCTGGTCACCACCGGTGTCGGCCAGCCGAGCGAATTCCCCGCCGAGGTCGAGGCCACCGCCGAGGCCGCGCGGGGATAGCGGTTCCCCGCGGCGAGAGTTGTCTAATTGTCGCCCAGGAGCTTTCGCGCGATGGGCACCACCTGTCGCGCGAAACGCTGCACCTGGTCGACGTCGAAACCCGGCGGCCAGTAGATGAAGGTGTCGAAGCCGGCGTCCCGGGCCAGACGGACGATGATGTCAGCCCACTCCTCGGGGGAGCCGTGAATCGGGTCGGAGCCATGCGGATCCGGGTGCAGCGACCGGTCGCTCACCACGCCGGGCAGCGCCGCCAACCGGGTGATGGTGCGCGGATCCCGTCCGAGTGACCGTGCCACCGCGTCGATGCGGGCATTGGCGCCGGCCCACTGCTCCCAGGGCATCCAATTCGGCAGCGGCGCAACCCATCCGTCGGCCGCCGAGCCGATCAGGTCCAGTGTGTGCGATCCCATGGCGCCCAGCCAGATCCCGATGTCGTGCGCGGGCGCGGGCCCGCCCTCGATGCCCTGCACCGTGTACTCGGTGCCCACCACGGACACCGGCTGTCCGGCCCGCCATTCCGCCCGAATGATGGCGATGCTCTCGGCCATGGCCATGAGCGCCGCCCGGCCCTTGCGGGCGGGCCCGCCCATGGCCACCACGCCGCTCTCGAAAGCGCCCGCCCCCAAACCCAATTCGAAGCGCCCGCCGCTGAGCAGGTCGAAGGTGGCGGCCTGCTTGGCGATCATTGCGGGCGTGCGCAGCGGGAGATTCGCCACGCCCGGATAGAGGCTGACCCGGCCGGTGGCCGCCAGGCAGGCCCCGATCACCGCGAAGGTGTCGCCGAACTGCGCGTTGTAGGGATGGTCCTGGATGGCCACCAGATCCAGCCCGTCGGCGTCGGCGGCCACGGCCATATCGATGACGTCCGGCAGTGCGGCCGCGACGGGCGGGATCGAAATACCGAACCTTGCCTGCATCGAGCCTCCTCACCAGCGGAAATCGACGCTCCCGATCTTCGTGGGCGGTTGCGTGCAACACCGGCATTTCGGACGTTGGCGCGCATCCCGGGCGTGTCCTGTCCCTGTTCACCACCCTGCCCGGAAACCGCGCGGTACGGCCGGGTTCCGTTTACGATCCCCGCGTGAGCTCGAAATCGTCCGGATCGCCCGGGGATTCGCCCGCGGCCGGGCGCATGCGGGCGCGGGACATCGACCGCGTCAATGCGCGGACGCTGCTCGACGCCGCCTTCGAGGAGGGCGAGCTCGCGGTCGAGGAATACCACCAGCGGTCCGAGCGGGCGCAGGCCGCACAGACGCTCGGCGAACTGCAACGACTCATCGTCGACCTGCAGCCGAGCACCAAGACCGCCGATCTCGCGCCCGCCGGCCGGCGGGCGCGCCGGCCGTCCGCGGGCGGCTATCCGCCGCGCACCCGGGCCCGCGACAGTGACCGCCAGGCCACCTGCACCCTGCTCGACGCCGCCCGCGCGGACGGGCAGCTGAGCGCCGCCGACCATCGCACCCTCACCGAACTCGCCGGTGAGGCGCAGACATTGGGCGAACTGTCCCAGCTCACCGACGATCTGCAGCGGCCCGCCGACGCCCGGCCGGATCCGATGCCGCCGAAGTCGCGGCGCGAGAACTGGTTCGCGGCCGGTGTCGCCGCGCTCAGCATCGTGGTGGCCGTGGGGACCTTCGTGGCGGTGGACCGCCCGGCCTCCCCGCCCGCCGGGCCGCCCGCGGTGGACCTCGGCACGATCAAACCCATGGTGCTGCCCCGGCCGAAACTCACGGAAGCCGATGGCATCGACTACTTCCGGGCCGCCTACCGCGCCAAGTTCGGCGACACCATCGTCGACACGCTGCTGCTGTACCCCGACTACGCGGTCGGGACCCGCGGCATCCAGCCGAACCGTCAGGTTCGCTACTACTACCGCGGCGGCTTCGACCAGGGTGACCAGCCCCGGACCCGGTCGCCACAGACCCCGACCGTGGACCTGGCCGCCGTGAACGTGCCGGCCGTCATGGCCGTGGCGGCCCAGGCTCCCACGCTCACCAAGGTGGATCAGGGCAAGGTCAACTACCTCGATATCGAGGGCTCGGGCAGCGGGCCGATCGTCCGAATCTATGTGGGCAACACGGCCAATGAGAGCGGCTACGTCGAGGCGACTCCGGACGGCCGGATCGTGCGGACCCTGGCGTTCGGGGGATAGATCGAGATCATGGCTGATGCACGCTCCCAGGGATTGCGGGCCCGCGACACCGATCGCGTGGACGCCTGCACCCTGCTCGACACCGCCCGGGACGCCGGCGAGCTCACCGCAACCGAGCACACCGCACGAACCGCGAAGGCCGTGGCGGCCAAGACCTTCGGTGAACTGGACGCCGTGCTGGAGGACCTGCAGATTCCCGCCAATCTGGTGAATTCGCCTGTGGTGCGGGCGAATCGGCGCGGCCCGTCCACGCGCATGCGGGTCGCCGCCGCGATCCTGGTGGCCGCGGCGCTGCTGGGCGCGTTCGCGGGTTGCGTCTCGCGCACGGTCGCACCGAAACCCGCTCTGCCGGACCCCACCACGGGCCCGGGCCTGGCCAGTTTCGTCGCGGCCTACCGGGACCACTTCGGCGACACCAAGGCCGACCAGGTTCTCCTCTATCCCACCTACGTGGTCATCGAGCGGCGCCAGGATCCGTCGGCACCACGTGACGCGCACATCCGTTACGACGGCAGCTTCCACTCCTATGACGACATCGCCCGAACTCCGGGCATGGACATCTTCGACATGTCGGTCCTGGATCTGAAGAAGATCGCGGGCCTGCTCGCCGGGGCTCCGCAGTCGGCAGGCGTGCCCAACGGCCGGATCAGCCATGTCGAGATCGCCCGTGGCGCCGATGGCAATCCAGTGGTGACCGTCTACGTCGACGACGATTCCCAGCACGGCTATTTCAAGGTCACCGCCACCGGCGAGCCCATGGAGATCTACCCGCCCAGCTGATCGGTCCCGATCCGGGCCCATTGGTAGTTGCAAACCGGCCGGTGCGGACGGGAGGGGCAGCGAGTCGCGCCTGCGCGAAGAATTTTTTGTGCTGCGTGGAATAGATGACGTGCGGCCCCCGTTGGGACAGGTCAGCAAGGTTGAGCGAGTTGGACTCAAGTTCAAGTTGCGCCCCGCCGCCGGCGGGTGCAAGATTGAGCCGACCACGCTCAGTGTTACTGGGATGCAGTGTGCCGGAGTCGCTCGGAAGGGATTCCGGGGCGCTCAGGTACGTCAACTAGGAGGAACAACCATGGCTCGTGCGGTCGGTATCGACCTCGGGACCACGAACTCTGTCATCGCCGTTCTCGAAGGCGGCGAACCGGTCGTCGTGGCCAACTCGGAAGGATCGCGCACCACGCCGTCCGTCGTCGCTTTCGCCAAGAACGGTGAGGTGCTCGTCGGTCAGCCCGCCAAGAACCAGGCCGTCACCAACGTCGACCGCACCATCCGGTCCGTCAAGCGCCACATGGGCGAGGACTGGTCTGTCGACATCGACGCCAAGAAGTACACCCCGCAGGAGATCTCCGCGCGCGTGCTCATGAAGCTGAAGCGCGACGCCGAGGCCTACCTGGGTGAAGAGATCACCGACGCCGTGATCACCGTCCCCGCCTACTTCGAGGACGCGCAGCGCCAGGCCACCAAGGAGGCCGGCCAGATCGCGGGCATGAACGTGCTCCGCATCGTCAACGAGCCCACGGCCGCCGCGCTGGCCTACGGCCTCGACAAGGGCGACAAGGAACAGACCATCCTGGTCTTCGACCTGGGCGGCGGCACCTTCGACGTCTCGCTGCTGGAGATCGGCGAGGGCGTCGTCGAGGTCCGCGCCACCTCCGGTGACAACCACCTCGGTGGCGACGACTGGGACGAGCGCATCGTGGGATGGCTGGTCGACAAGTTCAAGGGCACCTCGGGCATCGACCTGACCAAGGACAAGATGGCCATGCAGCGCCTGCGCGAGGCCGCCGAGAAGGCCAAGATCGAGCTGTCGTCCTCGCAGTCGACCTCGATCAACCTGCCGTACATCACGGTCGACGCGGACAAGAACCCGCTGTTCCTCGACGAGCAGCTGACCCGCGCCGAGTTCCAGAAGATCACCTCGGATCTGCTGGACCGCACCCGCAAGCCGTTCCAGTCGGTCATCAAGGACGCCGGCATCTCGGTCGGCGACATCGATCACGTTGTGCTCGTCGGTGGTTCGACCCGTATGCCCGCGGTCTCCGACCTGGTCAAGGAGCTGACCGGCGGCAAGGAGCCCAACAAGGGCGTGAACCCGGACGAGGTCGTCGCCGTCGGCGCCGCCCTGCAGGCCGGTGTGCTCAAGGGTGAGGTCAAGGACGTCCTGCTGCTCGATGTCACCCCGCTGTCGCTGGGTATCGAGACCAAGGGCGGCGTGATGACCAAGCTGATCGAGCGCAACACCACCATTCCGACCAAGCGGTCGGAGACCTTCACCACGGCCGACGACAACCAGCCGTCCGTGCAGATCCAGGTCTTCCAGGGTGAGCGCGAGATCGCCTCGCACAACAAGCTGCTCGGATCGTTCGAGCTGACCGGCATCCCGCCGGCCCCGCGCGGTGTGCCGCAGATCGAGGTCACCTTCGACATCGACGCCAACGGCATCGTCCACGTCACCGCCAAGGACAAGGGCACCGGCAAGGAGAACACGATCAAGATCCAGGACGGCTCCGGCCTGTCCAAGGAGGAGATCGACCGCATGGTGAAGGACGCCGAGGCGCACGCGGCCGAGGACAAGGCGCGTCGCGAGGAGGCCGAGACCCGCAACCAGGCCGAGTCGCTGGTGCACCAGACCGAGAAGTTCATCAAGGACAACGAGGACAAGGTCCCGGCGGACGTCAAGACCAAGGTCGAGGCGGCCATCGCGGAGGCGAACGAGGCGCTCGAGGGCACCGACATCTCGGTCATCAAGACCGCGGTGGAGAAGCTCGCCACCGAGTCGCAGGCGCTGGGCCAGGCCATCTACGAGGCCGCGGCCGCGGACCAGGCCGCCCAGGGCAATGGCGCGGGCGCGCCGCAGTCCGATGACACCGTCGTGGACGCCGAGGTCGTCGAGGAGCCTGAGAAGAAGTGACGAACCAGAACCCGGACTACAACGCCGATCCGACGGCGTCTGATGGGCGCTCCGCGCCTGCGGGTGAGGTCTTCGAGGCCGCGGCGGACACCGCCGCGGCCCTCGGGGCCGAGGGGACTCCCGAGGTCAGCGAGGACGCCCTAGCCGACGCGATCACGGCCGAATTGGCCGAGCGCACCGCCGATCTGCAGCGTCTGACCGCGGAGTACGCCAACTACCGCCGCCGCGTCGAGCGCGACCGCAAGGCCGCCATCGACACGGCCAAGGCCGCGGTCGTGGGCGAACTGCTCCCGGTGCTCGACGATCTGGATCGCGCTCGCGCGCACGGTGACCTCGACAACGGACCGCTCAAGTCGGTCGCGGACAAGCTGGTCACCGCCCTGCAGAAGCAGGGTCTCGAGGAATTCGGTTCGGAGGGTGAGCCTTTCGACCCGACCCTGCACGAGGCCGTGCAGCACGAGGGCAGTGGCGCGGACCCGATCCTCGGCATGGTGATGCGCAAGGGCTACCGCTTCGGCGATCGCGTGCTGCGGCACGCGCTGGTCGGCGTCACTGACGGTGTGGCGGATCTGGCTGCGGCGCAGCCGGATACGACGAACGCTGGCACCGATGCCGCTGGCACTGATTAACAACGCACAGACGCCCCCGGCGTCATCCGCAATACAGACGCCCCCGGCGTCACCGGCAACACAGAAAGGAGGAGATGCCCGGTGAATCGAGAGTGGCTCGAGAAGGACTTCTACAAGGATCTGGGTGTTTCCTCCGGCGCCACCCAGGACGAGATCAAGAAGGCCTACCGCAAGCTGGCCCGTGACCTGCACCCGGACAAGAACCCCGGGGACAGCACGGCCGAGGAGCGGTTCAAGGCCGTCAGCGAGGCGAATGCCGTGCTGTCGGATCCGGAGAAGCGCAAGGAGTACGACGAGGCCCGGAAGCTGTTCGCCGGCGGCGGTTTCGGCCGCGGCGGGTTCTCGCCCGGGGGCGGCTACGGCCAGCCCGGCGGCGGGTTCTCCGGCGAGTTCAACCTCGGCGACATCTTCGGCGCGGGCGCCGGAGCCGGTGGCGCCGACGGTGGCCTGGGCGATCTGCTGGGCGGGCTGTTCAATCGCGGTGGCACCCGGACCTCGTCGCGTCCGCGGCGCGGTTCGGATGTCGAGACCGAGACGACCCTGGGCTTCCGCGAGGCCGCCCAGGGTGTGACCGTCCCGCTGCGCATGACCAGCCCGGCCGCCTGCACCACCTGCCACGGCAGTGGGGCCAAGCCGGGCACCAGCCCGCGAGTCTGCCCGCACTGCAATGGCACCGGCGTAGTCAGCCGGAACCAGGGCGCGTTCGGCTTCAGCGAGCCGTGCGAGGACTGCCGGGGTACCGGGTCGATCATCGACGACCCGTGTGTCGACTGCCGCGGCAGCGGCATCCAGAACCGGACCCGCACCATCACCGTGCGCATTCCCCCGGGTGTGCGCGATGGGCAGCGGATCCGGCTGGCCGGTCAGGGCGAGGCGGGCCTGCGCGGCGCGCCTCCGGGCGACCTGTATGTCACCGTGCATGTCAGCCAGGACAAGGTCTTCGGCCGCAATGGCGACGACCTGACCCTGGTGCTGCCGGTCTCGTACGCCGAACTGGTGCTGGGTACCACGGTTTCCGTGCCCACCCTGGACGGCCGTGTCGGCGTCAAGGTGCCGCCGGGCACCGCCGACGGCCGGACCTTGCGGGTGCGCGGGCGCGGTGTGCCCAAGCGCGACGGCGCCGCCGGTGACCTACTGGTCACGGTGAAGGTCGCGGTACCGCAGAAGCTGGACGACAATGCCGCCGAGGCGCTACGGCGCTACGCGGAGGCGGAGAAGACCAGCGGGTTCGATCCACGTGCGGGATGGGCAGGTGCGTAATGAGTTCCGATCCGAAGAAGACCGAGGCCCAGTACTTCCTGATCTCGGTGGCCGCGCAGCTGGCGGGCATGCACGCCCAGACGCTGCGCACCTATGACCGGCTGGGTCTGGTTTCGCCGCAACGCACCTCGGGTGGCGGGCGGCGCTATTCGGACCGGGATGTGGAGCTGCTCCGCGAGGTGCAGCGCCTGTCCCAGGACGAGGGCGTGAACCTGGCCGGCATCAAACGGATCATCGAACTCACCAACCAGGTGGAGGAGCTGCAGCAGCGGGTGAGCGAGTTGACCGCCGAGGTGGAAAGGCTCCGGTCGGGGTACCGCCCCGACCTGACCCCGCCGCAGCGCAGCACCGCTCTCGTGGTGTGGCAGCCCCGAAACCGGCGTAAGCAGTAGCTCCCCCGCCTCTCCGGATATTCAGCGGGCGGCTCAGAGCCGTTGGGGTCGGGCAGCCGTGCCGGCGGTTGGGAGCCGAACCTATTTCGGGGGTACCCGGGGAGTTACCCGGATCTCGCGAAATCAGTTGTCCCGTTCAGGGAACGGGGAGGGGTCGGGAGCGTTGCTCCCGACCCCTCCCCTGCTCTATCAGGCTTTGCGGATGAGGCTGGGTGTTCGCCCGGTTGCGATTGTTGCGGGCAATGTGCTGAGTTGCCCATGGGAACTGTGGGATTGGCGAAGTTCTTGGCGCCGGTGAATTGCAAACAGACCGGTAGGTTATAAATTGACGCCAATCATGAGTTTTGTCCGTATGCTGCAAGGGAATTCAAGGGCCGGCGCAGTTGCGGCAAGATCGCTGTTTTCCTGAGTCTTGCAAAACGGATCAGACAGGTTTGCTGTCCGAAAACCCGTGTCTTGCGGTGTGTTCCGGTTGAACAGTCTGTTTTCGACTCGGATACCCCGCGAAGTTCACGTTTTCGAGGAATAAAGGCCGTGTTATTGAAACGTCCCGTTCCGTTGCTGGCTAACCTCGCTTACACTTGCTTGGCAACGGCTGCTGTCGAGTGTCCCGCAGCACTTCACTCGCCGGTCACGCCTGCGTTCGATTGCGAAATGGGGTTGTGACACACATGGATTCGCGCACCGTCGCATTGATAAGAACAACGTTCAAGGCGGTTGCTGCGGAAGACGGTGGCCCCGAGAAACTCGCGCGTTCGTTCTACGCCATCCTCTTCACGGAGTACCCCCACGTTCGCGACTTCTTCCCCGCCGCCCTGGATGCCCAGCGCGACCGACTGGTCAAGGCCATCGGCTACGTGGTGGACCGGCTGGAGGAGCCGGACCGGTTGCTGCCCTTCCTGGCCCAGCTCGGTCGTGATCACCGCAAGTACGGGGTGGTGGCCGAACACTATGAGGCCGTGGGGAAATCGCTGAAGAGCGCGCTGGAGGCCTACGCCGGCACCGAGATCTGGACCGACGAGATCGGGCGCGCCTGGGACGAGGGCATCGGCGTCATCGCCGACACCATGATCAACGCGGCCGATCGGGAGACCACCCCGCCGGTGTGGACCGGCACCGTCATCGAGCACCGGGAAGTGCTGCGCAACCTGGCCATCGTGCGCCTGCGGCTGGACCAGCCCATGCAGTACGCGGCCGGTCAGTACATGAGCGTGCAGATCCCCTCCCGCCCGCGCATGTGGCGCTACCTGTCCCCGGCCATCCCCGCGAATGCCGGCGGCGAACTGGAATTCCATATCCGCGGCGTCACCGGCGGCTGGGTCAGCCCGGCCATGGTCGGGCACAGCCGGGTCGGCGAGCAGTGGCTGATCGGCTCGCCGCTGGGCGGGCTCGGCGTGCCCCGCAACATCCGCCGCAAGCTGCTCATGATCGGCTGCGGCACCGGCATCGCTCCGCTGCGCGCCCAGCTCATGGCCATGACCACGCGGCGTTCCAATCCCAAGGTGGATCTGTTCGTCGGAGGCCACTACCCGTGCGATCTCTACGACCTCGAGGTGCTGAGCCAATTGGCCTGCGCCAACAAATGGCTCACCGTGCACCCGGTCACCGAGTCCACCGAGAACCCGTGGTGGCACTTCGACGACTCCGACGGGACCCGCGAGTATCCGGGCCTGCAGCCGCGGGTGGTCGGTCAGATCGGCAAGATCGTGGCGAGCCACGGCTCCTGGGACGACCGGGACGTGCAGATCGTCGGCGCGCCGTCCATGGTGCAGACCACCAAGTTCCGCCTCATGGCCGCCGGCACCCCCACCCCGAACATCCGCCACGATCCCCTCTTCTGAGACCGGCTGCCCCGGCTCCCCGGATATTCAGCGGACTGCTGAGAGCCGTCGGACTTGGGCACCCGTGCCGGCGGTCGGGAACCGAGACCATCTCGGGCGTATCCGGAGAGATACCCGGATCCTTGCGAAATCAGTGGTCGCGTTGGCGATTATCAAAAACCCTCGTAGCGAATGGCTTCCGCGGGGGCGCCGATGGCGACCAGTTGGTCGATGGTGTTGCGCACCATGGCCGCGCCGCCGCAGACCAGGATCTGGTGATGGTCCAGGGGGCCGAAGCGTTCCGGGATGTCGGCGATGGTGCCCGGCATCATCTCCTCCGGGCGGAAGCCGATGTCGACCCGGCACTGCTCGTACCAGGTGTCGACGAGATCCGGGTCGTACTCGTCCTGCACCACGGGAACGACCGTGAGCCACGGCAATTCACCGGTCAGCAGGTAAAGCATGTCGGAGGCGTAGAGGTCGCGCGGGTAGCGCCCGCCCACGAACAGATGGGTGCGCGGCGGCTGCTCCCGGCGCGACAGATCCAGCAGCAGCGCGCGCATCGGCGCGAGCCCGACCCCGTCGGCGATCATGACCAGCTCGGTGGCCTCCGGCGTCACTGCCAGCCAGCCCGCGGGCGCGCTGATCCGCCATTCGTCGCCCGGATGCGAGTCGGCGACGATGGATCCACTGCACCAGCCGCCCGGCACCGTGCGCACATGGAATTCCAGCTTGCCGTCCAGCGAGGGCGGCAGCGCCGGATACAGGCGGCGCACCATGTTCGGATGCTGCGGCGTGCGCACCTCCACCGACTGGCCCGCCGCGAACGGCACGAACTCGCCGATCAGCCGCACCACCGTGGTGTCCTCGCGCAGTCGGTGCGCACCCACCACCGTGGCGTTCCACTCCGTCTGCGCGCCGAGCGCGAGTTCTCCGGTCTCGTCAGGGCCGAGCGTCACCGATAACTCCTGATTGTCGAAAGCCGTGCACTACACCGGATCCGAGCTTATCGCCGACATCGGCGTGCCCACCGCGAGCAGAGCGCGCCGGGTGTCGGCGATCATGCGGGCCGAGCCGGCGATCTGGATCTGGCGATCGGCCCAGGCGCCGAAGCTGGCCACTACCGCGCCCAGATTGCCGATCAGCCGCCGGTGCATGCCGAACGGCGTCTCGGCCGGCGGATAGGGGTGCCACCACGGGTTGGTCTCGTTCTCACACACCGGGACCACCGTGAGCCACGGATTGGATTGCGAGAGCTGCCACATGTTCTCCACGTCGTAGAGATCACACGGGTATCGCCCGCCCATGAACAGGTGCACGCGCGGATTGATGCCGCGCCGGCCCATCTCGATGAGCTGTGCCCGCAGCGGGGCGATGCCGGTGCCGGACCCGATCATGAGCACGTCCTTGCGGCGGCTCAGATCCACGTGCAGACCGCCCAGCGGAGCGGCGATCATCCACCGGTCGCCGACCTGGGTCTCGTTCACGATGCCCGGGCTCACCCAGCCGGTGCGCACCTTCCGCACGTGGAACTCGATCTCGCCGTACGGATTGGTGGGGATGGCCGGCGACAGGTAGCGCCACATCTTGGGCCGCTGCGGAATGGCCACCGGCACGTACTGCCCGGCCTGATAGGGGATAGGGGTGTCGGTCTGCAGCCGGACGATGGCCAGATCGTCCACCACCCGCCGGTGCCCGACCACCGTCGCCTCCCAATACGGTTGCGACTTATCAGAATTGGCGCCGATGGCCATGGACGCCGAGATCAGGATGGTGATGTCGCGCCAGCCCGCCTCCAGCTGCCGGCTCCAGTTCGCGGTGCCGTTGTAGCTGCGGAAGGCGTGGAGCAGGGCGCGCCCGGCGATGTCGTAGTGCGCCGCCTCCACCCCGTACTTGCGATGGTCGCGCGCGAGTTGCTCCAGGAAGCGTTGCGCGCGATCCCAGTCTTCCAGATTGTCGAGCACGAACGAGATGGCCGTGACCAACCGTTTCGGCTGCATGTCCATGGCGGGGGGGAACAGTTCCCGCAGGGCGGGAATTTCTGCGAAAAGATGACCGTAGAACGCGCTGATCAGCCGTTCCGGCCCGCTGGGGGCCTCGACGACTGTCCGAAAGTTTGCGCGGACCAGCGCTGCCGAACGCGCATCCACGACGTCGAGCTTTCCTTCCTGTGCTGCTGCCCCGGAACGCCTGCTGCCAGGCGGCCCTCCGCGTCAAGTATCCCTTAAAACCCGGTGGTCGCACGGGTATAGCCGGAGCCCGATCGATTTCCGTAACCCGGAGTTCAGATCACCAGGACGATCTTGCCGCGTGCGCCGGGTGCGCCGATCACCTCGGGGGCCTCGGCCAGGGGCGGCATGGCGCTGATCGGGACCATCAGGTCGCCGTCGCCGACCAGTCGCAGCAGCTCGCGCAATTCGGCTGCGCCGCCGTGGGATTGGAAGTTGCCGCCGTGCACGCCACGGGCCTGCAGCTCCGCCTCGTCGGCGGACCAGATGGTCGAATAGGCGGAACCGCCGGGCTTGACCAGGCTCGCGTTGTCGGCGAAAACCGGCGGTGGGCTGACCAGATCGAACAGCACGTCGATACCGCCGGGATCGGTGATCCGCACCGAATCCGCGACCGACAGCTCCGAGCCCGCGGCGCGGGTGGGGGAGTCGGTGACGGTGATCCGGCCGTAGTTCACCACCTCGGTCGCGCCCAGCCGGATCATGCGATCGGTGTCGTCGGGGCGGGCGGTGGCGATGACATGCGCGCCCACGAGCGCCGCGAGCTGTACCAGGTAGGACCCGACACCACCCGAGGCGCCCACGACCAGCACCTTCTGGTCGCGGGTGACCCCGGCGGCGCGCATGAGGTCCAGGGCCGTGATGCCCGCGGTCGGCAGGGCGGCGGCGCGAATGGCGGTGACCTCGTCCGGCAGCTTGGCGAGGGCGCCGTCGTGCGGCACCACGATGTACTCGGCGAAGGTGCCGTGCCCGATCGGCGGGGTCAAGAACTTCCCGACCACCCGCTCCCCGATCTCGAAGTCGTTCACCCCCGCGCCCACCGCGGTGATCGTGCCCGCGCCGTCGGTGCCCGGGATCAGCGGAAAGTCGTGTGGCAGTTGGCCGTCCAGGAAGCCGTCGATGATCCGCTGGTCGAGCGGGTTGACCCCGGCGGCCTCGAGCTGGATCAGGACCTGGCCTGGTCCGGCCTCGGGGGTGGGCACGTCGGCGGGCTCGGGGCGGCCACCGAATTCACGGACGACGATCGCGCGCATTGCTGCTCCATTCATTCGGAAACCGGGATGGATGAGCTGGTGTGATGCGTCAACGAACGGAGTCATCGTACGCGTAGCGTAGGAACCGGTCTCGGACGCTGGACCTGGCGTCGAAAACTGGTCAGACTTGAGCGGAACAGACTCAACTTCTACCGCGTTGTAGAGAGCAACGACAAGTAGGAAGGTGACAGTGGACTCGTTCAATCCCACCACCAAGACCCAGGCGGCCCTGACCGCCGCCCAACAGGCGGCCGCCGTCGCCGGAAACCCGGAAATCCGTCCGGCGCACTTGCTGGTGGCGTTGCTGGATCAGACCGACGGCATCGCCGCACCGCTGCTCAAGGCCGTCGCGGTCGACTCGGCGACGGTGCGACGTGAGGCCCAGGAGATCGTGGACCGGCTGCCCCGGGCCACCGGCGCCACCACCACCCCCAACCTCGGACGGGAAGCCATCGCGGCGCTCAGCTCCGCGCAGCGGCTGGCCACCGAGCTGGGCGACGAATACGTCTCCACCGAGCACCTGGTCTACGGCCTGGCCGTCGGCGACTCCGATGTTCAGCAATTGCTGCTGAAGTACGGCGCGACCGCCGACGCCCTGCGCGAGGCCTTCACCGCCGTGCGCGGCAACGCCCGTGTCACCTCGCCGGATCCGGAGGGCTCGTACCAGGCGCTGGAGAAGTACTCCACCGACCTGACCGCCGCCGCCCGCGAGGGCAAGCTGGACCCGGTCATCGGCCGCGATACCGAAATCCGCCGTGTCGTACAGGTTTTGAGCCGTCGCACCAAGAACAACCCGGTGCTGATCGGTGAGCCCGGCGTCGGCAAGACCGCCATCGTGGAGGGTCTGGCCCAGCGCATCATCGCCGGCGACGTCCCGGAATCGCTGCGCGGCAAGAAGCTCATCTCGCTCGATCTGGGCGCGATGGTGGCGGGCGCCAAGTACCGCGGTGAGTTCGAGGAGCGGTTGAAGGCTGTGCTGGAGGAGATCAAATCCTCTGCCGGACAGATCATCACGTTCATAGACGAGCTGCACACCATCGTGGGCGCGGGCGCGACCGGCGAATCCGCCATGGACGCGGGCAATATGATCAAGCCCATGCTGGCCCGCGGTGAGCTGCGGCTGGTCGGCGCGACCACCCTCGACGAGTACCGCCAGCACATCGAGAAGGACGCGGCCCTGGAACGCCGCTTCCAGCAGGTGCTGGTCGGCGAGCCATCGGTGGAGGACACCGTCGGCATCCTGCGCGGGCTCAAGGAGCGCTACGAGAACCACCACCACGTGCGGATCACCGACTCCGCGCTGGTGGCCGCGGCGACCCTGTCCGACCGCTACATCACCTCCCGGTTCTTGCCGGACAAGGCCATCGACCTGGTCGACGAGTCGGCCTCGCGGCTGCGCATGGAAATCGATTCGCGCCCGGTGGAAATCGACGAGATCGAGCGCGTCGTGCGGCGCCTCGAGATCGAAGAGGTGGCGCTGGCCAAGGAGACCGACGAGGCGTCCAAGCAGCGGCTGGAGAAGCTGCGCCAGGAGCTCGCCGACGACCGCGAGAAGCTCAACCAGCTGATGACCCGCTGGCAGAACGAGAAGCAGGCCATCGACGCGGTGAGCGTGCTCAAGGAGGAGCTGGAGTCGCTCAAGGGCGAATCCGAGCGGGCCGAGCGCGACGGCGACTACAACAAGGCCGCCGAACTCAGGTACGGGCGAATCCCCAAGCTGGAGAAGGAACTCGCCGAGGCCGAGTCCAAGGCGAAGACCGCCGCCGATGGTGACGTCATGCTCAAGGAGGAGGTCGGGCCGGACGATATCGCCGAGGTGGTGTCGTCGTGGACCGGTGTCCCCGTGGGCAAGATGATGGAGGGCGAGACCCAGAAGCTGCTGCGCATGGAGGACGAACTGGGCAACCGGGTGGTCGGGCAACCGGAAGCCGTGCAAGCGGTTTCGGATGCCGTGCGCCGCGCCCGGGCCGGGGTCGCCGACCCCAACCGGCCCACCGGTTCGTTCATGTTCGTGGGCCCGACCGGTGTCGGTAAGACCGAACTCGCGAAGGCGTTGGCGGACTTCCTGTTCGACGACGAGCGCGCCATGGTCCGCATCGACATGAGCGAGTACAGCGAGAAGCACTCGGTGGCCCGCCTGGTCGGTGCGCCCCCGGGATACGTCGGCTACGACCAGGGCGGCCAGCTCACCGAGGCCGTGCGGCGACGCCCGTACACGGTGGTGCTGTTCGACGAGATCGAGAAGGCCCACCCGGACGTCTTCGACATCCTGCTGCAGGTGCTCGACGAGGGCCGGCTGACCGACAGTCAGGGCCGCACGGTCGACTTCCGCAACACCATCCTCATCCTGACCTCCAATCTGGGTGCGGGCGGTGACAAGGATTCGGTCATGAACGCGGTGCGCCGCGCCTTCAAGCCGGAGTTCCTGAACCGGCTCGACGACGTGGTCATGTTCCACGCGCTCGACGAGGAACAGCTGGAGCGGATCGTCGACATCCAGCTGAACCAGCTGCAGAAGCGCCTGTCCCAGCGCCGCCTGAAGCTGGACGTGTCCGACTCGGCCCGCTTCTGGCTGGCCGTGCGCGGCTACGACCCGGCCTACGGCGCGCGCCCGCTGCGCCGCCTCATCCAGCAGGCCATCGGCGACTCGCTCGCCAAGGAGCTGCTGGCCGGCGAGGTGCAGGACGGCGACACGGTGAAGGTCAACGTCACCCCCGATGGCGACACCCTCATTGTCGGCCGTTGACCCAGCGGATTGCGCAGCCCCGAGACAGAAGTCTCGGGGCGGCGTCTCATCTGTCCACGGCGAGGGCAATCGCTGGTGAGTCGAATCGGACAAAGTTCGCGGCCCGCCCCGGCCTGGACTGCGGCTTGATAGACCTCCGCCTTGGAGCGAAGGAGCGAAGCGGAGGAGGGAAGGCCGGGGTCACGAGGGCCGCGAACCGCCGAAGCGAAGCGGAGGCAAATTAAACACAGCCGCCTACCCTGGAGGCCATGACTAATCCGAGCGATCCGTGGTCGCGGCCGCCGGAACCGGGCCCGGGGGAGGGGCCCGCCGAGCAGGCCGCGCCGGGCGGCTACCCCTCGGATAGCGCCGTCGGCTACGGACCCACCGAGGCCATACCCGCCGGTCCGGTCGATTATTTCGGGCAGCCGCCCGGGCCCGAGGCCACCCGCGTGCTGCCGCCGGCGGAAGCGCAGTGGGGTGGATACGAGAACGGCGGCGGCTACGAGCCGACCGCCGTCTACCCGGGTCAGCCGGGGTACACCCCGACGAGCAGCTACGGCGCGCCCGGGTATCCGCCCGCCGTGGGCGGGCCCGGTTACCCGGGTGGTCCGGGGATGCCGACCGGTGGATATCAGCCCGCGGGCTTCCCGCGGAATCCGGTCCCGCCCCTGCCGCCCCGCCGGACCACCCTGTGGATCGCGCTGGCCATCGCCGCAGTCATCGTGGTCGCCATCGTCGGCGTCGCGGGAACCCTGCTGTCGAACAACGATTCGTCGAACAGCGCGGCCGCGCCCAGCGGCGTCAGGACCTCCGGGTACCCGGCGCCGAGCAACTCCTCGGCCCTACCCCTGCCCAGCGGCATTCCCACCATCCCGGGCCTGGGTGATCTGGACCAGCTGGGTGCGAACATGGGGACCATCTCGAACAACGACGGTTCCACCCTCACCATCACCACCCTGTCCGGTGGCACGGCGACCGTGAAGACCGACGGCAAGACGCAGGTGATTTCCCTGGGCAGCACCAAGGTTTCGGACTTGCCGGTCGGCGAGGTGATCATGGTCGAGGGCGACAAGAATGCCGACGGATCCATCCAGGCGAAGCTGATCATCAGCACCTCGATGCCGAGCGGAACCCGATGAACTCTCGACCTGTTGGCGAGTGCCAAGCCCCAAAGGTTCGCGGCGCGTCTCGTTCTGGACTGACGAAGCGGGGGAGCGAAGCGGAGGAGCGTAGGAGGGAAGAACGAGACCTCCAGCGCCGCGAACCCGCCCGGAGCGAAGCGGAGGGCAAATTGAACACGGCCGCGAACCCGCCCGGAGCGAAGCGGAGGGCAAATTGGACACAGTGTGGATAGGGTAGGCGGCGATGACGGCAATATGGTTCGGGCTGGCGGCGATCGCGCTCGTGGGTGCGATCGTGCTGCTCTATTTCGATCGGCTGCAGCGGCAGCGCACCGGGCACGTGCGACAGGTCTGGGCGAAATCCCAGGGCTACACCTATGTTTCGGTGGAGCCCACGCTCGCCTCCACCTGGCGGCGCGGCGCCCTGGCCAAGCTCGGCTATCTGTCCGCGGTGGACGTGGTGTCGGGCAATCGCAAGGGTGAGAAGTTCGTGCTCTTCGACCTGGAGGACGCCGCCACCCTGGTCGCGGTGCGCCGGCAGATCGGCTCGGACATCGATATCGACCTGCGGCTGAAAACCGCGGCGCCGCCGAAGGATCACGATCTGGAGCTGCTCGGCGCCATCGGCGACCGGGTGGTCTTCGCCACCAACCCGGACATCGCCCGGCACGCGGTGGATCAGCGCATGGTGGCGTTCATCGAGTCGCTGCCCGACATCGTGCAGCAGCTGTGGTCCGAGGGCAACTGGACCCTGGGCATGGTGCCGGTCGGGGCCGTGGCCAAGGACTGGGAGATGGCCATCGACGCGGTGCTGCGGCTGTCGGGCCTGCTGCACGTGCTGCCGCCGGTCATCAATACCGAGCGCGGCCGCGACGAACTCCCCGAACCCGGTCGCTCGCACCCGGTTCCCGAGGACGACGACTACGACGGTCACGACGAATTCGGTGACTTCGGCGACGACGACCGCGATCGCCCCCGCGGCCAGGACCGTCCGGCCCGCCCGCGTGCCGAGGAGGCCGACGACTACGAGTCCCCACTGGTGAGCGATATCGCCGGCGCGAGCGAACCGGACGACGAGCCCGAAAACTGGCGTCCCGCACTGAAAGTCGTGCCGGACCCGCGCAACCGCCCGCGCCGCAACTGGCCGCCCGCCCCCGAGGGGGAGGAGTCGGACCGGTACGACGGGGACGAAGACCGTTGGGCGGAACCGGAATCCGAGGATTGGCGCGACGAACCCGAGTCCGACCGCGAGCCCGAGGAGGGCTGGCGCAAGGACCAGGGCCGCAGTGCCCCGCCCGGCGGCCCGTTCCATCCGGGGTTCCGCCCCTACCAGGGACCCGCACCGAGGTGACCCACCCCGGCCGTGTCCCCGCGCGGCACGCCGCAGCCACGTGGTGTCTGCGCGAATTCGCCGCGTGTGGGTCGGCCAGGGATCAGAATGGGGGCGCAGTTCCGGTCATTGCCGACCGCTCCCAAGTCGTGCGAGTGATGGGCCGCCGATGACCGAGAGTTCCCCTGATCGTCCGGCGGGCGCCCCGCGCCTGCCGGGTGCGCACCGCCCGGTGGCGTTGATCACGGGGCCGACCTCCGGCATCGGCAAGGCGTACGCCACCCGGCTCGCCGCGCTCGGCTACGACCTGGTGCTGGTGGCGCGGGATGAGGATCGGCTGGCCGCGCTGGCACACGATGTGCGGGTGCGTTTCGGCGCGCGAGCCGAGACACTGCCCGCGGACCTGGGCCGCTCCGCCGACCTCGACCGGGTGGCCGAACGCCTGGCGCAGGGCGTCGAATTCCTGGTCAACAACGCGGGATTCGGCATGTCGGGCGAGTTCTGGACGCTGGAACCGGACGCCCTGCAGCAGCAACTGGATGTGAACGTCACCGCTGTCGTACAGCTGACTCGGGCGGCCCTGCCGCCCATGCTGCACGCGGCGAAGGGCACGGTGGTCAATGTGGCCAGTACCGCGGGCCTGATACCCGGACGGGGTTCGACCTATTCGGCCTCCAAGGCGTACGTCGTATCCTTTTCGCAGGGGCTGGCCGGCGGGCTGGCCGGAACCGGAGTCCGGGTGCAGGCCTTGTGCCCGGGATTCGTCCGCACCGAATTCCATGAGCGGGCCGGAATCGACATGGCCTCGCTACCGCGACCGTTGTGGTTGAGCGTGGACGAGGTGGTGGCGGGTTCGCTGCATGATCTGGAGAGAGACCGGGTGATCAGCGTGCCCGGAATGCAGTACAAAGCGATCGTCGCGATCGCCGGGTTCATCCCACGATCCCTGGTGACCCGCCTTAACCGGGGCCTGTTCAACGCACGCGGAAGGACATAGAGAAAGCAATGCAGGTAACGACCACCGACCGGGACAGACTCGCGGCTCTGGTGCGCGACCTCGCCGTGGTGCACGGCCGGGTGACCCTGTCCTCGGGTAAGGAAGCCGACTACTACGTGGACCTGCGCCGCGCCACCCTGCACCACGAGGCGGCCCCGCTCATCGGCAAGCTACTGCGCGAACTCGTGGCGGACTGGGACTTCGACGCGGTGGGCGGGCTCACCATGGGCGCGGACCCGGTGGCGGCCGCGGTCATGCATGCGCCCGGCCGGGCCATCGACGCCTTCGTGGTCCGCAAGGCCGCCAAGACGCACGGCATGCAGCGTCAGATCGAGGGCCCGGACATCGTGGGCAAGCGGGTGCTGGTGGTCGAGGACACCACCACGACCGGAAACTCCCCGCTCACCGCGGTGCGCGCGCTGCGTGAGGCGGGCGCCATCGTGGTCGGTGTGGCCACCGTGGTGGACCGCGAGACCGGCGCCGACGACATCATCGCGGCCGAGGGTCTGGAGTATCGATCGATCCTGGGTCTGAAGGACCTCGCCCTGGGGTGAGGACTTAGGTCCTTACTGAAGGGTTAACAAGGCTTTGCTCTGGGCTGAACCCTTGCCCTGGGTTAGCCTGTTGCTGGTCTTACGTCCGACAAAGGTGTTGCGAAGGGTCGTGTGAGTCACCAGTGGTGAGCATTGCAATCAACAAGGGTCATCAAAATGTTGCGATGCTCGGCATCGGCGCCTACCGGCCCCAGCGCTTGGTCAGCAACGCCGAAGTGTGCGAGATCCTGGACTCCACCCCCGAGTGGATCTTCGAGCGCACCGGCATCCGCAACCGGCGCTGGATCTCCGGTGACGAGACGCTGCGCACCATGGCGGTGGCCGCGGGCAACCGGGCGCTGAACAACACCGACATCGACCGATCCAAGATCGGCGCGCTCCTCCTCTGCACCTCCAGCTGGCTCAAGCTGACCCCGCACGGTGCGCCGAGCGTCGCCGCCGACCTCGGCATGAACGGCATCCCGGCCTTCGACCTGACCTCCGGCTGCGGCGGGTTCGGTTACGGCCTGGGTGTCGCCACCGACATGATCCGCTCCGGCTCGGCCGAATACATCCTGGTGATCGGCGCGGAGACGATGACCGTTGGCCTGGACCCGAAGGATCGCGGCACCGCCATGATCTTCGGCGACGGCGCGGGCGCGGTCGTAGTCGGGCCCAGCGAGGAGAACGGCATCTCGCCGACCGTGTGGGGCTCCGACGGCGAGAACGCCGAGGCCATCTCGCAGGACGTCGATTTCCTGGAGTTCATGAACAAGGCGCAGCGGCTGCAGGGCACCGACCCGGCCGTCGAGCCGGTGGGCCGCATGTCGCTGCACATGGAGGGCCCCAAGGTCTTCCGCTGGGCCGCGGTCACCCTGCCGCGCGCGCTGTCGAGTGCAATCGAGCAGTCCGGCGTGCACAAGGAGGACATCGAGGTGTTCATCCCGCACCAGGCCAATGCCCGCATCAACGAGCTCATGAAGAAGAACCTCGGGCTCGCCGACGACATCCCGATGGCCAATGACATCGAGAACACCGGCAACACCTCCGCGGCCTCGATTC
Source organism: Nocardia sp. NPDC046763 (assembly GCF_040645495.1). Lineage (NCBI taxonomy): Bacteria > Bacillati > Actinomycetota > Actinomycetes > Mycobacteriales > Nocardiaceae > Nocardia > Nocardia sp. NPDC046763. The sequence goes on along the minus strand of NZ_JBEYYI010000019.1, from coordinate 125,912 downwards.
CGCTGGCCATGGAGGAGATGCTGGTGACCGGCAAGGCCAAGGGCGGTCAGCTGGCGCTGCTGCTCGGCTTCGGTGCGGGTCTGTCCTACGCCGGTCAGGTCGCGGTGCTGCCGCCCGCGCCGGCGGAACCCAGCTTCTGATGGCCCGCCCGTTCCGCGCGGCGTTCGTCGGCGCGGCGGCCGTGACGGTGTTCGGCGCCGTCACCGGCCGCGAGAAATTGCAGTGGGCCGCAAAGCCTTTGCTGATGCCGCTGCTGGCGGCCGATGTGGCGGTGAACGGCGCATCCCTGCATCGCACCGATCGCACGGTGCTGCTCGGGTCACTGGCCGCGGCCACGATCGGCGACGTGCTGCTCATCGACCCCGATGACGATCGCCGATTGATAGCCGGCGCTTCGTCTTTCGCGGTCATGCAGACCGGGTACTCGTGGTTGTGGTTCCGGCGCGGCGGCCGGCCGCGCGCGCAGATCGTGGCTCCGCGCCTGGCGGCGTGGCTGGGCGCGGCGACGCTGATGCGGTTCAAGGCCCCGGCGATCGCGGTGCCGCTCACCGCCTATGGCGCGACCCTCGGCACGGCGGCCACGCTGGCGTCCGATCCGGAACTGGCCCCGGACGCGAAGAATTTTGCGGGCGTCAACATTCCGAATGCGGACCCACGCAGCCGATTGGGTGTGGGTGCGTTGTTGTTCACGCTGTCCGACGGATTGATCGTGCTCCGGCGTATTTTCGCGCGCGGTGAGAAGTCGCGCCGGATCAGTGAGGGCGTCATTCTCGGCACATACGCCGCCGCGCAATACCTGCTCGCGGATCCCCGCGCGCATCGGTAGCCATGTCGGTAACCGAATAGGTCACCGTATCTGTCATCGATAACCGCTGCCGATCATCGAATTCGATGCGACAAGAACCCCATCCCGAGTTTCGGGATGGGGTTCCGGTGTATTTATCCCCGAAGGATCAGGGCAGGACCTGCGGAATGGCATCCGGGTCGACCGCGCCCACGAGCAGCCCGATCAGGGCGCCCTGAAGGGCCGGGCCGAGCGCGCACAGCGGGATGAGCGGAATGCCGATCACGGTGACGGCGCAGATGGCGGCGCCGATCACGGCCCCGACACCCGCGCCCACCACCGCGGCATTGGCCATCGGATCGTGGTTCTTGGCGTTCGGATCGGTGGCGATGTCCTGTGGCTGCGAGATCTCGGCCGCCGGCTGCGCGACCTCGGGCGCAGCGGGCTGCTCGACATCCGGGGTGACCGGCTGCGCGGCCTCCGGAGCGACGGAGACCGCCTCCGGCGCGATGGTCTGGGCAATGGCGGCCGCGACCGGAGCCGGGACCATCTGCCCGACCGGGGCCGACTGTACGGCGTCGGCCGGAGCGGTGGCGGAAGCCGTTCCCGCGCTTGCGAAAGTAGCGGCGACGGCCAGCGGCAGTGCCGCGACGATTGCCTTACAACCCAAATTACGAATGGTGCGACGCATGATTTTTCCTGTCCTCCCGACCCCCGGGGCACGCTGAACTCAGATGGCGTGCAGAACGATTCGCGTTGCCGATGGCAACGGAACAAGTTCTATCCGATCGCGGTCGCGGAATCAAGTCCCGCTGCCCCATTCGAGATCCGTGGAATTGTGTTCGCCGCCACTATTCGGTGACGCGTGTCATTCCGCGGATTGCGGACAGCAGTTCGCGGCCCGCGCCGGATTCCGTCCACCATGCGGTATGGCCGAGAAAATACTCGTCGTAGGCGATTTCGGCGTTCTTCGCATTGCCGCCGGGGACGACGCCGAGGAAGTAGTCGATCTCGGACAGTTCGTACTCGCAATGTACGAGGGGGAGCAACGCCGGGAGGGCGAGCCGTTCGGCGGCGGTCAGCGGCCGCACCGATTCGTAGCCCTGGAGCAGGACGCGCACCTGGTCGAATCGCACCTTCGCCGGTCCGCCGTCGCGGATCGAAATCCAGTCCACGGCACTGCGTTCGATGGCGGTGGCGAGATCGTGGACGGCGGTGGTGCGGTCGCACAGGCCGAAGTCGATGACGGAGGTGATGTCGCGGTCGCGCCAGAGCAGGTTCGTGCCGTGCCAATCATTGTGTGTCCACAGCGGTTCCAGGTCCGCGAGCAGGGGCCCGAGACGTTCGTGGGCCGGGAGGTGGACGCGTTCAAGGTCGGCCCGCCAGTCGCGTTCGACGAGGAATTTGCCGATGGCCGGGCGTTCCGCGGCCCGATGCGCCACGGCCGCAAGGGGATCGGCGGAGGCGAAGATGGTGAAGCTTGCCAGTAGCGGCCTCGGCGGGCGGCGTGGCGCCTCGTATCCCGCGGCGGCCACGTGCAGGCGGGCCAGCAGGCGCCCGGCCGCGGCCGCCCCGTCGAGGGAGCGGTACGGCGTCCAGGAGAAGACGCCCTCGTACTCGTCTCGCCCGTCACCCGATTCCTGGACCTCGTAGGCGAAATCGCCCAGGTCGACCGTGTGCAGTACGCGGGGCACCGGAATGCCTTGCGAGCGAAGGTGATCCATGAAGCGGTACTCCTCGCCGAGCGCGGCGGCGTCGCGCAGCGCCCGGGGGAGGCGTTTGACGATGAGGTCGCGCCCGTCCGACGGGCGTACCCGGGCGGTCGCCGACAGTGGTCTCGGGCTGCGCCACACGATTGCCGCGTCCGTGCCCAGCACCGCGTCCACCTCGGCGGAAGTCAGTGCGGGCCAATCGGGTTCGACCAGCGGGTCGAAACCCATGCCGTAGACGCGGCCGTCGGTCATCCCCGCCGGACCCGCACCAGGAGCGCGGTCACCGCCGCGGCCGCCAGAAACGAGTAGAGCGAGGCCGAGGACCACCAACCCGGATGGACGCCGAGCGCGTCCTGCGCCCGGGCCCAGAATGTCGCCCACCAGCTGATGGAGCCGGGATTGAACAGCTGGTACACCACGAAGCCGAAGGCCCACGGCAGCAGCATGAGCGGCCGGGCGGGTGCGTTCTGCGCCAGATTCCAGTCGCGGCGGCCCTGGCCGAGGAAGTAGTCGACGATGAGCACCGCGCACAGCGGCACGAAGACCGAGCCGATCAGGTAGAGGAAATTCGCGTAGCTGCTGAAGTCGCGCACCGGCAGCGCCAGCAGGGTCACCGCCATACCGACGAGTCCGGCCAACAGTCGCCGATCCACCCGTGGCAGCAGGTTCTGGATGGACATGGCCGTCGAATACACATTGGCGAAGGACTGGTCCGATTCGCGCAGCACCAGTACCGCGAAGAAGACCCAGCCCGCGGTCACACCCAGGAAGGAGTCGAAAACGTGGTCGGCATTGCCGCCCGCCTGCAGGATGGCGATGATGCCCAGCAGGTAGCACCACACCTGGGCGATCGAGTAGCCGGCCACGGTGGCCCCGGCGGCGGTCTTCGCCGAGCGGGAGTGCCGGGTGTAGTCGGCGGCCAGCGGCACGAACGAGATGGATACGGCCAGGGTGGTGTCGACGGCGGGCCAGAACCCGCTCCAGCTGGTGTCGTGCTGCGCCGGAACAGGTTGCCGCAGCAGCTGAATCGTGAAGTAGAGCATGGCGATGGCCACCGCCACCGAGACGTACTTGCGGAGCGCCCGCACCGCGGCCAGCGGCCAGATCGCCATGGTGGTGGACAGCGTACCCGCCGCGATGATGACCACCCAGTGCGGCACCCGGTCGTGGGTGAGCGCCGAGACGCCGAGCGCGATGACGGTCAGCTCGTACACACCCCAGCCGATGCACTGCACGATATTGGCGACCGTCGGCAGATACGACAGCCGCGTCCCGAACAGGCCGCGCAGCACCGCCATGGCCGGCGCGCCGGTGCGGGCCCCGACCGCGCCCGGTCCGGCCACCATGGCCGCGCCGACCACGGTGCCCACGACGGTCGCCAGCAGCGCCCCGGCCAGCGGGAGCGGGGGGTTCCCGGTAGGGAAGAGCACGTACGCGGCGCCGCTGAAGCCGATGAGACTGACGCCGAGATTGAGCCAGAACGCCGCCTGATCCGTGAAACCCAGTGTGCGCGGCGGCTCGGTGTCGAGCACCAGCGGCGCTTCCCTGCGGTCGGGTTTTTCGGCGATCGTCATGGACAGGAGCCTACGGCCCGAATCGTGCGAATCCGGCACTGAGCTGGATATATATCAGAGGCAGAGGATGATCCGGTCCCGGTTGTGCGGGTCGACGCGGATCGAAATCGTGCCGCCCACAGCGATTCTCGGCTTCACCACCGGCTCGACGTCGAAGACGATGCTGCCGTAGTAGGTCTCCGAGCCCGGCACCACGAGTTCGAGATCGAGTTCGGTGATCTCGGTGCAGTGGTCGGTGCGCTGCAGGGGGTGTACCGCTTCGATGTTCGCCCAGCCCTCGAGCCCGTGCCGGCGTAGTCTGCGGTCGGAGCGGGTGGGGCGCTGGGCGAACAGCATGCCGAGGCCCAGGAACGTTCCGAAGAGACCGACCAGTGTGACGATCTGGACCGGCACGGTTCCCGGCGGGGTGAGTGGGACCAGCCACCCCAGCCACAACCCGAGTGCGACGAGATATGCCGCCGTCACTCCGAGCACCGTACGGGCTATGCGCGCGTGGTCCATGACACCCTCCAACCACGGCCTCTCAGAATTCCAGGATAGTCCCGAAATTTGTTCCCCGTGGGCCGATCAGGCGAGGTCAGAGGGCTGGCGCGTCAAACGGGCACACCGGCTGCGCGGAGCGCGGTGAGAGCATCCAGATCGAGCGGCAGGCTGACGCCGTCGAGTTCCAGGGTCACCTGTCCTGAGTACTCACCGGTCGGTAGGTATTGGCCGTCCTGCAGCCGATGGGTCAGCAGCCGCAGCGACTCCTCGGTCTCCAGCAGCCAGTAGTGCCCGATCCCCGCCGCCGCGTACTCCGCGAACTTCATGACCCGATCCACCCGGCGCGAACCCGGCGACACGATCTCGATGGCCGCCAGCACATCCCCCGGCCGCACCCGGGTGGCGTGCTCGGCCCCGGCCGCACCGCACACGATCAGCACATCTGGCACCCGCACGGTCGGCGGCGTGCCGTCGTCGATGATCAATTCGATGCACGCCATGGCGGCCACCCGCCGGGGCAGCGCCCGCTCCAGCTGAGCGGCCAAGCGCCATACCGCGAGCTGATGCCGCGGCGGTTGCGGCGCCACCACCAGCACGCCGTCGACCAGTTCGCGGCAGTACCGGTTGTTCTCGGGCAGCAGCGACCACTCCGCGATGGTCAGGAGATGATTCGGCCAGTATTCAACCGATTTCAGCAATTCCGCGGAACTCGACCGAGTCATGGGCCCAGTCTTCCATGCACGGCAACCGTGCAGCGATGTTTCAACCCTTCAACCGCAGAACGGCGAGTACCCGTCGATGATGCAGATCCGAGGGCGGCAATTCCAGCTTGGTGAAGATGTTGCCGATGTGTTTCTCCACCCCCCGTTCGGTCACCGACAGCGCCCGGGCGATGGCCGCGTTCGACAGTCCCTGGGCCATGGATTCCAGCACTTCACGCTCCCGCGGGGTGAGCCGGGCCAGCGAATCCTGTTGCCGGGCGGCGCCCATGAGCTGGCCGACCACCTCCGGATCCAGCGCGGTGCCGCCGGTGGCGACGCGGCGCAGGGCCTCGGTGAAATCGCCGACGTCGGCCACCCGATCCTTGAGCAGGTAGCCGACGCCGCCCGCACCGGCGGCCAGTAACTCGGTGGCATAACGGGTTTCGATCCACTGCGAGAACACCAGCACCCCGGTGCCGGGATGACTGCGGCGCAGCGCGAGCGCGGCCAGCAGGCCCTCGTCGGTGAAGCTGGGGGGCATGCGGACGTCCACCACTGCGACATCCGGCAGCTGGTCGGCGACCGCAGCATGCAGACCGGTCGCGTCGCTCACGGCGGCCACCACCTCGAACCCGCGTTCCGTCAGCAGCGCGGTGAGGCCGTCGCGCAGGATCGCATTGTCCTCGGCGATGACCACCCGCAGCGGCCGGTTCGCAGTGTCCTCGCTGTTCGGATTTTTCACAGCCTCGATCATTGCGGCCCCGCCAGCGGCAGCACCAGCGTGACCACGGTCGGGCCGCCGATGGGGCTGTCCACCGTGAGCGTGCCATCCACCGCGCGCGCCCGCTGCGCCAGCCCCGAAAGCCCGCCCACCACAACACCTTCGCCGGGCCCGCCCACCGGTTGCAGCGCGCCGCCCTGACCGTTGTCGCGCACGCTCACCGCCAGCGCGCCCGTACCCGCCGGCAGCACCGCCACCCAGATCCGGTTCGCGGCAGCGTGTTTCACCACATTGGTGAGCAGTTCCGCGACCGAGAAATAGGCGATGGCCTCGATGGCCGGGCTGGGCCGCAGCGGCAGCAGCACCCGCAGCTCCACCGGCAGCGCGCAGCGGGCGGCCAGGGTCTCCAGCGCCGGTTCCAGCCCGAGTTCGAGGGCGGGCGGATGGATGCCGCGCACCAGTTCCCGCAGTTCGGTCAGCGCCTCCTTGGATCCGGTGCGAGCCTGGGCGATCAGCTCGGCCGCGTCGCCGCCCGCCGCGATCCGCTCCTCGGCGCGGCCCAGCATCATGGCGATGCTGACCAGCCGCGCCTGGGTGCCGTCGTGCAGGTCGCGTTCCAGCCGGCGCAGGGTGGCGGCGGAGTCGTCGACCGCGGCGCGGCGGCTCTCGCGCAGGCCGGCCAGCTCGAGATCGCGGGCAGTCGGGGTCAGCAGCCATAGCGCGAGCGCGCGGTGCAGGAAGCAGACACCGCGGATCAGCCACGGCAGCAGGAAGCAGCCGAGCACCCCGAGCGCCGCGAAACCCAGTACGCGCGGCCAGGTGTCGACGGAGAAGGCGTCGCCGAACTGGATCATCGAATGGTGCTCCACGCCGTTTTCGTCCACATTTGTGGGATTCAGCAGCGCCCACGGGATGGGTGACAGCGCAACGAAACCGATCACGGCCACGGTCATCAGCACGCCGTAGCCGATCACCACACCCAGCAGGCCCTCGACGATCAGGAACAGCAGGGCCCGATACGAGGTCCGGTCGGTGAAGGCGCTGCGCAGCCAGCCGATCGGCCCGGGTGTGAACGTGAACGCCGGCGGCTCGGGCAGAGCCGCGTCCAGCAGCACCGCGACCAGCACCCGATGGATGCGGCCCCACACCCGGCCGCCCAGAATCATGGCCGCCAGCACCGGAATACCCACCACGAACAGCGAAAGGTACAGGCCGCCACCGATTCCCGCGAACAGATAGACCGCCGCGACGCAGCCCAGTCCGAAAACGATGATCAGATACGCGAATTCCTTCCAGGTGCGCGCCCGGAACGGCGTCGTCAGGAAGGTCCGCAGCACAGTGCTGGGCAGGGCGGCCGTATCGCTCATGGCTTCATCGTCGCGGGCGGCCGGGTGCGGTGGCGAGGGAGCAGCCCAGAAAATATTCGGTGTAGCCAGCACGACCACCTAGCATTCAGCCCATGACCTACGACGCGCCCCCGCCGGGCTGGGATCCGCAGTCCCAGGGCTATCAACAGCAGCAGCCGGGTTACAACCAGCAGCCCGGCTATCCCCCGGGCTACCCGCCGCAGACGCCCGGCTACTACCCGCCCGGCTACTACGGCGCGCCCGCCCCGGATCATCCGCAGGCCGTGGTCGTCTTGGTCCTCGGAATCATGAGCCTGGTGTTCTGCCAGCTGCTCGGGCCGGTGGCCTGGATCATGGGCGGCAAGGCCCGCCGCGAGATCAATCAGTCGAACGGCATGATCGGCGGCAGCGGCATGGTGACGGCCGGCTGGATCTGCGGCATCGTCTCCACAGCGCTGATGATCCTGGTCATCCTGTTCATCGTGGTCGCCATCATCGTGGGCGCGGTCGGCTCCTCGCAATAGGCAACTACCATCGCCGGGGTGAGTTCCGCCCCGACCGCCCACGAACCGCCGACCCCCGGACCGACCGAATGGGGTGAGCATCCGCACGGCGTCGGACCGTGGCGCGAGGAGTTCGGCACCGAGCCGCCGGACGATCCGCGCCTGGACCCGGACCTGCTCGAACACGGCGACCGGCGCAATGTGGTGGATGCCTACCGGTATTGGCGGCGCGAGGCCATCGTCGCCGACATCGACAGCCGCCGGCACCCGTTCCATGTGGCCATCGAGAACTTTGGGCACGACGCCAATATCGGCACGGTGGTGCGCACGGCCAATGCCTTCGCGGCGGCGGCCGTGCACATTGTCGGGCGCCGGCGGTGGAATCGCCGTGGCGCCATGGTCACGGACCGCTACCAGCACATTCACCATCACGCCGACACCGATGAGCTGCTGCGTTTCGCGGCCGACGCGGGACTGACGGTGGTGGCGGTGGACAATGTCCCCGGCGCGGTGCCGTTGGAAACCGCGGCGCTGCCGCGTGAATGCCTGCTGCTCTTCGGCCAGGAGGGCCCGGGCGTGACCGAGGCCGCGAAAGCGGGCGCGTTGCTGACCGTTTCGATCGCACAGTTCGGCTCGACCCGCAGCATCAATGCCGGTGTCGCCGCGGGTATCGCCATGCACGCCTGGATCCGCCAGCACGCCGACCTCACCACCGCCTGGTGAGCTGGACGACTCTCGGTAACAAATCAGCCACGAGTGCAGTGCCCGACTGGCACGATAAGTCCTATGACTTCGCGGACCGGACGCAATATCGAGCCGACCGCTGCCCTCTGGTCGGAGCGAGCCGACCTGGCGGAGTCCGCGATCCTCTCGCGTCACCTACGCAAGTTGTGGGGCTGTCCCGGTACCCAGCTCGGCGTGGTGGGCTGGCCCGCCACCAAAGGCGAACGGGTTTTCGCCTTCTGGCACTACTGGTGGCAGGCCCACCTGATCGACTGCGCGGTCGACGCCGCCAATCGCGCGCCGACCCCCGCTCGGCAACGCCGCCTCTGGTCCATCGCCCACGCCACGCGCCTGCGCAATATCACCGGCTGGACCAACAACTACTACGACGACATGGCCTGGCTGACAATCGCTTTGGAGCGGGCCGAACGCACCCAGGGCGTCGCCGAGGTGCGGGGCGCGCTGATTGCTCTGGAGAAGGCGCTGGTCAACGGGTTCGATCCGGAGTTCGGAGCGGTCCCCTGGCGCAAGGGCTCCGACTTCTACAACGCCCCGGCCAATGGTCCGGCCGGCATCGCCATGGCGCGGCTGGGCCGCTACCACCTGGCGCAGGAACTGGCCGACTTCCTCGACGCCAACCTGCGTGACAAGGAGACCGGCCTGATCTTCGACGGCATCCACCTACCCTCCGGCGAGGTCGAGAAGCCGGTCTACAGCTACTGCCAGGGCGTGACGCTCGGCCTGGAAACCGAACTCGCGGTGCACACCGGCGAACCCCGGCACGCCGAGCGCGCGGCCCGGCTGGTGGACGCGGTCGAGGAACATCTGACCGTGGACGGCGTGGTGGTCGGTGACGGCGGCGGGGATGGCGGCCTGTTCAACGGCATTCTCATCCGCTACCTGGCGCTGACCGCCCTCATGCTGCCCGGAGACGAACCAGCCCGGGTCACCGCGCGCCGCAAGGCCGCCGCGATCGTGTGCGCGTCCGCGAACGCGGCCTGGGAGCACCGCCTGGATGTGGAGGGTGAGCCACTGTTCGGCGCGGATTGGCGGCAGCCCGCGCGACTTCCGGGCATCGCGGGCGCGGGCGGCTTCGAGGGCGGTTCGGTGACGGCCTCGCGCAGCCCGGAACGCGATCTGTCGGTGCAGCTTTCGGGCTGGAAGCTGATGGAGGCCGCGCACACGGTGACGGCCGCCGGGCTGTAGTCGCTCAGGCGCGCGGCAGCCGCGGCAGCGGCACCGTCGCGGCCTCTGCCACGTCGAGGTCGAAATCCTCGGCGGGACGTGCCATTTCGACGCGGTACTGCCGCACGCCCAGGACCGTGCCGAGCACCAATCCGACCACCAGGGTTCCGATGACCGCGGGCATGAGCCAGGACATGTTCTCCAGGAAGCTGCCCGCGTAGTAGCTGGCCAGCAGGATCACCGGTGCCCAGATGACTGCGCCGACGGACGAGGCGATGGTGTATTTGCGGTGGTCCATCCCGGCCGCGCCCGCGACCAGCGGGCACAGCGTGCGCACCCAGGGAATCCAGCGGGCCACCAGCACCGCCAGGAACCCGTGCTTGTGCAGCATGTCCGAAACCCGCTCGAGATTGCGGGTATTGATGTACTTCCCGTTCTTGCGCGCCACCAGATGGTGTCCGGCGCGCTGGCCGAAGACGTACCCCACCTGGTTGCCGGCGATGGCCGCGATCATGGTGCCGATCGACAGCGCCCAGACCTGCCCCTCGCCGACCTGCGAGGCCAGCACGACACCGGCGGTGATGAGCATGGAGTCACCCGGCAGGAACAGCCCGATGATGAGCGCGCACTCCAGGAAGACGAAGGTGAGAACAACGGTCCAGACGAGCACTGGTCCGGCTGTCTCGAGCGGGCCGAATCCGCCTGATGCGAGGGTTAGCGGGGTGGTCGACACCGAAGGGCTCAGTGGGTCGGCTCGTTCGTCGAGGTGGCGTACTCGGCCTGTTCCGGGGCCTGGCCGCGGTGTAGCAGGTTCTTCGCGACCGTGACGATGCCCGGCAGGATGGACACGAACACGATCAGCAGGAAGATCGCCTCGACGTTCTTACGGATGAATTCGACATTGCCCAGGAAGTAGCCGAGCACGGTCACGCCGCCGCCCCACGCCACCGCGCCGATGATGTCGACGGTGGCGAACTTGCGGTAGTCCATCTTCGAGACACCGGCCAGCACCGGCATGAAGGTGCGCACGATGGGTACGAAGCGGGCCAGCACGATGGTCTTGGGGCCGTGCTTCTCGAAGAAGGCGTGGGTCTCGGTGATGTAGTGCTGTTTGAAGAAGCGCGTGTCTTCCTTCTTGAACAGCGCCGGGCCGATGCTTCGGCCGATCCAGTAGCCGCTCTGGTCGCCGAGCCAGGCCACGAACGCGGTGGCCGGGATCAGCCACCAGATGTTCATACCGGCCGGCGGGTGCGCCGAGGCCGCCAGCAGACCGCCGGTGAACAGCAGCGAGTCGCCGGGCAGGATCGGGAACAGCAGACCGGTCTCGATGAAGACGATGGCCAAGATCGCCGGGAGCACCGCGTGCTGCAGCCAAGTCTCCGTCAGGAGGTGCATTGGATCCAAGATCGCGGGCAGCGCGGCATTGGTCGTCACGGCATCGGATACGGCCAGCAAGGTCACGGCCACCACAGTACCGGTAGCCCGGACATCACACCGAACGTCGAAGCAACCTCACAAACTTGTGGGGTAAGTGAGGCCATTGCCCCGGAGAAAAGGGGCTGTCCTATCGTGTCAGCTGACAGAATTTTGTAGTACGCACCACACACAACACGGAGGTCACTGTGCCCATCGCGACTCCGGAGATCTACGCCGAGATGATTGCTCGGGCCAAGCAGAACTCCTTCGCGTTTCCCGCCATCAACTGCACCTCGTCGGAGACCATCAACGCGGCCATCAAGGGCTTCGCGGACGCCGGCAGTGACGGCATCATCCAGTTCTCCACCGGTGGTGCGGAATTCGGCTCCGGCCTGGGCGTGAAGGACATGGTGACCGGTGCGGTCGCGCTGGCCGAGTTCGCGAACGTGGTCGCCGCGAAGTACGACGTGACCATCGCGCTGCACACCGACCACTGCCCGAAGGACAAGCTCGACACCTTCGTGCGCCCGCTGCTGGCCATCTCGGCCGAGCGCGTGAAGAACGGCCTGAACCCGCTGTTCCAGTCGCACATGTGGGACGGTTCCGCGATCCCGATCGACGAGAACCTGGAGATCGCCAAGGAACTGCTGAAGCAGGCGCACGCGGCGAACATCATCCTCGAGGTCGAGATCGGCGTCGTCGGCGGTGAAGAGGACGGCGTCGAGGCCGAGATCAACGAGAAGCTCTACACCTCGCCCGAGGACTTCGAGAAGACCATCGACGCGCTCGGCTCCGGGGAGAACGGCCAGTACCTGCTCGCCGCCACCTTCGGCAATGTGCACGGCGTGTACAAGCCGGGCAACGTGGTGCTCAAGCCCGAGGTGCTGGCCGAGGGCCAGCGGGTGGCCGCCGCCAAGCTGGGCCTGGGCGCGGACGCGCAGCCGTTCGACTTCGTCTTCCACGGCGGTTCGGGCTCGCTGAAGTCGGAGATCGAGGACTCGCTGCGCTTCGGCGTGGTGAAGATGAACGTCGACACCGACACCCAGTACGCCTTCACCCGCCCGGTCGCCGGCCACATGTTCGGCAACTACGACGGCGTCCTGAAGATCGACGGCGAGGTTGGCAACAAGAAGGTCTACGACCCGCGCAGCTACCTCAAGAAGGCCGAGACCTCGATGGCGGCGCGCGTCGTCGAGGCCTGCAACGACCTGAACTCGGCGGGACGCTCGATCAGCGCCAAGTAAGCTCAATGGTCGGGATTCCGCTGAGGCGAGCGGAATCCCTGGCAATTTTCGAGCGGCGGGCGCGCCGCAGTCTCTATCGAGGCAGGTGGCATGACTGTCGATGTGCGGGTCCTGGGCCCCGTGCAGCTGTTGGTCGCCGGTCGGTCCGTGCCGGTCGGCGGCCCCAAGCCGCGTGCGCTGCTGGCGGCTCTGACCGTCAACCGGCGGCGCGCGGTGTCCTCGCAGGCGCTGGCCGACATTGTCTGGAACGACGCTCCACCGGACTCGTATCAGGCGAGTCTGCAGGTGTTCGTCTCGAACATTCGCAAGACCCTGCGCACCGCCGGGGTCGACCCGGTGGCGCTGCTGCGCACCGAATCCTCCGGCTACCGGCTGGAGATCGAGGACGACGAATGCGATCTCGGGCGCTTCGAGACGCTGCGCCGCGAGGGTTCGGAGGCCGCCTCGATCGGCGATCCCACCGCCGCGTCCCGGCTCTTCGGTGAGGCGCTGGCGGAATGGAGCGGCCGCGCCCTGGACGATCTGTCCGGCCTCGGCTTCGCGGAGAGCTTCGCCACCGCCATGGACGAGGAGCGGCTGCTGGTCGCCTCCGCCCGCATCGATTCCGAAATCACTTTGGGCCGAGCCTCTTCCGTGGTCGGCGAGCTGGTGTCGATGACCAGCGCGCATCCGCTCCGGGAGCCGCTGTGGGCGCAGCTCATCACCGCCCTCTACCTGTCGGGCCGACAGGCCGACGCGCTCGACGCCTGCCGTCGGGTGCGCACCGTGCTGGCCGATGAGCTCGGCATCGATCCCGGTCCCGCGCTCATCGCGCTGGAGCAGAAGGTGCTCCGTCAGGAACCGTTGAGCACCGGGCAGATTCACGAGGTCGAGCGCATGGCCAAGGCCATGACCGAGACCGTCACCGAGATGCCGCGCGCGGTGCGCGCCGGGCAGTTGCGGCTGTCCGACGGCCGGGTGGTGCCGATCGGTCCGAACGGCATGAAGATCGGTCGCATGACGGACAACGATCTGGTGCTCGACGATCCCAAGGCCAGTCGGTACCACGCGCAGATCACCCCGAGCCGGGCCGGGCTGCTCATCAAGGACCTGCACTCCGCCAACGGCATCTACATCAACGAGGAGTCCATCGAATCGGCCGCAGTGCTGGCCGACGGGGACGCCATCCGGATCGGCACCACCGTGCTCACCTTCCAGGCCGTGCGCTGAGCCGTCGTTGTATTACGTTGCTGCACTGTCAGTTTCGGTTCGCAGTGCGGCGCCGGTAGGCCCCGCGGGTCTCGATTAGGTCGAGATCGGTCGAGTACCGGCGGTTCGCAGGGTTCCGGGGGTAGGGTCTCTGCCCGGATATGTCCGGAGGGCTCGTTCGTCGGAAGGTTGAGTGCATGACCAAGCGGCTGGTGGCAGCTGCGGGAGCGGTGATCGTCGGGGCGGGTGTACTCGCCGGAATGGGCGGGCCGGTCGCGGTGGCGGATCCGGATCCGGGTGCGGCACCGGCCGTTCCGGGTATCGGGCCCTGCAGCACCGACGCCAAGCCGGGACACGAGTCGCTGATCCCGAAGACCGTCGAGGTACCCCTGCCCTATCCGGTGGTCACGGTCGACACCGGGCCGCCGCCGGAGAACACCAAGCGCGTGGCGATGCAGCTGCCGCCGGATCCGTGCGTGAACCCGTGCCCGGACCTCACCGACACCCCTGCTCCGCCACCGGGACTCACCGAACAGCTCGGCCTCCCCAAGCTGATCGTGCGGCCGCAGCCGTTCAATTTCGCGTTGCCCAACCCGAATCCGCCGGCGCTGCCGCCCCGTCCCGATCCGGCGCACCCGCCGGTCGAGGCCGCCGCTCAGGCGCCCGCCCGGCCGACGCCGCAGGTCTCCGACGTGCGCGAGGTGTCCAAGCTGACCGGCGCCGACTCGGTCAACCGCACCGACAAGCGCTGGCAGGTACAGGGCACCGACCTGGGCATCATGTGGCAGAGCGCGCCGGACGAGATCGCCATCGCCTTCGGTGACACCGTCGGCCGCGACTTCCATCCGCCGGGCGGCATGGGTGAGGACTGGCGCTCGAACCTGCTGGCCTTCAGCAAGAACCGGGACCTGGAGAACGGTGTCGTGTTCGACCGCATGGTCACCGACGACCGCTGCCACGCCACCGAACTGCTGAGCAGCCGCAAGCTGGACAATGTCGAGATCACCACCATTCCGACCTCGGGCTTCGCCATCGGGAACCGGCAGTACCTGAGCTACATGTCGATCCGCACCTGGAACAGCGTGCCGGGGACCTGGTTCACCAACTACGGCGGCATCGCCTACTCCGACGACCACGGCGAGCACTGGACCAAGGACCCGTACGCCAAGTGGGAGAACATCTTCGGCGTCTCCAACTTCCAGGTGACGGCCATGGTGCCGCAGGGGGACTGGGTCTACATGTTCGGTATCCCCAACTCGCGGCTCGGCGGGGTGGGGCTGGCCCGGGTGCCCAAGGACCAGGTGCTCAACCCGACCGCCTATCAGTACTGGGACAGCGGCTCCTGGATGCCCGAGACGAACGGATCGGTCACGGTCACACCGATTGTCGACGCGCCCGCCGGTGAGCTGTCGGTGCGCTACGACGAGAGCCGCAACGTGTGGCAGATGAGTTACCTGGACACCGCCAAGGCGGCACTCGTTGTGCGGGAATCGGATACGCCGCAGGGTGCATGGTCCGACAGCGCGGTCACGGTGAGCGCGCAGCAGTACCCCGAGCTGTACGGCGGCTTCATCCACCCCTGGTCGACCGGTTCGGACATGTACTTCACCATGTCGACCTGGAGTGACTACAACGTCTACTTGATGCATGCCACGTTGAACTGAGACCGGAAACGAAACCCCGGTCCGTTACCCCAACCGCGACAACTGATTTCGCTGCGGTTGGGGTAACTCCGGGGGTACGGCCAGAATCGGTTCGGCACCTCCGCAGGCACGGATGCGGGACCGGCGACGGCACTCGGCCGCCCGCTGAAGTCTCGGAGAGGCGGGTCAGCGAGGCGGGTCAGCGAGGCGGGTCAGGACAGCCGGATCTCGGCGATCGCGCGGCCGAACAGCTTCTTGCCCTCGGAGGTCGCGCCCAGCACGACGGTGGCCGCGCCCCTGGCGGCGTCCACCGACTTCACCTTGCCGGTGAACTCGACGATGGTCGGGGCGGTCGGCTCGACCGGCACGAAGCCGGAGAAGCGGACGCTGAATTTGCCCAGCGCCGACGGATCGCCCAGCCAGTCCACCAGGTAGCCGGCGGTCAGGCCCATGGTGAGCATGCCGTGCGCCACCACGGTGGGCAGTCCGACCAGGGTGGCGGCGGTGTCGCTGAAGTGGATGGGGTTCGGGTCGCCGGAGACTCCCGCGTAGTTGACCAGGTCGCCGCGGGTGACCGGCACCTTGGTGGCGGGCAACTCGGTGCCGGCGGTCAGGGTGGCGGCGGTCGGGATGGTGTGGACCGGCTGCGGCGCGGCGGGCGCGGCCGGCTCGGCGACCTCCTCGGGGGCCAGCAGCACCAGGCCGGTCGGGTCGGCGTCGAATTCGCCGGGCTCGGCGACGTGGCCGTGCATGACCACGCCCGAGACCGTCTCGACCATGGCCGGATCGATCTCGACGCCCTTGCGGGCCACGATGGTGGTGGTGGAGACCAGCACCGGCAGCGCCTCGGCGTCGGTGAGGGTGACCTTGACGGTGATGAAGTCGTTGTCGCCGAAGCTGCGGATGTTCTCGATGACCACGTCCACCCCGAGGCGGTCCTCGGCCAGGATCGGGCGGTAGTACTCGAAGACCTGATCGGTCTGCAGGATCTGCGAGACGTCGTACTCGGTGAGCACGGACCCGATCAGCGAGCGGGTGGTGGCCGCGCCGATCACCGAGGCGAAGGTCGGCGAGGTGAGCAGGCCCCCGTAGCCGAGCGCCGCGGCGGCGTCCTCGCGATGGTGACCGGGGTGCTCATTGCGCACGGCGCGCGCGAACTCGCGGATCTTCTCGCGGCCGACGTCGTAGTGATCACGGACACGGAAGTGCCGTCCGACCAGTTCGGCCGCGGTGGCCCTAGTAGCCTCTGCCGTTTCCGGCATGGTTTTCAGCTCCCTGCAATTCGAAACCCGGTGGGCCCGCACCACTTCTGTCGGACACTGCTCTATACGAAACAGGCAATGTCCTGGACGGTGTACAACCGCTGAAGTGCCGGAATGCCGAAACGGCTGGCCCAGACAATCCGGCACACTCTACCCACGTACCGGACTGTTGACCAGGTCTTTGTGATGTTCATCGCGACCGGGGCCGCAAATGCGTCAGCGAATTTTCCGGGAGTCTCTCAGTGCCCGTTCTGCGGGTCGCACACCTTCCACGAACCACCCTCATTGCGCAGATCGAAGGTGCGTGCTGACGTCTTCGACGGGTCCGCCGCGGTGTACACGGTCGCCTGCGCCAGCGCGGCGTCGCCGTTGATCCGAATGGCGTCGATGCTCTTCACCTGCGGAATGCTCTTCTGGTCCTGCGAGGTCTTGTACACGCTCGTGAACTGGTCGGCCGAGATCTTCTGGTAGAAGTCGTGTTGCGCACCGCAGGTCACGGCCCGCAAAGCGTCCAGATTCCCGGACTTCAGCGCGTCGGTGTACGTGGTGACCGTCTTCTGCACCAAGGCTTCCGGCGAGTTGTCGTTCTTGTGCTTCACCACCCCGAACACCACACCGGCAATGGCGATCACCGCGATCACGGCCGCCGCCACGATGATCCACAGCTTCTTCGACACACCGCCGGAGGCCGCCGCGGCCCCGTCGGCCGCCCCGGCCGGAACCCGCTGCGGCTGCGCCGGAATTCGCGATCCATCCCCCTGAACATCCTGCGGCCCAAGCGGTCCCGGACCACCCGGCACCGGACCCTGCTGCACACCCTGCGGTGCGTTCGGTCCCTGTGGTGCATTGGGGCCCGGTGCGCCCGGTCCCTGCGGGCCGCGCGGACCCTGCGGCGGCGCACCCGCCCCGACCCGCTGCGGCGCGGCGATGCGTGGCCCGCCGATCGGCTGGCCCGGCGTGGTCGGCTGCATATCCGCCGGCGACGGCGCGGTCGCGGGCCGGCGCGGCCCCATCGACGGCCGCGGCGGCGACGGCCGGGTCTCCTCGACCGGCGCATCCGGCACCGGCGCATTGCCCTTCGGCCCCACATTCCGCGGCCCGGCGTTCACCCGTGGCGTCTGCGGCGGCTTGCTGACCGCCCGCCCCTGCGGCCCCGACACCCGGATCTTCTCGGTCCCCTGCTCACCGGACACGATCGGCAACGCCGTCGTGGCGTCCTCCGCCGGATTGGGAACCTTCTTGATCACAACGGTTTTCGCGTCCCCGCCCGCGACGTCACCGGAATCGCCGTCCGGCTTCGCCGTGGAATCGCCTGCCCCGCCGGCCTTCTCGGCCGCCGCGCCACCGTCCTTCGCCTTACCGGCATCCTTCGCCTTGACGCCGGCCGCGGCGGCCTTGCCATCCTCCGGCTGTGAATCCGCCTGCGGCATCCCCTCGGTGGGAACATTCTGCGGCGCAGGCTTCCCCCGCGTCGCATCGCTCGCGGCGCCACCCGGCTTCCCGGCAGCCGCAGGCGCGGAACCGGCCTTCGCGGCCCCGCCCTTCGTACCCTGCTCGGGTCGCTGAATCCGAATCAACTGTGTGGTTGCATCCGCCGCGGCCTCGCTCGCGGCCCGCCCGCCCGCAGCAGGCTTCTCCCCGCCCGGCCGCTGAATCGGAATGAACTGCGTAGGAGCATCATCCGTCGCCGCCTGCCGGCCCGGGCCGGACTGCTCGGCGCCGGTCGGCTGTCCACCGGCGTTCTTTTGCGCGGGTGCGCTCGAACCCTTGGGGTCGGCCGGGGCGGTCTGCCTCTCCTTTGCCGCGGAGGCCGAGGACGCGTCCGGGCGTTGTACATCGCCGACGGCCTGTGGCTTTGCGCCAGGTACGGATTGCCCAGCGCCAGTGGGCTTCTCACTGGCCGCGTTCGATGGCGTCGGCGCGTTCGAGTCCTGGCGGGTTGTCTGTCCTACGGCAGGTTCGGTGGCCGGCGGGGTGCCCGGTCGCGGTGCAGCGCCCGCGGCGGGAGCCTGTCCGCGGGGGGTGGACTGCCCGGCGGCAGCGGGTGGGGTGCCGGGCGGGTTCTGCTTACCGGCCGCGCCGGGGGCTGCGGGCTGGCCGCTCGGGGTGTTCTGGGGGACGAATTCGCCCGAGCCCTGGCGAGCGGCGGCCGGGGGCCGGCCGCCCGGGGTGCGCTGCGGTGCGGGGGACTGGACGCGTCCGGTCGACTTGGGGGTTTCATAGTGGATGGTGGCGAAACCGGCCGAGCCGGACTTGGCCGGCTTGCCTTGGCCGGGGGCCGGGTTCGAGGCGGTCGGCGCGGGTTTGGCTGCGCCGGTGCGGATCTCCTCGGTGCGGGAGTCGGCGGTGGGAATCACTTCCGTGGCCGCGGTCGGGGGAGCGTCGTCTCCGGCGGCGTCACTCGGTACGCCGGGGCCCTTCGCGGGGTTGCTCGGGGCGGGGTCCCCGGGCCGGGACGGGGACTGGTCGGTCGGAGTCTTGGGGGCGGCGGTGTCCTCGGCGCCGGATGCCGGGTTGGCAGGACCCTGCGGCTGCTGGTCGTCTTTCGGGTCGGACACGCGCTACACCCCTCGCTTCTGCGGAACTGTGATTCGACGGTCAGCCTACTGAGCATTCCGGACGGCGGTGCAGAATGATCGGCATGACCTCCTTCGGCGATCTGCTCGGACCGCAGCCGGTCCTCCTCCCGGAAAACATCGACGCGGAGGACGCGCTGCTCCAGAAACAGGACCCGGCGCAGGTCGCCGCGGCGCATCCGACCGCCTCCATCGCCTGGGCCTACCTGGCCGAGGCCGCGCTGGAGCGGGGTGAAGCCGCCGAGGGCGAGATCAACTACGACATCGTCGCCGCCTACGCCTTCGCGCGCACCGGCTACCACCGCGGCCTGGACCTGTTGCGTCGCAACGGCTGGAAGGGCTTCGGCCCGGTGCCCTGGAGCCACGAGCCCAATCAGGGCTTCCTGCGCAGCGTCGGCGCGGTGGCGAAGGCCGCCCGCGCCATCGGCGAGACCGACGAGTACGCGCGCTGCCTGGACCTGCTCGAAGACTGCGACCCGCGCGCGGCCGCCGAGCTCGGCCTCGACTGAATTGAGCGGCGGCCTAGGCGAAACCATCGACGCTGCCCGGGAGAGCAGCGTCACCCGCATGCGCAAGGCCGCGGGCCGGGTCCGGTCCTCGCTGCTGCCGATCGTGCAGTGCGCGATCGGCGCGGGCGTGGCCTGGTTCATCGCCCACAATGTGATCGGGCACGAGCGCCCGTTCTTCGCGCCCATGGCCGCGATGATCTCGATCGGTCTGTCGTTCGGTGCACGGCTGCGCCGGTCGGTCGAGCTGATCGTCGGCGTGGCAGTCGGCATCGGCATCGGCGACCTGTTCGTCACCCGGGTGGGCACCGGCGGCTGGCAGATCGTGCTGCTGGTGGTGATCGCCATGTGCGCCGCCGTCTTCCTGGACGGCGGCCCCGTCATCACCATGCAGGCGGCCAGTTCCGCGGTGCTGGTGGCCACGCTCTATCCGCCCGGCCAGGGTGGTGCGTCCCTGCGCATGATCGACGCGCTGGTGGGTGGCCTGGTCGGCATCGTGGTGGTGGCGGCGATCCCATTGCATCCGGTGCGCCGCGCCCGGGAGCAGGCCGCCGGGATTCTCGAGGTGATGGGCAATGCCCTCACCGAGTGCGCGGACGGCCTGCTCGAGCAAGATGCCGGCAAGATCAAGACAGCGCTCGAGACCGCGCGCGGCACCCAGGGCGCGATCGACGCCCTGCGCAACACCCTCGAGGGCAGCAAGGAGATCATTCGAATCTCCCCGCTGTACTGGAACTCTCGCTCCCGGCTGCAACGCCTGCGGGAGGCCGCCGACCCGCTCGACAACGCGGTCCGCAATACCCGCGTGCTGCTCCGCCGCGCGCTCACCTCGGTGCGCGACGACGAGGTGCTGAATCCGGGCCTCGTCGCGGAGGTCGAGAAGCTCGGTCAGGCCGTGGATGTGGTGCGTCGCATGATGCTGGCCGACCCGGACGAGAAACCCGATCCCGCCGAGGCGACCCGCGTGCTGCGCTCGGTCGGCAAGGGCGCGACCAAGGATCTGGTGGCCGGGGCGGGTCTGTCCGCCCACGTGGTCTTCGCTCAATTGCGTTCCATCGTCGTGGATCTCATGCAGGTGTGCGGGCTACGAAGACTGTCCGCCATGGCGCTGCTGCCGCCGACCGTCCCGCATCCTTACGTCACGCCGATCGACTGATCCGAGCGTGCGCCCGCCCCGAATCGCGGGTGGGTCCGAGACCGGAATTGCGGGTATGTCCGATTCGTCTGCGGGTCCCCGCTCTTGATCTTCGGGTAGTCCGCTACTCGCGTCGAACCGCTTGTGCCCCTCTACCGTTCGTATCAGGCCGGATTTACGAGGGGTAGTCCGGTTTCGGACTCGCAGCGACGGGTGGCAACGGTTCCTCCGGACCGCTGTCGTTGCGATGGGCCGCCCGGCGACCGGGTCGTCCGGGCGGCCCGCCCGGGTCCGCCCGGACAGAGCCGCCAGGCATGGCCGGGACAGAGTTGGAAACGCGGCAGGGTCAGAGCCAGAAGCGCGTCAGTGCGCTGCCCGCCGACCACCAGCCGCCCGGCAGCCCAGACAATTCGAACAGCGCGTTGATCGCGTCGAAGAAGAGCCGGTTGAGCTCCGGCGTGAACAGCAGCGCGAACAGGATCAGAATGCCGAACGGCTTGATCTGATCCAGCGACCGCCGCGTCTGATAGCTCAGCGACGGCTCCAGAATCCCGTAGCCATCGGTGCCGGGAATCGGGATGAGGTTCAGCACGGTCGCCGTAATCTGCAGGAACGCAAGGTAACTGAGCCCGAACCAGAATGCCGCGTGCGAATGGGTGCTGCCGTAGGACCGCACGATCACCAGCAGCACGATCGCGCACAGCGCGTTCACCGCGGGGCCGGCGCCGCTCAGCATCCGCTGTACCCGCGGGCTGAAGTTGTGCGAGTGCACGTACACCGCACCACCGGGCAGCGCGAACCCGCCGAGCGCGATGAATACCACCGGCAGTGCGATCGACAGCAGCGGATGGCTGTACTTGAGCGGATTGAGTGTCAGATACCCGCGCATCTCGACTTCGCGGTCCCCGGCCCGCCACGCCACGTACGCGTGCGCGAACTCGTGCAGGCAGACGGACACGATCCAGCCCGCCACCACCAGGATGAAAACGCCGAATTGGGCCTGGCGCGAACCGTAGTCGGCGTCCCAGGCGAGCGCTCCGCCCGCCACTGTGATCACCACGACCAGCAGGAACACCGGACTGGGCCGGACCGCTCCGGATGCCCGGCCCACCGCGCGCGGGTAATTCACCTGATACTCCCAACTGGTCGGCTGTTCTGTACGCCGCCGCCACCCATTCTGGGGCTGAATCAGCGAACCAGCAGCCAAGGCTCGTGGTGCCGATAGAACGTGGAGCGCTTCACCACCCGATCGGTGGTGATCCCGTCGCGGGTGACAATGGCACCGCTGGTGCCCAGCTGCATGGCGCGCCCCTCGATCCAGCGCTTCTTGCGCAGGCCGCGCTGCACGGTGGCGTGCAGGCCGGGCATCTCCAGCATCGGCGAAACATGCAGTGCCGCGACCTTTCCCGTGAACAGCCGGGTGTCGTCGACGTAGGCCTCGCCCTCGAGCTTCGCGCCCGCCTCGCCGACGAGGGTGGCGCGGCCGATCAGCACCTTGCCGGTGTCGTCGCGAATCAGCGGGGTCGCGATGGCCTTGCCCTCCAGCGCGCGCTTGGCGGCGGCGGAGCCGGTACCGGTCTCATAGGCGCGGGAGCCGTAGGTGCGATCGATGGGCACATAACCGATTTCGACGCCGAGCCGCTCGGTGCGCATCAGATGGGTGAGGACCGCGGCCAATCCGGCGTCCTCACCGAGCACGATGAGCCGGGGCAGGCTGTCGGCGGCCATGACCGGGAGCAACTCGTCCAGCGCTCCGGTATCGGGAATGGCGGAGGTCTGGGTGAGGGACAGGGATGCCAGGGCGATGGGAACGGGCGCGCCGTCGCAGCGGAGAACATGGGTACTCAACTGCCGAACACCCTCCTCTGGCTTGCCAACACCTATCCGCCTCGCTGCGTATCCGATGGACCCCCGCCGGTCCCTCTCCCCGTGCCACCATAGCCCTGTCTCATTTGCCGCGCTGTCCTCGCTGCGCATGCTGTGTTCGATTGCCCTCCGCTTCGCTCCGGGCGGGTTCGCGGCCAAGGCGCGGGCCTATGGAGCCGGAAGCTCGATTCTTCCCTCCGCTCCTCCGCTCCGAGCGCGGGAGGCGGAGCGCAGTCCAGAATCGAGCCGGGCCGCGAACTGCGGGTATGCCGCCCAGAGGACTCATGTGGGATTCCCGTAAAGTGTGCCTACGGCCACCGCCTTCTGACGGCGGGTAGCTGCAGCGCCAGAGGGGCTGCGCGTCGAACCCGTAGGAGACACTCACATGCCGGCAATCGTGCTGATCGGCGCCCAGTGGGGCGACGAGGGCAAGGGCAAGGCGACCGATCTGCTCGGCGATCGGGTCCAGTGGGTAGTTCGATACCAGGGCGGCAACAACGCGGGTCACACCGTGGTGCTGCCCAATGGTGAGAGCTTCGCGCTGCATCTGATCCCGTCCGGCATCCTCACCCCCGATGTGACCAACGTCATCGGCAATGGCGTGGTGGTGGATCCGGGTGTGCTGCTGGCCGAACTCGCCGGTCTGGAAGAGCGCGGTGTGGACACCTCCCGCCTGCTGCTCTCGGCCGACGCACACCTGATCATGCCGTACCACGTGGCCATCGATAAGGTCACCGAACGCTTCCTGGGCAACAAGAAGATCGGCACCACCGGCCGCGGCATCGGCCCCTGCTACCAGGACAAGGTCGCCCGCGTCGGCGTCCGCGTGGCCGACGTGCTGGACGAGAAGATCCTCACCCAGAAGGTCGAGGCCGCACTGGAATTCAAGAACCAGGTGCTGGTGAAGATCTACAACCGCCGCGCGCTGGACCCGCAGCAGGTGGTGGACGAGGTGCTCGAGAAGGCCGAGGGCTTCAAGCACCGCATCGCCGACAGCCGGCTGCTGCTCAACCAGGCGCTGGAGCGCGATGAGATTGTGCTGCTGGAGGGTTCGCAGGGCACCCTGCTGGACGTCGACCACGGCACCTACCCGTACGTCACCTCCTCCAACCCGACCGCGGGCGGCGCGGCGGTGGGCGCGGGCGTCGGCCCGAACAAGATCACCACGGTGCTCGGCATCCTGAAGGCGTACACCACCCGTGTAGGCTCCGGCCCGTTCCCGACCGAACTCTTCGACGAGTCCGGCACCTACCTGGCCAAGACCGGCGGCGAGGTCGGCGTCACCACCGGCCGCGCCCGCCGCACCGGCTGGTTCGACGCCGTGATCGCCCGCTACGCCACCCGCGTCAACGGCATCACCGACTACTTCCTCACCAAGCTGGACGTGCTCTCCAGCCTGGACACCGTGCCGATCTGCGTCGCCTACGAGATCGACGGCGAGCGGGTCGAGCAGATGCCCACCACGCAGACCGAATTCCACCACGCCAAGCCGATTTACGAGGAAATGCCCGGCTGGTGGGAGGACATCTCCGGCGCCCGCACCTTCGAGGAGCTCCCCGCCAACGCCCAGGCCTACGTCAAGCGCCTGGAAGAACTGTCGGGAGCACGGGTTTCGTGCATCGGCGTCGGCCCGGGTCGTGACCAGACCATCGTCCGTCACGACATCCTGGGGTGAGCTCCCCGCCTCCCCGCGACTTCAGCGGGCGCTGACCCGCCTCTCCGAGACTTCAGCGGGCGGCCGAGCGCCGTCGCCGGTCCTGCATCCGTGCCTGCGGATGGGTGCCGAACCGATTCTGGTCGTACCCGGTGAGTTACCCGCATCTCGCGAAATCAGTTGTCGCTGAATCGGAAACCCGCGCCCGCCGCTGATGCGGCGGGCGCGGGTCGTTTCGGGGCACCGTGTGGTTTTTTCCGGCCGCGCTCTTGGCGGCTCCGTTCGACCTGCTCTGCTGAGGGAATCAGTAGGTGATCAGCGGGGCGAGCGGGTCGGCGGCGTGCGGGTTGAGGGCGGCGGAGGCCGCCGCGATGGACTTCACGGCGACTCGCAGGTCGGATTCCTCGTGGGTGAAGGGGAGTCGGATGAAGCGTTCGAAGGCGCCCTGGACGCCGAAACGTGGTCCGGCGGCGAGCAATACGCCGTGGTTGGGGGCGGTGGCGGCCAGCGCGGTGGAGACCGGGGCGGGGAGTTGGGCCCACACGGACATGCCGCCGACACCCTCGGTGACGCGCCAGTCGGGTAGTTCCTCGGCGAGGGCTTCGAGCAGGACCGCGCGCCGGGAGCGGAGTTGGTCGCGGCGGGTGGTGAGGATTTCGTCGGCATTGCGGAGCAGATGGACGGTGGCCAGCTGGTCCATGACGGGGGTGCCGAGGTCGACGGTGGAGCGGGTGCCCAGGAGTTTGGTGATGAGGGCCTGGTTGGCGCGGACCCAGCCGACGCGCAGGCCGCCCCAGAAGGACTTGGAGGCCGAACCGATGGTGACGATCTCCGAATTGCGGGCGAAAGCGGCTGCGGGCGGCGGGGATTCGAGGTCGGTGAGGTTCAGGTCCACCATGGATTCGTCGACGATCACCGTCATGCGGGTCTCGCGGGCGATGGCGGCCAGCTCCGCCCGGCCCTCGGCGTCGAGCAGGTGACCGGTCGGATTGTTGAAGTCGGGAATCAGGTAGGCGACGCTGGCCGCGGTCTGCCGTGCGGCACTGCGGATTCCGTCCAGATCCCAGCCGTCCGGGCGCATGGGCACCGGCACCGGGCGCGCACCCACATCGCGAATCGCCTCGATCGCGTTCGGGTAGGTGGGGTGCTCGATGAGCACGCGTTCGGCCGGGGTGGTGAGCACATTGAGCAGCAGCCGCAGACCGTGCTGCGCGCCCAGGGTGATGAGGATCTGGTCCGGCTCGGTGGGCAGCCCGCGCTCGGTGTAGCGGCGGGCCAGCGCCTCGCGCAGCATGAGCACACCCACCGGGTCCATGCCGTGCGTGCCGAGATAGGTCGGAAGCCCTTGCAGGGCAAAGGAGTACGCCTCGGTCATCTGCGGCGGGGCGGCCATGGCGGCGTAGGTCATGTCGATGGTCGGCAGTTCCGGCTGCGCCATCATGGCCAGGATGCTGCGGGCGGGCTTCGCGCCGTCGTGCACCACGGTCGGCGGCAGCGCCACGGTGCTGCGGGAGCCCTGGCGGCTGATCAGGTAACCGTGCTCGCGCAGCAGGGAATACGCGGAGGTGACGGTGGTGCGGCTGACCGCGAGGGAGGTGGCCAGATCGCGCTCGCTCGGCAGCGCGACGCCTAGCGGCGCGCGGCCGTCGTGAATGAGCAAGCGGATGCTCTCCGCCAGTGCCACGTAGGCGGGCCGCGCCGAACGCTTGCCATTGTCGGCGGGGGCGCCCGGTTCGTTGTTCCGCCACCGGCCCAGGTCGCGCGTCAGGCTGGCCGCGCCGATCACTCGTGTCACCATACAGGCCAGTATCGGGGTACTGGATATTTTCTTCAAGTCCGGGTCGGGGCCACCATGGGCTCATGGTCGCTCTGCTGGTCTCCATTCTGATCGTCGCCGCTTTCGCCGGTCTCGTGTACCGGTATGCGCCCGAGCCCGGCGAGCGCTGGGGCGTGCTCCTGGAGCGGTATCGCCCGCATGCCCCCATGTCGGACTGGTCGCTCGCCGAATATGAAGCGTCCCGGCAGTATTCGGACCTGGACGCCATCGCGTCGCTCCGTCCGGATGCGTGCCCGCCGACCCCCGCGCGCCGATTCCGTCGCAGCGCTCCGGCCGTGGCCGCCCTGTCCACCATCCCGTGCCGGGAAGAATCGGTCCAGTTCTAATCAACTGGACTGGAATCGAGATCTTGTCGGTGCCACCGTGCACACTGGCCTCATGTCCGCCCCGGCCCGCCCCCTGGCGTCGGCGGCGCTCTTCGATACCGCGATCGGCGTATGCGCCATCGCTTGGAGCGCCACCGGCGTCCTGCGCTTCGCCCTGCCCGACCGCGACCCCGCGGCCACCCGCTCCCACATCCTGCGCCGCCACCGACTGGCCGACATCCACGAGGCCGAGCCCACCGCCGACCTGGTCGCGGCCATCGACCGCATCCGCGCCCACCTCACCGGCGATCTGGACGACCTCCGCTGGATCCCCCTGGACACCAGCGCTTTCAACGACTTCGACCGCGCCGTCTACGAGGTGACCCGTGCCATCGACCCGGGCCACACCCTCAACTACGGCGCGGTCGCGAACCGCATCGGCGCCCCCGGTGGCGCCCAGGCCGTCGGCCAATCCCTGGGCCGCAACCCGATCCCCCTGATCATCCCCTGTCACCGGGTACTGGCCGCCGACCACGCCCTGCACGGCTTCTCCGCCCCCGGCGGCCTCACCACCAAACAGCGCCTCCTCGAAATCGAACGCACTCCAGGCTTCGGCGAACCCACTCTCTTCTGACCTCTGCCATATGAAAGGCAGCCGCACAGAAGGACTGTGCGGGTGCCTCGTATCGCTGGAAGGCGCTTCGTCTACTCGCCGGCTTCGACGATCGGACCCCAGTAGCTGAACGGCCAGCTTGCGCCCGTGCAGAACATCCAGACATCCGCGCCCGGCGCGAAATGCAGGTAGAGCGGCCGCCCTTCGGAAAGCCCCGTCACCGGATCCGATCCGACGAACGGCGGCTGCAGGCTCCAGCCCGCGCAATTCCACCATTCGCCCGGAACCGGGTCCATGCGGATCACGCCGCCCGGCTCTGGTGTGGCAACCGGCGGGGTAGCCGATGCCGCCTGGGCGCCGAGCAGGCCGCACACGGCGACCGCACCGGTGATTGCGCTGGTGCGCAGTACTTTTCGCATCTCGATCCTCAATTCTTCGCTGGCGCTCACAGTGCGCTTCCCAGGAAGCCGCCCAGCGCCGCGCCTCCCGCTCCGACCACAGCTCCCCCGACGAGTGCGGCGGGGATGCCCGCGGCCGCGGCTCCAGCGGCAGCGCCGACACCCGCGCCGATCAGTGCACCACCGGCCGTGCCGCCCGGAACGTCGATCGGCGCGGTCCACGGCGCCACGACGGCTCCGGCCGAACCGAGCCCGAATCCGATCGCGGCTCCGACGCCGACGCCGATCGCGCCGCCGACGGCCCCACCGGCCAGTGCCGTCGGTACACCCGCGCCGACGGCGCCGATGCCCCCGCCGATCGCCGCGCCGCCGAGGGTGCCCGCGGCGATCTTGTCGGAGCGGCTCGGGTTGACGCCGATGGAGTTGAGGCCGGTGGCCAGGCTCGCTTCGGTGTCGGCGGCTACGCCGTTGACGGTGTCGAGGATGTTGTCGGGCAGCTGGTCCGGGGCGGGAGTGGTGAAGTCGCCGATGCGGACAGTGCGCGGGGGCGGGGCGATCGGGAGGACCGGGTCCACCACGGTCGGGGCGTGCAGGGTTTGGAAGTCGACCGCGGGGGCCGCTTCGTGATTCGGGATGGGGCGGAAGTTCGCGGGGATCGGGTAGTCGGCCTGCGGCTGCGACTGCTGTTGCGGCAGTGGGTGATTCGGCACGGTGACGCCGGGCTGCACGAGGCTCGGGCGCGGGCCGGGGCGATCCTGGTCATGGGCCGGGAGGGCTACGCCCGGCTGGGAGGAGCCGGGGCGCGGGGCGGGCTGAACGGAGCCTAGCGTGCCCGCGGTGTCCGGGCCCGCCGCACCCGGCTGCGGATTCGCTTCCGGGATACCGGTATTGCCCGCGGCGCGGCTGCCGCTCGGCTGCGCGGCGGCCTGGGTCGAGCTGCGCTGCGCCGACTTGGCCGGCTGGTCACTCGTATTCGAACAGGCCACGGTCAGCGCCAGCGGAATGGCGCCCACGACCATCGCCCGCTGAGCCACAGTGCTCTTCACTTCACGATGCCGACGGAGCACGCCGAAACACCTGCCTTCCGAACATATTTCGTTGCACCGGTCCGGATACCGGCCATGACTACCGGTTATTCGCAGGAACCCCCGGCGGGGCTTGCTCGTGCCCCGGCCCTATTCGCGTCGACGCAGATCAGTGCCTCGAATTGGGGGTGCGAAGTTCCACTCCGCCGGAGGAATCGAGTGCGGGAGCGGCTGGACGGCCCCGCCGATGGCGCCACCGATGCCGGCGGTGGCCGCGCGCGCGGCGACCGCGCAGGGGAGGGCCAGGGCCAGCGGCAGGACGGCGGCAGGACGGAGGGCATGGCGGAGCACGCCGGTATTCACTTCTCGATGCCGACGAGTTACGCCGAAAACACCACGGGTTGGCAAAACTCGGATCGGGTCAGTTCACGGACTTGCCCGAAGGTGTCCCGCCGCGCATCAAATCCGCCAGCGCCTCCCGATCGGTGACATCGAGCTTGATGCACGCCCGGTACAGGTGCCCCTCCACCGTCCGCACCGAGACCGTCAGCCGGTCCGCGATCTGCCGGTTGGACAGCCCGGCCGCCACCAGATTCGCGATCTCCCGTTCGCGCGCGGTCAGCGGCAGCGGCTGCGCGGATTGCCGTAGCGCCGGGGTCGAGGCCCCGCCGCAGGCGGCCGCCATCCGATTGGCGGTGGCCGCGGATTCCAGCAAGCGCCGCCGGTCACCCGCCCGCTCGTGCGCGGAGGCGGCCTGCGCCGCCGCGTCCGCCGCCGACAGCAACGCCCCGATCGACTCGAATTCCGCTGCGGCGGCGTCCAATCCGGGCCCGTCGTGGGTGGCCACCGCCACCGCGTGCCGGGCCTGCACCTGTACCAGCCGCCCGTCGATGCGGGACGCCAGATCCGCCAGCCGGCCGGCCACCGAGTGATCGCCGAAGCGGGCCGCGGTGTGCAATGCCATGGCCTCGATGGCGTGCTGATGGGTGCGCGCGGCCAGATCCGCGGCCCCGAGGGCGAGCCGTACGGCCGGGGTCGCGGTGCCCTCGGCGGCGGCCTGCATGGCCCTTGCGAGCTCGAGCAACGGTTCGTAGACGGCGCTGTGCCGCCCGCCCCGGAGGGTCGCCGCCGCAATGGCTTCCGCGGCTTCGATGGGCCGCCCGAGCGCCGAATACGCCTCGGCCAGTCGCAGCTGCGCGGGGAACATCCAGGCCGCGGCGCCCTCGGCGGTGAGTGCGGCGAGCGCCTGTTCGAGGTTGTCGATACCCTGCGGGAATCGGCCCTGCGCCACATCCACGGTGCCCTGCAGGATCTTGGCCATGCCCCAGGCCAGATATTGGCCGGGGGAGGAGAACGGGTAGGGCGTATTGGCGCATCGGCGCGCGGCTTCCAACTCGCCGATGAAGGTCAGGGCCAGCACTTCCGCGTGCGTGGAGATGAATCGGTTCAATCCGTCGATGTGCGACTCCACGGCGTGCGAGCGGGCCGCGTACTGCCGGGCGGCTTCACCGCGTCCCATGAGCGCGAGGGCGAGTCCGCCGCCGAAGGCCGCCCAGTACACCGCCCACGGTGGCGCGTCCGGGGCGGACATGACCGGTTCGGCGAGGGCGAACGCATCGTCGATCCGGTTCTCGTTGACCGCGCACGCAGAGGCCAGACCGTCCAGTGTCGCAATGATTTTCGGATGGGTGACCCGATTGCGCACCGATTCCAGCACCGTATCGGCGCGGTCGGCATCGCCCATGGACCACAGCAGATTCGACACCCGGGTGCTGCCCCAGCGCGCCAGCTGCACCTCGTTCATCTGGTCCGGATCGAATCCGGCCAGCGTGCGCTCGGCCTCGATGCGATGCCCCTGCCACAGCAGCGCGCGAGCCAGCAGATCGGCGGCCTCCACGCCGCCCTGGCGTTCCACCGCCGCGCGCGCGAAGCGTTCTCCCAGTGGGAGATTCGCCAGTGCGATGGCATCCGCGGCCGCCGCCTGGAACAGCTCGAGATCCGCGGATTTGTCGCTGTCCAAGGCCAATTCGGCCAATCGGATGCGCTCGGACGCGGAGTTGATGGGCCGGTCCCGGAGCGAGGAGTACAGCCGCCCGCGCAGCCGCCGCGCCGACGCGATGCCCAGCCGCCGCCGGATCACCTCACCGAACAGCGGATGGTTGTAGCGCACCAGCAGCTGATGGCTGTTCTCGACAATCCTGATGAGACCGCGTGATTCGGCGGATTCCACCGCTTCCTCGCCCGCGAGTTCGGAGAGCACGTCCAGGTCGATGGGCTCGCAGAAGGTGAGCAGTTCCAGCACCCGCAGGACCGACTCGGGCAGCTGCTCGACCCGATCCTCCAGCAGCGCAGCCAATTCCGAGGTGACGGCCGCGCGCCCGCGCAGCTGCCACACCCCGCTGACCTGCCGCAGTGTCCCGGCCTCCAGCGCGCCCTCGACCAGGTGCCGCAGGAAAAGCGCGTTGCCGCCGGAGGATTCCCACATCAGATTGGCGGTGAAGCCCTCCAGCTGTCCGCCCAGCATGGATTCCACCAGTTCCACGCTCTGCCGCTGGGTGAACGGCTTCAGGTCGATGCGCACCAGATGCCCTTCCTTCCACAGCGAGGTCACCGCGTCGGGCACCTGCACCCCGCTGCGTACGGTGCACACGATGTGGGCGGCCTTGTCGATGGCCAGCTGCAGCAGCAGGGTGGCCGAGAGCTGGTCGAGCAGATGCGCGTCGTCGACGCCGATGATGGTGTGCCCGTCGGCGAGCAGCGCCTCGCGCGCGGCCGCCATGAAGGTCACCGGATCGTGCGCGGTGTACACCCCCACCATGTGCGCGAAGACCCCGAGCGGAATGCTGCGGGCGGATTCGGTACCCGCGACCCAGCGGATGTTGCCGCCGACGGCGGCGGTGGCCTGCCGCGCCAGCGTGGTCTTGCCGACCCCCGCGTCACCGGTGAGTACCGCCCCGACGAACTCGTCACCGGTGAGTGCCGACCTGATCGATTCGAGTTCTCTCACCCGCTCGACCATCGGCCAATTCCGAGCCATGGCTCAACTGTAGATGGCCCGACCCGCCCCGGCAGCGGGAACGAAACCCCCGGAACCTGCGGCTTTTATTCGTTGACCAGCCGTAATCCGGGGGTGCGGGCCTGACGGCGGTCGACCAGCCAGACCATGATGGTCTGGTCGGCGGCCGGATCCAGGGTCTCGACCTCCACCTCGACCGCACCCCGCGTGGGGTGCTGAATCTTCAGCACGAGGGATCGGAAATCGGTGAGCCGGTGCTCGCGCCAGCGTCGCTCGAACTCCGGGTAGCGGCTCAGGGTGGTGACGACGGCCTCGACCGACGGGTCGTCGGGGAACCGGGTGGCGGCGGCGCGCAGGGACGAGGTGGCCATATCGGCGGCGTCGGACCAGTTCAGGAAGGTCTGCTGGGCGGCCGGATGGGCGAAGATGTAGATGGCGAAGTTGCCGTGCGCCGCCGCGTCGAACACGCCGAGGGGTTCGGCGAAGGCGCGGAAGGAGGGGTTTCCGGCGAGCAGGTTCAGCCAGCGGCCGAGCACCAGCGCGGGCGTCGGCTGCAGGGCGTCGATGACCGCCTGAATGGTCTCGGAGACCTGTTCCAGGGCCTGCCCGGATACGGGGCAGGGGGCCTTCTGTTCCAGTCCGAGGGCCAGCTTGCCGAAGTGGTGTTTCTCGATCTCGTTGAGCCGCAAGGCTTCCGCGAGGGCCACCAGCACGGCGGTGGAGGGGTTGGTGTCGCGCCCCTGTTCCAGGCGGGCAAGGTAGTCTGCGCTGACACCGGCGAGCGCGGCCACCTCCTCGCGGCGCAGGCCGGGTGTGCGCCGCCGCCGGCCGGCGGGCAGTCCGACGTCCTCGGGCTGCAATTGCGCGCGGCGGGCGATCAGGAACTCGGCGAATTCGGAACGGGACACCCTTCCATACTGCCTGGTCCTGGTTCCGTTATCCGCGCCCTGGCAGTCCCCGGATAACCACGGTGTGGATAAGCGGACCGGAGTCCACTTAATCTGGTCGACATGACGACTTCCGAGCAGACCACCCTCGCCCCCGGCTCCTGGACCCTGGACGCCGCCCACTCCTCGGTCAACTTCACCGTGAAGCACCTGGGCATCTCCAAGGTCCGCGGCCGCTTCAACCGCTTCGAGACCGGCTTCGTGGTCAACGAGGCCGGCGAGGCCGCCATCGAGGCCACCATCTACTTCGACTCCTTCGACACCGGCAACGAGATGCGCGACGGCCACGTCCGCACCGCCGACATCCTCGATGTCGCCAACCGCCCGCACCTGACCTTCCGCGTTCCCGAGCCCGTCGCCCTCAGCGAGGAGTTCGAGGTCACCGGTGAGGCCACCATCGGCGGCATCACCAAGCCCGTCACCCTCGAGGTCGAGTGGGGTGGCGTGCAGGTCTTCCCGCAGGACAACAAGGAGCACGCCGGCTTCACCGCCTCCGGCACCATCAAGCGCAGCGACTTCGACGTCGCCCCGGGCATGCCCAACGCCATGCTGAGCGACAAGATCGCCATCGAGCTCGACATCCAGCTCGTCGCCCCGTAATTCCGGGAGCTACCCGCCGCATCGGAAAAGTCAACGCCCCCTGTGGAATTCCACCGGGGGCGTTCGGCCGTGCGCGGAAGGTCAGTCCGCCCAGACCGTTTCGATCGGGGTGCCCTCGTTCGGCGGCGGGGTCGGGATGCCCGCCGGCGTGCGCGAGAAGCGCGGGGCCGGGGCGTGCTGCACGACGCCGTCGATGTCGATCAGGCCGGTGCGGGCCTGGATGTGCGGATTCTGTTCGGCCTCGGTGAAAGTCAGGACCGGGGTGGTGCAGGCGTCGGTGTGCTCGAAGATCGCCCACCACTCGTCGCGGGTCTTGGTCTTGAACCTCTCGGTGAACAGCTTGCGCAGCTGGTCCTGGCCGTTGGGGTCGAGCTGGTTGGGCAGGCCCTCGGGCGAGATCTCCAGGCCCTGCAGCAGTTCCGCGTAGAACTGGGGCTCGATACAGCCCACGGCCATGTACTTGCCGTCGGAGGTCTCGTAGGTGTCGTAGAAGGCCATGCCGGTGTCGAGCAGGTTGGTGCCGCGCTCATCGGACCACAGGCCCACGCCCCTCATGCCCCAGATCATGTGGGAGAGAGCGAGTGCGCCATCGATCATGGCGGCGTCGATGACCTGGCCCTTGCCGGAGTTCTGACGTTCCACCAGCGCGGCCAGGATGCCGAAGACCAGGAACATGGAACCGCCACCGAAGTCGCCGACCATGTTCAGCGGCGGCACGGGGCGTTCGCCCTTGCGGCCGATGGCATTCAGCACACCGGTGAGCGAGATGTAGTTGATGTCGTGTCCGGCGCGGTCGGCCATCGGGCCGTACTGGCCCCAGCCGGTCATGCGGCCGTAGATCAGGCGCGGATTGCGTTCCAGCGCCGCGTCGGGGCCCAGTCCCATGCGCTCGGTGACGCCGGGCCGGAAGCCCTCGAGCAGCACGTCGGCCTTCTCGATGAGCCCGAGCACCTGCTCGATGTCGGCGGGATCCTTCAGGTTCGCCTCGACGATGGTGCGCCCACGCCACTGCGGACGCTCCATGAAGCCGGGCAGCATGCCGGGCCGCTGCACCCGCACCACGTCGGCGCCGAGGTCGGCGAGCAGCAGTGCCGCGTGCGGACCGGGGCCGATGCCGGCCAGTTCAACAACCCGGATGCCCGCGAGCGGGCCCTGTTCGGCGGTGGATGGAGTGCTCACGCCCTACCTCGGTTCGTCGTCGAATCCTGCGCACCGGCTCACACGCCGGTGTTGACGGTATGACAATAACGCGAAGTCGCCGCGGCCCTGCGCGGGTGGCCCATTGCGCTAGCGATCGATGATCGGCAGCGGCAGGGTATCCGGGGGCGGGGGTCCGGGGAGCTCCGAGCGCGGCAGGCGCAGGGTGGGCGGTTCGCCCGCGGCCCGGCGCATGGTCGGGTTCGGGTTCTCGAAGAGGCGTTCCTTGGCGGGCAGCCCGTAGAACGCGCGGGCATTGTCTCCGAGCACCCGGTGCAGATCGGAGCCCACGGCGTCGGCGATCAGCGCGATATCCGCGTCGCGGAACGGCCGTCCGGCCCGGGTGCCCGGCAGGTCGGTGCCGAACATGAGGGCCTCGGGGTTGACGTTGTGGATCTTGCGCAGGGCCGAGCCCACATTCATCGCCACCCGCCCGAAGCCGGAGGCCTTCACCTTGGCCCCGCGGTCGACCAGGTTGAGCAGGTAGGGCAGGCAGTCGTCGGACATGCCCAGGTGGTCGATGGACAGCTTGGGCAGCTTGGTGATGACCGGTTCCAGCGAACCCAGCATGGAACCGTCGATGTAGAGCTCCACATGCCAGCCGGCCAGTTCGTAGGCCCGCAGCGCCAGCATGGTGAGCCCGACGATGTCGCCGCCCGCGCGCTTGAGGTTGAACCGGATGGCCCGCACCCCGGCCCGGTTCAGCTCGAGGATCTCCGCGTCGGTGGCGTCCACGTGCAGATTGGTGACGCCGACCCAGCCCTCGCCGAGTTCGGCGAGGGCGGCCAGCAGATAGCTCTGATCGGTGCCCTGGAACGACCCGCTGACCACGGCGCCACCGTCGATATCGAAGCGGGACATGCGCTTGCGATAAGCGGCGATGGTGTACGGGTCGGGCAGGTAGCCCTCGTTCTCGACCAGCGGGAACCGCGGATCGAAGATGTGGAGATGGGCATCGAACACGTGATCAGCATGCCTCAGAACGGTGACATGTGTGGACAACCTTGTCCGGCAGGCGGATTGGCGCTGGTCAGGACATCTTGCCCGGAGCCGGTCAGGAAACCTTGTCGGGTTCGGAGGCGGCGAGCATCTCGTCGCGCTCGACGACCTTGACCCGCTCGCGGCCCTGCGGCTCGCCCAGGGCGCGCTCGTGCGCGTCGAGGCGGTACCAGCCGGCCCAGGTGGTGAACGGGATGCCCTTGCCCTCGAGGAATTCGGTGACCGCGTCCAGCTCCGGCTTCGCGGCCGGGGTGAAGTTCGCGGCGTCGTCGAGCAGGCAGGCGATGGTCTCGTTGGCGTCGCCCTTGGTGTGGCCGATGAGGCCGACCGGGCCGCGCTTGATCCAGCCGGTCACGTAGGTAGCGGGCATGTAGCGAGCCCCGCCGTCGGCATCCTCGTCGACGAGCACGCGACCGGCCTCGTTGGGCACGGTGCCGGCCTGGTCGTCGAAGGGCAGCAGCGGGATGTTCTGCGACAGGTAGCCGACCGCGCGGTACACGGCCTGGATGTCCCAGTCCTTGAATTCGCCGGTGCCCTTGCAGTTTCCGGTGCCGTCGAGCTGGGTGCGCTCGGTGCGCAGGCCCACGACCTTGCCGTCCGCGCCGAGGATCTCGGACGGGTTCTCGAAGAAGTGCAGGAACAGCTTGTGCGGGCGGTCGCCGACGTCGCGGATGGCCCACTGCTCCAACGTATTGCAGATCATGTCGACCTGCTTGGAGTGGCGGCGCGCGGCCTCGGAGCCCTCGTCGTAGTCGATGTCCTCGGGGTCGACGATGACCTCGATGGTCGGGGAGTGGTCGAGTTCGCGCAGTTCGAGCGGGGTGAACTTGGCCTGCGCGGGTCCGCGGCGGCCGAAGACGTGGACCTCGAGGGCCTTGTTGTCCTGCAGGCCTTCGTAGACGTTCGGCGGGATCTCGGTGGGCAGCAGTTCGTCGCCGGTCTTGGCGAGCACGCGGGCCACGTCGAGGGCGACGTTGCCGACACCGAGGACGGCGACCTTCTCCGCGTCCAGCGGCCAGGTGCGCGGCACGTCCGGGTGGCCGTCGTACCAGGACACGAAGTCGGCGGCGCCGTAGGAGCCGTCGAGGTCGATGCCGGCCACCTCGAGGGCGCGGTCGGCGTTGGCGCCGGTGGAGAAGATGACCGCGTCATAGAACTGACGCAGGTCCTCGAGGGTGATGTCGACGCCGTAGTCGATATTGCCGAGCAGGCGGACCTGCGGCTTGTCGAGGACCTTGTGCAGGGCGGTGATGATGCCCTTGATGCGCGGGTGGTCGGGCGCGACGCCGTAGCGGATGAGGCCGAAGGGTGCGGGCATGCGTTCGTAGAGGTCGATGCTCACCCCGTCGAAACCGGTGGGGGCATCGGACTTCATCAAGGCATCGGCGGCGTAAATACCTGCCGGGCCTGCGCCCACGATCGCAATGCGTAGCGGGCGGGTCGCTGCACTCTGTTCGGTCATTCTTCCGCGCACCCTTTGGGTCGAAGCTAACTTGTCGTCAAAACTCAGCCGTCGTTCTTAGCTTAGGCTAAGTTGACGCCCTGGCTTCGGTGACCGCCGTTGGCCCCCGACGCTGCAGCGTTGCTGCGTAGTCTTGCTATTCCCGCGCCTGGGGCGGAAATTCTGCTGATTCTATCGATGGCGCACGAGGCCCTTCGCGCGCAGGGCCGTGAACTGTGGGAATGCCGAGGCCCTGAGTATGGGAATGCCGTGGCAGGCGGACGGCGGCGACCAGGCATGATCTACCCATGAGCGACGCCGAGGAGACAGTCGAGGAGACATCGGTTCCGATCGACCAGAACGAGGCCCGGAGCATGTGGCCGTTCCTGGTCGCGGCGGGCGTCATCGCGGTCGTGATCCTGGGCATCGTGATCGCGACGCTGGTCTCGCCGGTTGAGAAGAATGTCACAGATTCCGATCGGCTTTCGGTGGCGGCGGGCAACTTCATCAAGTCCCGTAGCGAGACCGGCAAGTACGATCCGGCCTTGTCCTGCAAGGGATTCGACGAGAACGCCTCGCCGCTGAAGATCGCGGCTGCGACCGGGGGGACCATCACGTTCGACAAGCTCTCCGACCCGGCCGTCGACGGCGAGAAGGCCACGGCGCAGGTCACTTTCACCGTCTCCGGCGCTCAATCCACCTCGACCTGGCACTTCACCCGGGAGAATTCCCGCTGGTTGGTCTGCAATTCGTGACAACGGCCGAAGTCTCGGCCGGGGTTTGACAGTGGGGCCGTTTTTTCGGCAGTCTCGTCTCAGGTCATGAGTACCAGCGTCAAGCCCCGGCTGGCTGGTCGGCAACCCTCCTCCGCGGTGGGGTGCTCCGGGTGACGACCTGGCCTCGCATCGGACAGCGGTGCGGCAAGTGCGGATTCACAGGAGGTACAAGTGAGCTACGCGGGTGACATCACGCCGAAGCAGGCGTGGGAACTGTTGCGCGACAACCCCGATGCGGTGCTGGTGGACGTGCGCACCGAGGCCGAGTGGCGGTTCGTCGGGGTGCCCGATACCAGCGGCATCGGCCGGCCGACCGCGCTGATCGAGTGGGTGGACGTCTCCGGCACGCCCAATACCCGCTTCACCGACCAGCTGAAGCAGGCGCTCGGCGATCGCGGGCAGGACTCGGCCGCTCCGGTCATCTTCATCTGCCGCTCCGGCCAACGCTCCATCGGCGCGGCCACCGCCGCCACCACCCTCGGCATCGCCCCGTCCTTCAATGTGGTCGACGGCTTCGAGGGTGCGCTCGACGGTCAGGGGCATCGCGGCGGCACCGGCTGGCGCGCCGACGGCCTGCCCTGGCGTCAGTCATGAGTTTCGTGTCCGGCCGGATCGCAGGGAGGCAGTCATGATCACCGGTGGTTCCTTCGACAAACCGCTCCCCGAGGGCGTCGGCCCCGCCACGCAGGCCGTGCGCGGCGGCACCCGGCGCTCCGGCTTCGACGAGACCTCCGAGGCGCTGTTCCTCAATTCGGGTTTCGTCTACGAGAGCGCCGAGGCGGCCGAGGCGTCCTTCACCGGCGATATCGAGCACTTCGTCTACTCCCGCTACGGCAACCCGACGGTCGCCATGTTCGAGGAGCGGCTGCGCCTGATCGACGGCGCGGAAGCCTGTTTCGCGACCGCCTCCGGCATGTCCGCGGTCTTCACCGCCCTGGGCGCGTTGCTCTCGGCGGGTGACCGACTGGTGGCGGCCCGCAGCCTGTTCGGCTCCTGCTTCGTAGTGGCCAACGAGATCCTGCCGCGCTGGGGCGTGGAGACCGTCTTCGTCGACGGCGAGGACCTGGACCAGTGGGAGCAGGCGCTGTCGGTGCCGACCCGGGCCGTCTTCTTCGAGACCCCCTCCAACCCCATGCAGACCCTCACCGATGTGCGCGCGGTCTCCGATCTCGCGCACGCCGCGGGCGCGAAGGTGGTGCTGGACAACGTCTTCGCCACCCCGCTGCTGCAGCGCGGCTTCGACCTGGGCGCGGACATCACCGTGTACTCGGGCACCAAGCACATCGACGGCCAGGGCCGGGTACTCGGCGGCGCGATCCTCGGACCGCGGGACTACATCGACGGCCCGGTGAAGAACCTGATGCGTCACACCGGTCCGGCGCTGAGCCCCTTCAATGCGTGGACCCTGCTCAAGGGCCTGGAGACCATGCCACTGCGCCTGCGCCAGTCGGTGGACTCCGCGCTGAAGATCGCCGGGTTCCTGGAGACCCATCCCGCGGTGGCTTGGGTGAAGTACCCGTTCCTGTCCTCGCACCCGCAGTACGAGCTGGCCAAGCGTCAGATGTCCGGCGGCGGCACGGTGATCACCTTCGAGCTGAAGGCCCGGGAGAACGAGGCCAAGAAGCGGGCTTTCGAGGTGCTCAACCGCCTGCGCATCGTCGACATCTCCAACAACCTCGGCGATGCGAAGACGCTGATCACGCATCCGGCCACCACCACCCACCGGGCGATGGGCCCGGAAGGCCGTGCGGCCGTGGGGATTACCGATGGCGTGCTCCGCATCTCCATCGGGCTCGAGGATGTGGAGGACCTCCTCAATGATCTGGACCAGGCGCTGAGCTGATCCGACGAGTATTCGAAAGGGCCGGAACCCGGTGGGTTCCGGCCCTTTTCGCGTTCAGGGGTGGACGGGGTCCGGGGGGAAGCCGCCGAGCGTCATGTTTGACAGCATGCTGTCAAACATGACAGCATGCTGTCATGATGAAAACAGTTCACATGGCCGTGTACGACACCTTCTCGGACTGGGAGGCCGGGCATGCGACCGCGCACATCAATCGCGAACTCTGGCACCGCGAGCCGGGAACCTGGCAGGTGAAGACGGTCGCCCTCGGCGCCGAGCCGATCACGTCGATGGGCGGCATGCGGGTCCTGCCCGATCTCGTTCTCGATGATCTGAAGCCCGCCGACAGCGCGATGCTGATCCTGCCGGGACTCGAAACCGGGCAGCATCCCGAGACGCTGGCGGCCTTCGCGCGCAAGGCCCGGGAGTTTCTGGCGGCCGGGGTGCCGGTGGCGGCGATCTGCGGCGCGACCTTCGGGCTGGCGCAGGAGGGGCTGCTCGACGATCGGTCGCACACCAGCAATGACGCGGGATATCTTGCCTACTCCGGATATTCGGGCGGCGAGCACTACGTTCAGGCGACCGCCGTCACCGACGGTGACCTGATCACCGCGACCGGCACCCGACCGGTCGATTTCGCCCGTGAGATCTTCGCGCGCCTCGGCATCTACGAGCCGCAGGTGCTGGAGTCCTGGTACCAGCTGTACGGAAACAATGATCCCGCAGGCTTCTACGCTTTGTTCGAGTACGAGCAGCAGCGCGCGGCGGCCGTGCAATGACGCGCACCGCGCAGCAGCTGTTCGGGGCCGCGGCCGTCACGTCGTTCAAGCTGAACGGCCAATTCCTCTCGATCGCAGAGGAATTGGCCAAACCGTCCGGGATCACGGTCGCGTGGTGGCAGGTGCTCGGCGCGATTCTGCACGAACCGCTTCCCGTGGCCGGTATCGCCCGCGAAATGGGTATCACCCGCCAGAGTGTGCAGCGCATCGCGGATGTGCTGGCGGACAAGGGATTCGTGGAATACCGCCCCAATCCGGCGCACCGGCGCGCGAAGCTGGTGGCCATTACCGAGGCGGGTCACGACGCGGTGCGGCGGATCGACCCGCAGCACGCGGCCATGGCGAAACGGCTTGTCGCGCACCTGGGTATCGAACAGCTCACCCACATCGTGGACGCGCTGACGACCCTGTCGGCCGCCCTCGATGCGCTCGAGGGCGACGCGACGGGCGTGGCCTGATCACAGCGCGAACGGGTCCTTGGTCTTGCCGACCAGGGCGGCCACCGAGGGCAGGATGGTGGTCGGGCGGTACGGGAACTGCTCGACCAGGGCCGGAGTGGAGATGCCGGTGGTGACCAGGATGGTCCGCATGCCCGCCTCCAGGCCCGCGATGACGTCGGTGTCCATCCGGTCGCCGATCATGACGGTGGACTGCGAGTGCGCGCCGAGGCGGCGCAGCGCCGAACGCATCATCAGCGGGTTGGGCTTGCCCACGTAGTACGGCTTCTTGCCGGTGGCCTGCGTGATGAGGGCCGCGACCGAGCCGGTGGCCGGGAGGATGCCCTCGCGGGAGGGTCCGGTGGCGTCGGGGTTGGTGGCGATGAAGCGCGCGCCCGCGGCGATGAGCCGGATGGCGGTGGTGATGGCTTCGAAAGAGTAGGTGCGGGTTTCGCCGAGCACCACGTAGTCCGGGTCGGAATCGGTGAGGACGTAACCGATTTCGTGCAGCGCGGTGGTGAGGCCGGATTCGCCGACCACGTAGGCGGTGCCGTCGGGCCGCTGGTCCTTGAGGAAGGTCGCGGTGGCCAGCGCGGAGGTCCAGATGGATTCGGCCGGAATATCGAGGCCGGTGTGCTCGAGCCGGGCCTGCAGATCGCGCGCGGTGTAGATCGAATTATTGGTGAGCACCAGGAACGGAATGTCGTTGTCACGCAGTTCGGCGAGGAACTGATCGGCCCCGGGCACCATGTGATTCTCGTGCACGAGGACGCCGTCCATGTCGGTCAGAAAGGAGAGGATCGGTTCAGCGCTCGAGTTGGTCACGCGCACATTCTCCGCTATCCCGGGACCGAACGCTCATATATTCCTGCTCTAGATGACCGTCCGACCGGTTTCATCCCCGGAATACCGTCCGCCTACCCGGGGTTCGATCCCTTGGGTGTGACCCCTGCCGCACCGCGTTTCACCGCTGACCTATCGTGCGAGGTAAGACCGTTCGCGATGCCCGGTGTCGCGGCGGTCGTGCGGGAGGTTGGCCCGCACAGCACGAGCGCAGCAAGGCGACAGGAGTGCCCAGGTGAAAGACCTCAAGCTCGGTTACAAGGCGTCCGCGGAACAGTTCGGCCCGCGCGAACTGGTGGAGCTCGCGGTGGAGGCGGAGGCGCACGGCCTCGACAGCGCCACCGTCTCCGACCATTTCCAGCCGTGGCGGCACAATGGCGGGCATGCCCCGTTCTCGCTGGCCTTCCTGGCCGCGGTGGGCGAGCGCACCAAGCGCATTCAGCTCGGCACCTCGGTGCTGACCCCGACCTTCCGCTACAACCCCGCGGTCATCGCGCAGGCCTTTGCCACCATGGGCTGCCTGTACCCGGATCGCATCATGCTCGGCGTCGGCTCGGGTGAGGCGTTGAACGAGATCGCCACCGGCTTCCAGGGCGAATGGCCGGAGTTCAAAGAGCGTTTCGCGCGGCTGCGCGAGTCGGTGGACCTGATGCGCGCGCTGTGGACGGGCGAGCGGGTGGACTTCGACGGCCAG
The DNA here is from genome assembly GCF_040645495.1 of Nocardia sp. NPDC046763. Taxonomy (NCBI): domain Bacteria; kingdom Bacillati; phylum Actinomycetota; class Actinomycetes; order Mycobacteriales; family Nocardiaceae; genus Nocardia; species Nocardia sp. NPDC046763. Next base: position 83,943 of record NZ_JBEYYI010000019.1, on the reverse strand, counting down.
TACTACAAGACCGTCGGCGCCTCGATCTACGACGTGCCCAAGGGTGGCATCCCGGTCTACATCGCCGCGGGCGGCCCGCTGGTGGCCAGGTATGCCGGCCGCGCCGGTGACGGTTTCATCTGCACCTCCGGCAAGGGCATGGATCTCTACACCGAGAAGCTGATGCCCGCCGTCGCGGAGGGCGCCGCCAAGGCCGGCCGCTCCGTCGGCGACATCGACCGCATGATCGAGATCAAGATCTCCTATGACACCGATCCCGTTCTGGCACTGGAGAACACTCGCTTCTGGGCCCCGCTCTCGCTGACCGCGGAGCAGAAGCACTCCATCACCGATCCCATCGAGATGGAGGCGGCCGCCGACGCGCTGCCGATCGAGCAGATCGCCAAGCGCTGGATCGTGGCCAGCGATCCGGATCAGGCGGTCGAGCAGATCAAGCCTTATGTGGATGCGGGCCTGAACCACCTGGTCTTCCATGCGCCCGGTCACGATCAGCGCCGGTTCCTGGATCTGTTCCAGCGCGATCTGGCGCCCCGCCTGCGCGCCCTCTGAGCCGGTTCACGCCACACCGGATCGAGTGGCGGCCGGGGACGGGCGACCCTTGCGGAAGTCCGTCCCCGACTGTTCGCGGCCGGGTAACCGGGTAGGCGCGGAAATCAGCCCAAAACGGTCGGTAGGCTTTCGCCCATGGCTGCCACACCGGTTTCCAGTGTGTACATCGCGTCCCCCGAGGGCGACACCGGCAAGTCGACGGTGGCGCTCGGTGTCCTGCAGGCCCTCGCGGCGACCACGCCGCGCGTGGGCGTGTTCCGGCCGATCACCAGGTCCGCGATCGGGCGCGACTACATTCTCGAGCTGCTGCTCGAGCACTCCACCTCCGATGTCGACTACGACCAGGCCATCGGCGTCACCTACGAACAGGTGCACGAGGATCCGGACGCGGCGATCAGCGAGATCGTCATGCGGTACCACGCGGTCGCCAAGCAGTGCGACGCCGTGCTCATCGTCGGCTCGGACTACACCGATGTCGCCAGCCCCAGCGAACTGCGCTACAACGCCCGCATCGCGGTGAACCTCGGCGCGCCCGTACTACTGGTGGTGCGCGGAATGGGCCGCACCCCTGAGGAATTGGGCCAGCTGGTGGAGCTGTGCCGCGCCGAGCTGGTGGCCGAGCACGCCAAGCTGGTAGCGGTGATCGCCAACCGGTGCGAGCCCGGGCAGCTGGAAGCCGACGCCGCAGCCCTGAAGCAGGCCTGCGCGGTCCCGTCCTGGGCGCTGCCCGAGGTGCCGCTGCTGCAGGCGCCCACCATGGAGGAGCTGCGCGAGGCCATCGGCGGCGAACTCTACAGCGGCGACCCGGAACTCATGCAGCGCGAGGCGCTCGAGGTGATCGTCGGCGGCATGACCGCCGAGCACATTCTGGAACGTCTCACCGACGGCGCCGCCGTCATCACCCCCGGTGACCGCTCCGACGTGCTGCTCGCGCTGGTGAACGCCCATGAGGCGGAGGGCTTTCCGTCGCTGGCCGGCATCATCATGAACGGCGGCATGCTGCCCGAGCCGTCCATCGCGCGGCTGATGGCGGGCCTCAAACCCAAACTGCCCATCCTCGCCACCGACCTCGGTACCTTCGAGACCGCCAAGGCCACCGCGCTCACCCGCGGCCGCGTCTCGCTGTCCAGCATCCGCAAGGTGGACACCGCGCTGGCCCTCATGGAGCAGCGGGTCGATCCGCGGGAACTGCTGCGGCAGATCGAGATTCCCATCCCGAACATCGTCACCCCGCAGATGTTCGAGTACCAGCTCATCGACCGCGCCCGCAACGACCGCAAGCGCATCGTGCTGCCCGAGGGCGATGACGATCGCATTCTGCGCGCGGCCGGCCGGGTGCTGCAGCGCAAGATCGCCGACCTCACCATCCTCGGCGACGAGGCGTCGGTGCGGGGCCGCGCCGCCGAGCTCGGCGTGGACATCGAGACCGCCGAGGTGCTCGATCCCAAGACCTGCCCGCTGCGCGACGAATTCGCGGAAGAGTACACCCGCCTGCGTGCCCACAGGGGCATGACGGTGGACCGCGCCCGCGAATTCATGAGCGACATCTCGTATTTCGGCACCATGATGGTGCACATGGGCGTCGCGGACGCATTGGTGTCGGGCGCGGCGCACACCACCGCGCACACCATCCGCCCGTCCTTCGAGATCATCAAGACCGAGCCGGGCGTGTCCACGGTGTCCAGCGTCTTCCTCATGTGCCTGGCCGACCGGGTGCTGGTGTACGGCGACTGCGCCGTGGTGCCGGATCCGACCTCCGACCAGCTGGCCGATATCGCCATCTCCTCCGCCCGCACCGCCGTCCAGTTCGGCATCGATCCGCGCGTGGCCATGCTCTCCTACTCCACGGGCGAGTCGGGCTCCGGCGCGGACGTCGACAAGGTGCGCGCCGCCACCAAGCTGGTGCACGAGCGGGCGCCGGAACTGCTGGTGGAGGGGCCGATTCAATACGACGCCGCGATCGAGCCCACGGTGGCCAAGACCAAGCTGCCGAATTCCGAAGTGGCGGGCCAGGCGACGGTCTTCATCTTCCCGGACCTCAATACCGGCAACAACACCTACAAAGCGGTGCAGCGCAGCGCCGGGGCCGTCGCCATCGGCCCGGTGCTGCAGGGTTTGCGCAAGCCGGTCAATGATCTGTCGCGGGGCGCGCTGGTCGCGGACATCGTGAACACCGTCGCGATCACCGCGATTCAGGCTCAGCAGGAGGCGTGATGAAGGTTCTGGTGATCAATTCCGGATCCTCGTCCATCAAATATCAGCTGCTCGATCCGGCAACCACCGATGTGTGCGCGCACGGTGTGGTGCAGCGCATCGGCGAGGCGGTCGAGTCGAACGCGGTGACCGTCGAACACACCTCGGGCGAGAAGACTCTCGAGTATCAGGGCCCCATCGCCGATCACGCGCAGGGCCTGCGCGTGGCGTTCGATCTGTTCAGCGCGAGCGGCCAGGATCTGGCGCACGCGGATCTGGCCGCGGTCGGGCACCGGGTGGTGCACGGCGGTGAGGTCTTCTACGAGCCGACGCTCATCACCGACGCGGTGGTGCAGGCCATCGTCGACCTGTCCTCCCTTGCGCCGCTGCACAATCCGCCCAATGTCATCGGTATCGAATCGGCTCGCGCGCTGCTGCCGGACGTGCCGCAGGTCGCGGTGTTCGACACCGCCTTCTTCCACAATCTGCCCGCTGCGGCGAAGACCTACGCCATCGATGCGGAAATCGCTGCGGCGCACGGTGTTCGCAAGTACGGTTTCCACGGCACCTCGCACGATTACGTGTCCGGCCAGGTCGCGGCCTTCCTCGGGAAGGACCGAACCGAACTCGACCAGATCGTGCTGCACCTCGGCAACGGTGCGTCGGCCTCGGCCATTCGGGCCGGGCAGGCGGTGGACACCTCCATGGGCCTGACCCCGCTGGAGGGCCTGGTCATGGGAACCCGGTCCGGGGACCTGGATCCGGGGATCATCTTCCACCTCATCCGCACGGCGGACATGGATGTGAACGATGTGGACGCCCTGCTCAACCGGAACTCCGGCATCAAGGGCATCTCCGGCGTCAATGACTTCCGGGAGCTCGGCCGCCTCATCGAAACCGGCCATCCGACCGCGAAATTGGCGTTCGACGTCTACATCCACCGGCTGCGCCGCTACATCGGCGCGTACCTGATCGAGCTGGGGAAGGTGGACGCCATCACCTTCACCGCCGGTGTCGGTGAGAACGACGCCAAGGTGCGTGCCGAGTCGATGGCGGGACTGGAGCGGTACGGGATTCGTATCGACGCCGACCGGAACACCGCGAAAGACCGTACGGCCCGGCGCATCTCGACCGACGACTCGGACGTGTCGGTGCTGGTGGTCCCGACCAACGAGGAACTCGCCATCGCCCGCGCCGCCGCCGATCTGGTCGGCTGAATGCCATGGCACCCTGAGGGCGATAACGCCACGGCACCCTCAGGGTGATTCGGACTTCACGAAAACATCATGATGGGCCTGGCATGGTGGTCACCGGATCCGGTTCCCCCGGTCCACCGGAACCCGTGTCGCACCACGCACAGCCGTGGTAGGGGCCGAAACTCCCTCGCCGGTCCCGTGGTTCGCAGACTGCCTCTGTGACCGCCGCGGGCGACACGGGACTCCTCCGGTTCCTCAGAACCAGGACTTGGCACGCACCGCGTTGGCCAGATCCACCAGCGCGTATCGGTGGGTGCGTTCGGGCGCGGAGCGGGCCAGGCCGCGCAGGCCGGTCTCGATGCCGCGCCGCAGATCCCGCTCGGTGAACGGCGACCCGAACAGCGTGGAGCTGACCGATTTCGGATGCTTCCCGGCCTGCACCCAGCCCAGCGCGATCCCCAGGGTGAGAATTCGCAGTTGGGCCGCGCGTCCCTCGCCGGGCGGCAGATCCTGCACCCGCGCCGCCGCCACCTGCAGCGTCGACTCGTCCAGTTCCGCGGCGGGCGCGCAGGTCAGTAGCATCAGAATGGCCGTCATCCGGGCCTCCGCGTAATGCCGTGAGGCGGGCGGCACCTGATCCAGCGCGTGTACTGCGGCGGTGATGTTCCCGGCCGCGGCCAGCTGGCGGGCCAGGCCGAAGGCCGCGCTCACCACGCCCCGATCGGTGCGCCACACGGTGGCGTAGTAGCTCTCGGCGTAGGACCGCCACTCCTCGGGATCGGGCGAATCCCAGTGCTGGAGAATGAGTTCCGCGGTGGCGGCGAGCGCCAGCCTGGGTGCGATCTCGCCGGGCAGCGCCTCCAGCACGGCGTCGAAGCGGGCGAAAGCGCGCTCGTACTCGAGTTCCAGCAGTTCGGTCAGGCCCAGGTACCAGTCGATGCGCCAGTCCGGGGCCGGCGGCAGCGGCTCGTCGGTGAGCCGGGCCAGCAGCATGCGGGCGGCCGCGGGCTCGTCGAGGTCCAGGTGGGCGCGGGCCTCGGCCAGCGTCACCTCCAGTTCGAAGGTCTCCGGCGCGCCGCCGGGTTCGGCCGCCGCGCGCTGGCGGGCGTGCCGCAGCTCGTCGAGGGAGTGCCGGGGTTCGGGATGCGCGGCCCCGGCCAGCAGCGGCGCGGACGGGTCGCCCGGATCGATGATGGGCACCGGCAGCGCCGCCACCACGTTGCCGGGCTGCAGCAGGATGTCGCGAGCGATGCCGTCGATGATGCCGTCGGTCTGCGCGATGAGCTCGCCGGTGCCGAAACTGGTGCGCGGCGGGCTGAACAGCGTGGACAGCTGCGGATGCTCGTTGCCGGTCTCGACGGCCAGGATCTCCCGCAGCACGCCGGTGAGCTGGGTGGCCAGCAGTCGTGCGGAGGGGAAGCGGCGCTCCGGGTCCGGATGGGTGGCGCGCAGCAGCAGCCGGTGGAGGAACGGGTGCCGGGCCAGCACCGGCTGCTCCTTCGGATCCGGGATGCCGTCGACGTAGGCGCCGCGCTCCATCGGCAGGTGCAGGGTGAGCACGGCCAGCGTGCGGCCCACGGTGTAGATGTCGGAGGCCACCGTCGGCCCGGTGTGCGCGATCTCCGGCGCCTGGAATCCCCTGGTGCCGTACAGGTTTCCGTACGCTTCGAACTGGGTGACCGCGCCCAGATCGATGAGCTCCACCCGGTCGGTGGTGATCATGATGTTGTCGGGCTTGAGATCGTTGTAGGCCAGCCCCACCGAATGCAGATAGTCCAGGGCGGGAAGGATTTCCAGCAGGTAGGCGATGGCCTCGGCGACCGGCATGCGGTCGGGCGCATGGTGATCGAGCAGATCGCGCAGCGAACGCCCGCCCACGTACTCCATGACGATGTAGCCGATCGGCGTCCCGTCCGGCCCCGGGTGCTCCACGAAGTTGTGGATCTTCACGATGCTCGGGTGCACGACCTCGGCCAGGAACTGCCGCTCCGCCAGCGCGACCGCCTGCGCCTCGGCGTCACCGGCGTGCAACAGGCCCTTGAGCACCACCCAGCGGTCGCTCACATTGCGGTCGACGGCCAGGTAGATCCAGCCCAATCCGCCGTGTGCGATACAGCCCTGGATCTCGTACTGGCCCGCCACCCGGTCGCCGGGATACAGCGAGGGCCGGAAATCGTAAGGCGCGCCGCAGGTCTGGCAGGTGCCCGCGGTGGTGGACGCCCGGGTCGGGGTGGCCCGTCCGACCGGCTTGCCGCACCGCCAGCAGAACCTCCGCCCCTCGGCCACCACCGGATCGTCGAGCACGGCGGCTTCCGGATCCACCGGCTCCACCGCCGGGATCGGCACCAGTCCGGCCCCGAGCCGCCGCACCACGGGCCGCGGGCGGGTCATGCGGGCGGTGCGCTGGGAGGGCCTGGTCGGGGTGCGCGGCTCGCCCTCGGCGCTCGAAACACCCGGCGCCACCGGGATTTCCGGTTCCACGACGGTCGGCTGCGTGCCGGGGGATTCCGCCCGCGGCGTCGGCTCGGTGCGCTGGGCGGGCCGGGTGCCCGCGTCGTCATCGCTGTCGCCGGCCGGTTCGTGCCGCGTGGTCAGCTCGGTCCGGGCGGGCCAGTGCGGTCCCACGGTCATCTCGGTGCGCGCGACCGCCTGCGTACCCTCGGGCTGCTCCGGTGTGGTCATCGTCAGTCCTGATACCTCGGGGGCGGCGGAATGGCGGCGTCTCCGAGCTCGGTCACCAGCCAGCGGCGGTAGAGCCGGTTCCAGGTCCCGTCCGCGCGAATGCGTTCCAGGGTGCCGTTGACGAAGCGGACCAGATCGTCCGCGCCCTTGGAGATGCCGATTCCGTACTGCTCGGTGCTCAGGTTGGGTCCGACGACCTCGATGGCCGGATCCTGCTCGGCCAGCCCGGCCAGCAGGGTGTCGTCGGTGCTGACCGCGTCCACCTGCCGCTGCTGCAGCACCACCAGGCAGTCGGCCCAGCTGGGCACGGTGAGGATGGACGCGGCGGGCTGTGCGCGCCGGATCAGGTCCAGGGAGGTGGTCCCGCTGACCACGCACAGCCGTTTGCCCGCCAGATCGGCGAGCCCGGTGATGGCGGAGTTGCGCACGGCCAGCACCCGCTGATGCGCCTGCAGATACGAGGTCGAGAAGGTAACCGTCTGCCGCCGTTGGCAATTGATGGTCATGGTCTTCACCACCACGTCCACGGTGTGCTCCTGCAGTGCCCGCTCGCGGTCGGCGGAGCCGAGGATCCGGAACTCCAGCGCCGCCGGATCGCCCAGCAGGTCCCGGGCCAGCTCGCGGGCGATCTCCACATCGAATCCGGCGAGCGTGCCGCTGGTCGGATCCCGGAAGCTGAACAGATTGCTGCCCGGGTCCAGGCCGACCAACAGCCGCCCCCGCGCCCGGATGGCGTCGATGTCGGGCCCGCTCCCGGTGCCGTTGGGCCGCAGGCTCGCGGTCGGGTCACCGCAGTCGGCCACCTCCGGCGGTGGCGCGGTCTGGGTCTGTGCCGCAACGGCTCCCGACGGCAGTGGCGGCTCGACATAGCTGGGCGCCCGGGTCGAGGGCGCGGGTGGCGGGGGACCGGTGTCCCCGCAGGCGGCGGTGCAGGCCACGGCCACGGCCAGGGTCGCGAGCGTCAGGGAGCGGACGGGTCTTCGGGTCATCGGTACTCCCGCAGTCGGGGCCAGAGTCCGGCCGCGATCAGCACGGCGGCGGCGGTGCTCAGCACCAGCGCCCCTGGGCCGAGCAGGTCCAACGTGCGGGCGGCGTGCGAGGTGTCGGTGCGCAGCATGTTGCGGGTGCTGGTGATGCCGTCGCCGAGCGCGCGGTCCAGCGCGTCGGTCTGGGCGGTGGCCTCGTTGGCGCCCGGCCCGGTGGCGACCGCGGCCGCGCCGATGAAGTCGCCCTTGGACAGGGCGTCGTTCATGCGCTGGTGCGCGGCCCGCCAGCGGTCCAGGGCGGCCGCCGCGGTCTGCACGTCGCTCGCGCCGGGCGCGTCGGTTCGATAGCCGGACAGGATGTTTCGCAGTTTGTCGATGGCCTGGTCGTAGGCCTTGTCGTAGTCGGCGCTGGTGTCGCGGCGCACCAGCTTGAGGGTCTCCGCGGTGCGGGCCTGCTGGGCCAGGATGCGGCTCTCGGTGAGCGCCACGGTTGGGGTGCTGCCCTCGTCGCGGGCGTGGCTGGTGTCCACCGCGGAGATGATGCCCGCGATCACCGTCCAGGCCAGCAGCGCCGCCATGGTCCCGGTGGCCAGCATCAGCCCGAGATTGAGCACCCGGTGCCAGCGCCGGTACAGGAACAGCTGCGCCGCGATCAGCGCCGCCACCACCAGCAGTGGCAGCAGGATGGCGGGCCAGGGCGGGCGCACGTGCGTGTGCTGGGTGGAGGTGATGGCGGCGGACCGGTGCTCCTGCAGTTCCTGCGCCATCGGCAACAGCGTCCCCTGCATGAGGTTGGACGCCTCGCTCAGATAGGCCGCGCCCACCGGCTCCCCGGCGCGGTTGTTGGCCCGCGCGGTCTCGATGACGCCGGTGTATACCGGCAGTCCGGTGGCGATACCGCTGCGCAGATGCGTATCCGCCTCCCCGTCACTGCGATTGGACTGGGTCACCAGTTCGGCCGCGGCCTCGCCGACCGCCTGGTTGTACCGGTCGCGCATCGGCTTCGGTTCCAGCCCACCGGAAATGAAGGCGGCACTGGCCGAGGCGTCGGCCACCGACAGCGAGGTATAGAGCCGCTGCGCCGAATAGGCGTCGGGCTCGGACTGATCCAGCAGGACGTCCAGCGCGTGTTGCCGGTTGGTCACCGCGGTGGCGGTCACGATGCCGGCCGTCACACACAGGCTCAGCAGGACCAGCCCGATAGCGATCAGTTTGGCCGGGGAGGACCGGGCGAAACTGCGCAGTTCGGTGGTCGCGAAGCGTTCGCGCCAGGCCGCGGCGGCGGTGCGCGGGGAGAGCTCCGCGAGCCGCAATTCCTCGGTGCGAGCCATCCTCACCTCCTAACGACCGATATCGAACGACCGACTTGTTGCTGTCGGATGAGCTTATTGTGGACGTACCGCCGCTGTGACGCGGGAATCCCCGCGGTGTGACCCGCCCGAGCGGGGACTGTGCACGGCAGCGCGGTTGGACGATGGGATTGCGAAGATGCGTGGTGATGGGGACGGGTGGGCGGAGAGTCCGGATGGCACCCGCCAGTGGGGTCGTTTCGGCGCTGCCGGACTGTTGCTGCGCGCCCCGCTGGCCGGCGGCGGATCTGCAGTCCTGCTGCATCATCGGGCAGCCTGGACCCATCAGGGCGGCACCTGGGCGCTGCCCGGCGGAGCCCGCGATTCACACGAGACCAGCGTGCACGCGGCCGTCCGCGAGGCCGAGGAGGAGGCGGGCATCGCGCCCGGCTCGATCCGGGTGCGCGGATCCCGCGTGACCGCGACCGCGCCCAGTGGCTGGACCTACACCACCGTCATCGCCGATGCCGCCGATCAGCTGCGCACCCGCGGCAACAAGGAGAGCCAGGACCTGATCTGGGTGCCCGAGGACGAGGTCGAGGACCGGCCGCTGCACCCCGGCTTCGCTGCCGCCTGGCCTGCCCTGCGCGCCACGCCCACCCTCATCAGTCTCGAGGGAATCGCCGATACCGGCGCGGTGGCGGCCGCGTTGCCGCGCACCCTGGATCTGGCCGGGCAGGGATTCCTCTGGCTGCATTCGAATGGCGACGGGGTCGGCCGCACCGCCCGCATCGGCGCGCCCGAATCGGTCACGGAACAGACCGATTTGGCCGGAAATGTGTTGTTCCTCACTCTGGACCAGGTGTTGTCTTGAGGCGTGACAGCGCGCGAGCTCCCCACCTACTGCCGGATCTGTGAGCCCCTCTGCGGGCTGATCGCCACCGTCGAGGACGGGAAGCTGGTGCGCCTGCGCGCCGACAAGGACCATCCGCTCTCCCGCGGCAACGCCTGCCCCAAGGGCATTGCCTTCACCGAGATCCAGAACGATCCCGACCGGGTGCTGTATCCCTTGCGGCGCACGGCCTCCGGCGAGTTCGAGCGGGTCTCCTGGGACACGGCGCTGGAAGAGATCGGCGCACGCCTGCGCGGGCTCATCCGCGAGCACGGAATCGACAGTCTCGGCTGGTATTTCGGCAACCCGTCCTCCTTCTCCTATTCACACACCCTGTGGATGGTGGGTTTCCAGCTGGCCGCCGGGCTGAAGCACGTGTATTCGGCCGGTTCTCAGGACGTCAACAACCGCTTCGTGGCCAGCGAGCTGCTCTACGGCTCCCTCACCACCGTGCCGGTTCCCGATCTGGACCGCACCGACTTCCTGCTCATGCTGGGCGCGAATCCCCTTGTCTCGCACGGCAGTGTGCTGAGCGCGCCGCGTATCCGCGAGAAGCTCACCGCCATCACGAAGCGGGGCGGGCGCGTGGTGGTGGTCGACCCGCGAAACACCGAGACCGCCAAGCTGTTCGAGCACGTCGGCGTGCGACCGGACGGCGACGCCTGGCTGCTGGCCTCGCTGTTGCAGGTCATCTTCGACGAGGGCCTCGAAGACACCGAGGCATTGCGCCGGCAAGCAAGGGGCGCACAGGAATTGCGGGATGCCGTAGCGCGTTTCACGCCCGAATACACCGCCGAGATCACCGGCCTCGAACCCGATCGGGTGCGCGCCCTCGCTCGCGATCTGGCCGACGCGGAATCCGCCGCGGTCTACGGCCGCACCGGCACCTGCCTGGGCAGGCACGCGACCCTGGTGGCCTTCCTCATCGACGTCCTGTCCCTGGTGACCGGAAACCTGGACAGGCCGGGCGGTTCGGTCTTCGGCAAGGAACTGGTGGCGGTCTCCGAGCTGAGCGCCCGCCTCGGTTTCGCGGGTTACGGCAAGAACCATTCCCGCATCGGCGGATTTCCGGACGTGCTGGGCACCTTCCCGGCCGCCATCATGGCCAAGGAGATCACCACCCCCGGCCCGGGCCGCCTGCGTGCCCTGTTCACCTCGGCGGGCAATCCGGTCTCCTCGGTGCCCAATGGCCGCGAACTGGCCGCCGCGCTCACCGAACTGGACCTGTTCGTTTCCATAGACATATATGTCAACGACACCAACCGGATCGCCGACTACATCCTCCCGGCGACCACTTTCCTGGAGCGCGACGACATTCCGCTGCCGTTCACCGCGTTCTCCCCGACGCCGTACACCCAGTACACCGAGCGGGTCATCGAACCGTACGGGGAGGCTCGCGAGGAATGGCGGATCATCGACGCCATCGCGACCCGGATCGGCGTGCAGCCCTTCGCCGTCGGTCAGGCTCGCCCGGCCGGTCGCCTGCTGAGCGCTCTGCGCCGCCGGGTCCCGGGCCTCGGCTCCGCCCGCCCCACCCCGACCCTGCTGGCCGACCTGGCCCTGCGCACCGGCCCCTACGGCGACCGATTCGGCCTGCGGCGCAATGGCTTGAGCCTGCGCATGCTGCGCCGCCACCCGCACGGGGTGGTGCTCGCCGACAGCATCGCCACCGGGGTACTGCGGAACGTGGTGCGGCACAAGGGTGGCCGCGTGCGGCTGGATCCGGACGAGATCATCGGCGAACTGCGCACCCTCGGCGCGCGGCCGGCCGATCCCGCCTATCCGCTGCGCGTCATCGGGCTGCGTGAACTGAAATCCCACAACTCGTGGATGCACAATGCCGAGCCGCTCATGCGGGGCGACCGCGAGCACGCCGCCCGCATCAACCCCAAAGACGCGGCGGTGGCGGGCATTTCCGACGGCGACCGGTGCCGGGTCACCTCCGCGCACGGCGCCATCGAGGTGATCGCCCGGCTCACCGAGGACATGACCGAGGGCACCGTGGCCATTCCGCACGGCTGGGGTCACGACGGCGGCTGGCGGCGCGCCAATGCCGCCGGGGGTGCGAACGTGAACGACCTGATGTCCACCGATCTCGCCGATGTGGAACGCCTCGCGGGCATGTCCAACCTGAACGGCGTCCCGATCCGCCTCGACCCGGTCGGCTAGCTAGCGGTCGTTCTCCAGGATCCGCTGCTTGATGGCGCGGGCGGCGGCCTCCGGATCGTCGGCCTCGGTAATGGCCCGCACCACCACGATTCGCGTCGCGCCCGCGTCCAGCACCTCGGGCAGGCTGCGGGCGTCGATACCGCCGATGGCGAACCACGGCCGCTGCGTGTGCGAATCGGCGGTGGACCGGACCAGGTCGATGCCCGCGGGGGTGCGGCCCGGCTTGGTCGGGGTGGCGTACACCGGCCCGGTGCAGAAGTAGTCGATGTGCTCGTCCACCGCGGCCAGCCCGGCCTGCGCGCGATTGTGCGTGGAGCGGCCCAGCACCACCTCACCGCCCAGGATCTGCCGCGCGTACCAGGGCGGCAGGTCGCCCTGGCCCAGATGCAGCACGTCCACCCCGGCCGCGAGCGCGATATCGGCGCGGTCGTTGCACGCGACCAGTGCGCCGTGGCGGCGGGCGGCGGCCTTCAGCTCGGCCAGCGCACCCAGTTCGGCCTTGGCCTCGAGCGGCCCGAACCGCTTCTCCCCGGACGAGCCCTTGTCCCGCAGCTGGATGATGTCGACGCCGCCGGCCAGGGCCGCCTCGGCGAACTCCGCCAGGTCACCCCGGTCCCGGCGGGCGTCGGTGCACAGGTACAGCCGCGCGGTGGCGAGGCGTTCCCGTGGGGTGGCGGGCCGGTTCGGGTGGGAGGGTTGCACAGCCTCGACGGTAGTCGCGCTACGGTGTTCCAGTCGAAACGACCCGAGGGAGCGCACCCGGCGTGACGGTGCGCGACACTCCCGCCGAGTCCACTGTTTCGAGCGACATATATGCAGGTCCCGCGGATGCCGGGATGAGTTAGGTGGATTCACATGCGGACTCTGGCCGTCGTCGGCGGCGGTGTGATCGGACTTTCGGTAGCCTGGCGTGCCGCCGGAGCGGGCTGGACCGTCACCCTCTTCGACCCGGCCGTGGGCTCCGGATCCTCCTGGGTGGCGGGCGGCATGCTCGCCCCGCTCTCGGAGGGCTGGCCCGGTGAGGACGCCGCTCTCGCCTTCGGCGCCGCCTCCCTGATCCGCTGGCCCGGGTTCGCCGCCGAGCTGCGGGCCGTCACCGGCACCGATGTCTTAGTCGCCGACCAGACCCTGACCGTCGCCCTGGACGGCGCCGATGCCGCCGACCTGCGCACCATCGCCGACTGGGTGAATGCCCGCGGCCACGAGCTGCGCCTGCTGGACCGCGCCGGAGTGCGCGCCGCCGAACCCGGCCTGGGCCGCGGCGTGCGCGCCGGACTGCTCGCCGTCGCCGAACCCGCCGTGGACAATCGCGCCCTGGTGACCGCGCTCCGAACCGCCTGTGCCGCGGCCGGAGTGGAGTTCCGCGCCGAGCGGGTGGAGTCCCCGGTGGGCCTGCCGCACGATCGCGTCGTGCTCGCCACCGGCGCCGCGGCCGCCGACCTGTGGCCCGGTCTGCCGGTGCGCCCGGTGAAGGGCGAGATCCTGCGCCTGCGCCGCCGCCCCAGCGCCCCGCGCGCGCCCGCCCGCGTGATCCGGGCCCGGGTGCACGGCCGGCCCATATATCTTGTGCCGAGGCGTGACGGAATCGTGCTGGGTGCAACACAATACGAAGTCGGGTTCGACAATGCCGTCACCGTCGCCGGTGTCCGCGACCTGGTCACCGATGCCGAAGCCGTGCTGCCGGGCCTCGGCGAGTACGAATTCGCCGAGGCCATCGCGGGTTCGCGACCGGGCTCGCCCGACAATCTGCCGCTGATCGGTTACCTGGACGAGCAGGTGATCGTGGCCGCGGGACACGGCCGCAACGGCATTCTCGACACCCCGGTCACCGCCGATGCCGTCCTGGCGCTGCTCGCCGACGCCGAGCTGCCCGAGGCGCGCGCCGCGGACCCGCGCCGGTTCACCACCGCCGCACCGTTTCTTTTCGATATGCACAGCACCCAGGAGGAGTTCGATGACCGCAATTCCGGTCGGCGTCACCGTTAATGGTGAGGACCACGTGTTCCCCGACGAGCTCACCATCCGGCAGCTACTGGAACGGCTGAACCTGCCATGCCAGGGCGTGGCGCTGGCCATCGACGGCGCGGTGTTCCCCAAATCCCGCTGGGACGAGCCGGTCGGCCGCGGCTGGGAGATCGAGGTGCTGACGGCGGTGCAGGGTGGCTAGCGCGCCGGCAGGAGCGCCGCTGGTCATCGCGGGTCGCGAGTTCGGCTCCCGGCTCATCATGGGCACCGGCGGCGCGGAGAACCTGGCCGTGCTGGAGGAGGCCCTGGTCGCCTCGGGCACCGAGCTGACCACGGTCGCCATGCGCCGGGTGGACGCCGCGGGCGGCACCGGTGTGCTGGACCTGCTCAAGCGGCTGGAGATCGCCCCGCTGCCCAATACCGCCGGCTGCCGCACGGCGGCCGAAGCCGTGCTCACCGCCCAGCTGGCCCGCGAGGCGCTCGAAACCGATTGGGTGAAGCTGGAAGTCATCGCCGACGAGCGCACCCTGCTGCCCGACGCCATCGAATTGGTCGCCGCCGCAGAGCAATTGGTGGACGATGGCTTCACCGTGCTGCCCTACACCACCGACGACCCGGTCTTGGCCAAGCGCCTCGAGGACACCGGCTGCGCCGCGGTCATGCCCCTGGGTTCGCCGATCGGCACCGGCCTGGGTATCGGCAATCCGCACAATATCGAGATGATCGTGGCCGCCGCGGGCGTGCCGGTCATCCTCGACGCGGGCATCGGCACCGCCAGTGATGCCGCGCTGGCAATGGAACTCGGCTGCTCGGCGGTCCTGCTGGCCACCGCGGTCACCCGCGCCCGGCAGCCCGCGCTGATGGCCGCCGCCATGGCCCGCGCGGTCGAGGGCGGCCGGCTGGCGCGGCAGGCGGGTCGAATCCCCAAGCGGTTCTGGGCACAAGCGTCCTCGCCCGGATTCTGAAGCGCCGCACTACGGTTCGCGCCGTCTCGTCCCTGAAGTGCCGCGCTATGGTTCGCGGCGCGTCTCGTTCTGGACTGACGGAGCGGGGGAGCGAAGCGGAGGAGCGGAGGAGGGAAGAACGAGACTCCAGCGCCGCGAACCCGCCCGGAGCGAAGCGGAGGGCAAATTAGCCCAGTCATCCTCAGGGATGAGCTACGCGCGACCAATTAGCGATAGTGCGCGCTCCGCACATGGGGAAGACTGGTCGCCATGATCGAACTGAGAGGCCTGACCAAGCACTACGGCCAGACCGTCGCGGTGTCGGACCTGTCGTTCACGGTCCGTCCGGGGCAGGTGACCGGCTTCCTCGGCCCGAACGGGGCGGGCAAGTCGACCACCATGCGGATGATCCTGGGGTTGGACACACCGACCTCCGGCACCGCCCTCATCGACGGTAAGCCGTACCACGACCTGAAGCGTCCGCTCGACACCGTCGGCGCGCTGCTGGACGCGAAGTGGGTGCATCCCAATCGTTCCGCGCGCTCGCACCTGCGGTGGATGGCCGCCTCCAATGACATTCCGCAGTCGCGGGTGGAGGAGGTGCTGCGCCTGGTCGGCCTGTCCGAGGTCGCCAACAAGAGCGCCGGTGGTTTCTCCCTCGGCATGTCGCAGCGGCTCGGCCTGGCCGGCGCCCTGCTCGGCGACCCGCAGGTGCTGCTGTTCGACGAACCGGTGAACGGCCTCGATCCCGAGGGCATTCTGTGGATCCGCCGCTTCATGCAGCGGCTGGCGGGCGAGGGCCGCACCGTGCTGGTGTCGAGTCATCTGCTCTCCGAAATGGCGCAGACCGCCGAGCATCTCGTCGTGATCGGCCGGGGCCGGCTCATTGCCGACACCACCACAAAGGATTTCATCGAGAAGGCCTCGGAACAGTCTGTGCGCGTGCGCAGTCCGCAGCTGGATCAGCTGCGCAGCCTGCTCACCTCGAACGGCATGACGGTCCGCGAGGACGGCGCCCGGCCGGCCGGTAAAGAACCTACCGAGGGGGACGGCCCGGCCCTGGTGGTCGCGGGCGTCACCAGCGACGCGGTCGGAAAACTGGCCGGCGCCAACGACATCACGCTCTACGAGCTCTCGCCGCAGCGCGCCTCGCTGGAGGAGGCGTTCATGCGCATGACCGGTGGCGCGGTGCAGTACCACGGCGAAGGCTTCGATCAGGTCATGGGAGGTGCGCTCTGATGGGAGTGCTCGCGGCGGAACGAATCAAGCTCACCTCGACCAAATCCCCGGTCTGGTGCACGGCGCTGCTGGTGATCTTCGCGCTGGGTATCGCGGCGCTGTTCAGCCTGGCCCTGAACGCGTCCTGGCGGGTGTTCGAGGATCAGCTGGCCCAGGGCAAGATGACCCCGGCCGACGCGCCGTACGCGGAGAACTCGGTGGCGGGCCTGGGTATCACCGGCCTGGCCCAGGGCATTCCGGGTTTCGGCTACCTGATGGTCATGATCCTGGCGGCGCTGGCGGTCACCAGCGAGTACCGCTTCGGCACCATCAAGACCACCTTTCTCGCGGTTCCCAGCAGAACCTCCGTGCTGCTCACGAAGGCAGGTGTCATTGGGGTTGCTATGGCGTTGCTGAGTGCAGTGCTGACCTTCCTCGGCTTCTTCATCTTCAAGGTCATGGTGAACCACGACGCGGGCAGTCACCTGAGCCTGAGCAGTGGCGATCTGCGGGTCTTCTACGCCGTGCCGCTGTTCATCCTGCTGGTGGTCTTCCTGGCGGTCGGCGTGGGCACGCTGATCCGGCAGTCGGCGGGCGCGCTGTCGCTGCTGATCGTCTGGCCGGTGATCCTCGAGCCCATGGTGGGCGCGTTCGGCAAGGTCGGCCGGGAGATCCAGGTGCTGCTGCCGTTCCAGAACGCGGGCCTGTTCCTGGGCACCGTGGATGCCAAGTCGTCGTACTGGCACTGGGGTCCGTGGGGCGGCCTGGCCTATTTCGCGGTCTTTGTCGCATTGATCTTCGGAGCCGCGTTGTTCGTGGTAAATAAGCGCGACGCGTAGAGCGCGACGCACAGACCCTGCCCTGGGGGCCGCCGGCCACTGCCCGGCACGGCGGCGAGCACCGGCCCGATACGGATTCTCCGTATCGGGCCGATGTCATGGGGAGCCGAAAATGTGTTCCAGCTAACTTTTCCTACCGGCCTGGATCGGTTGGCCGTCGTACTGGACAGTCGTAGCATCGAAGCAGCAACCAAAACACTCAAACCTTCGGCGGGCCCAATGATGTGGCCGCTAGCACCGATCGGGAGGTGTCAGGTGGCAATCATTGATCCATCCCATGACGGAACGCTGAGATACGCTCTGGGCGTGAGCGAACGACCCTCCGACGGCGGTGAACGCGCCTCCGACGCGAACCGCACGGACGGACTGGGAACCGATCGCAACCGGTCCCGCGACGTGCCCGGCAGCCGGGCGCGGCAACCCCGCATCGACCCGGATGTGGTCATTCCCTTGATTCCCGCGGAACTGTCCGAGGACCCCGACGAGACCGACGAGTCGCAGACCGGGCGGCGGCGCGGCGGTTTCCCCGGGCAGCTCTCGGCCATGGTCAATGCCGCCAATCAGCGCGGCGACATCATCGGCGCCATCCGCAAGGCGCGCGAGAACCTGCCCGGCGATCCGGCCTTCGGTGATCCGCTTTCGGTCTCCGGGCCCGGTGGCGCGCGTGCGGTGGCCCGCGCGGCGGACAAGCTGGTCGGTGATTCCCCCAGTGCCGCACGCGAATTGGGGCTGGGTGCGCTGCAGGTCTGGCAGGCCGTGCTGGAGCGGGTCGGCAAGGGTCGTGGCCCGCAGGAGATCACCATCATGTTCACCGATCTGGTGGCCTTCTCCAGCTGGTCCCTGGCCGCGGGGGACGAGGTGACCCTGGACCTGCTGCGGCGGGTGGCCAAGGCCATCGAGCCGCCCATCGTGGATCGCGGCGGCCAGGTGGTCAAGCGCATGGGCGACGGCGTGATGGCCGTGTTCCCGTCCGCGGACCGGGCGGTGCGGGCGGCGGTGGCGGCCAAGGAGAACTTGTCGGCGGTGTCGGTGGACGGCTATCGCCCGCAGATGCGCCTGGGGCTGCACACCGGCAGCCCGCGCGAGATCGGCGGCGACTGGCTCGGCATCGATGTGAACATCGCGGCCCGCGTCATGGAGGCGGGCGGCAATGGCAACACCATGCTCTCGGGCGCGACCCTGGACTCGCTGCGACCCGAGACGCTCGAGGAGCTCGGGCTGGGCGTAAAGCCCTATCGCCGTAGCTTTTTCGCCGCTCCCCTGAGCGGCGTCCCCGAGGATCTCCGCATCTTCCGCCTCGAAGCGGAGTAGCGGCCCCCCGGGGCCGAAAGGGGTTTCAGGGAAGCGCCTGAGCGCCAGGGAGTCAGTTGGTCATCCAGAGCACCGCGCCCACGGCCGCGAGCACGCCGCAGACGGCGAGCCCGATGGCCAGCGGGCGCGAGGTCTTGAACAGCGAGTACGCCCCGCCGAGCAGGAATCCGGCGAGGGCGAGCAGGACGATCGCGGTGACGTCTGAGGACACCTGTTCAGTGTGCCTGAAGGTTGCCGACGCACCGGGACCGGTCCCGACCTGGGATTTTGGAAAATAACAAGCACGCGGGCTTGATTTTTTCCGGGACCGATGTGACCCTGTAATCGACCGCAGCACCGAGGCTGCGCCGACCGCGCTGTGACAGCGCAGGTGCACAGGGAGGCCCGCCATGAGTCAGCTCGCCGACACTCCGGATCTGATTCGGATCGGCAACTGTTCCGGGTTCTACGGCGATCGTCTCAGCGCCATGCGGGAGATGCTCGAGGGCGGGCAGCTCGACGTGCTCACCGGCGACTATCTGGCCGAGCTCACCATGCTGATCCTGGGACGCGATCGCATGAAGGACGCGAACCTCGGCTACGCCAAAACCTTTGTGAAGCAGCTGGAGGGCAGCCTCGGCCTGGCCCTCGAGTCCGGGGTGAAGATCGTCGCCAATGCGGGCGGGTTGAATCCGGCCGGGCTGGCCCAGCGGGTGCGCGAGGTGGCCGAAAAGCTCGGTCTCGCACCGAAGGTCGCGTACGTGACCGGTGACGATCTGCTGGCGCGGGCCGGAGAGCTCGGACTGGGCGCGCCGCTCACCGCGAACGCCTACCTGGGCGCGTGGGGCATCGCCGAATGCCTGACCGCAGGCGCGGACATCGTGGTGACGGGGCGGGTCACCGACGCCTCGGTGGTGGTCGGTCCCGCGGCCGCGCATTTCGGCTGGGGCCGAACCGATTACAACGCGCTGGCCGGTGCGGTGGTGGCGGGACACGTCATCGAGTGCAGCACCCAGGCCACCGGCGGCAATTTCGCCTTCTTCACCGAGATCGCCGATCTGGGCCGGCCGGGCTTCCCGATCGCCGAGGTGCGGCGCGATGGCAGCAGTGTCATCACCAAGCATGAGGGCACCGGCGGCGCGGTCACCGTGGACACGGTGAAAGCCCAGCTCATGTACGAGATCCAGAGCGCACGCTATGCCGGGCCGGATGTCACCACGCGACTCGACACCATCGAGGTGAGCCAGGAGGGCCCCGACCGGGTGCTGATCAGCGGCGTGACCGGTGAGGCCCCGCCGCCACAGACCAAGGTGTCGACCAACACCATCGGCGGATTCCGCAACGAGATGGAGTTCATCCTCACCGGCCTGGATATCGAGGCCAAAGCCGAACTGGCGCAACGGCAGCTGGAGTCCTGGCTGCCGGCGCGGCCCGCGGAGCTGGAGTGGACCCTGGCACGGCTGGACCGGCCCGACGCCGACACCGAGGAGCAGGCCAGCGCCCTGCTGCGCTGCGTGGTCCGCGACCCGGATCCGAACCGGGTGGGGCGCGCTTTCTCCAGTGTCGCCGTGGAATTGGCCCTGGCCAGCTTCCCCGGTTTCTCGCTGACGGCCCCGCCCGGCAATGGCGGTCCGTACGGGGTGTTCACGCCGGGATACGTGGATTCCAAGGAGATTCCGCACACGGCGGTCCTGGCGGACGGCACCGAGGTCGCGATCGCGCCGGCCGGGGAAACCCTGGAGCTGGATGCGGTCGCGGAACCGGAACTGCCGCAGCCGCTTCCGGCGGGAGCCACCACCCGTGCCCCGCTGGGCGCGATCGCGCTGGCCCGCAGTGGCGACAAGGGCGGCAATGCCAATATCGGCGTCTGGGTGCGCACCGAGGAGCAGTGGCGCTGGCTGGTGCACACGCTGACGGTCGACGAGCTGCGCCGCCTGCTGCCCGAGACCGCCGCGCTGCCGGTCACCCGGCACGTGCTGCCGAATCTGCGGGCGCTGAACTTCATCGTCGAGGGCCTGCTCGGGGAGGGCGTGGCCTATCAGGCCCGCTTCGACCCGCAGGCCAAGGGGCTCGGCGAATGGCTGCGCGCCCGGTACCTGGACATCCCCGCGGAGTTGCTGCCGTGAGGCGGCGCGGCGGACCTGCGTCGCGGCTGTGGTCCGGCCGAGCCGGTGATAGGCGAGGGTCCGGCCGAGCCGGTGACAGGCGAGGGTTCGGCCTCGCGGAAGGGAACGAGGCGGTATGAGCGCCGGATATGCAGATCCGTGGCAGACGCCCGAACGTCGCGAATTGCGCGCCACCGTGCGCGGTTTCGCGGAGCGGGAGGTGCTGCCGTATCTGGACGAGTGGGAGCGCAATGGCGAGATCCCGCGTGAGCTGCACAAGAAGGCGGGTGCGCTGGGGCTGCTGGGCGTCCAGTTCCCGGAGTCCGCCGGCGGTTCCGGAGGTGACGGCATCGACGCCGCCATCGTGGCCGAGGAGCTGCACTACGCGGGCTGCTCGGGCGGCCTGTTCGCCTCCCTGTTCACCTGCGGTATCGCGGTGCCGCACCTGATCGCCTCGGGCAACGCCGAGCACATCGAGCGCTGGGTGCGGCCGACGCTGGCGGGCGAGAAGATCGGGTCGCTGGCCATCACCGAGCCGGGCGGCGGTTCGGATGTCGGGCATCTGCGGACCACGGCGGTCCGTGACGGCGACGACTTCATCGTGAACGGGTCCAAGACCTTCATCACCTCCGGTGTGCGCGCCGATTTCGTGGTGACCGCGGTACGTACGGGCGGTCCGGGCGCGGCGGGTGTGTCGCTGCTGGTGGTGGAGAAGGGCACGCCCGGGTTCACCGTCAGCCGCAAGCTGGAGAAGATGGGCTGGCTGTGCTCGGACACCGCCGAACTGTCGTATGTCGATGTGCGAGTGCCGGTCTCGAACCTGGTGGGCCCGGAAAACAGCGGATTCGCCCAGATCGCACAGGCTTTCGTGAGCGAGCGGATGGGGCTGGCCGTGCAGGGGTACGGGCACGCCCAGCGCTGCCTGGATCTGACCCTGCGGTGGTGCCGGGACCGGGAGACCTTCGGCCGCCCGCTGATCAGCCGCCAGGCCGTGCAGAACACGCTGTCGGAGATGGCGCGCCGCATCGACGTCGCACGCGTGTACACCCACGCGCTGGCCGAGCGTGCCGCCCGCGGCGAGACCGATCTGATCGCCGAGGTGTGCTTCGCCAAGAACACCGCCGTGGAGACCGCGGAATGGGTTGCCCACCAGGCGGTGCAGCTCTTCGGTGGCCTCGGCTACATGCGTGAGTCCGAAGTCGAGCGCCACTACCGCGATGTCCGCATCCTCGGCATCGGCGGCGGCACCAACGAGATTCTGACCAGCCTCGCGGCCAAGCGATTGGGGTTCCAGTCTTGAGTATTCTGCGCACGTCCGTAGACCCGAATTCGGCGGACTATCAGGCCGCCGCCGAAGCCATGACGGCCAAGCTGGCCGAGGTGGAGGCCGAGTACGCCAAGAACATCGCGGGCGGTGGCCCGGACAAGATGGCCCGGCACCGCAAGCGCGGCAAGCTGACCGCGCGTGAGCGCATCGAACTGCTCATCGACGAGGATTCGCCGTTCCTGGAGCTGGCCCCGCTCGCGGCCTGGGGCAGCGACTTCCATGTGGGCGCCAGCGTGATCGCGGGCATCGGCATTGTCGAGGGCGTCGAGTGCATGATCGTCGCGCCGGATCCGACCGTGCGCGGCGGTACGTCGAATCCGTGGACGCTGCGCAAGAACCTGCGCATGAACGACATCGCGCTGGAGAACCGGCTGCCGGTGATCGGCCTGGTCGAGTCCGGCGGCGCGGATCTGCCGACACAGAAAGAGGTCTTCGTTCCCGGCGGGCGCATGTTCCGGGACCTCACCCGGCTGTCGGCGGCCGGAATACCCACCATCGCACTGGTTTTCGGCAATTCCACCGCCGGTGGCGCGTACGTCCCGGGCATGTCGGACTACACGGTCATGATCAAGGAGCGCTCCAAGGTGTTCCTGGGCGGTCCGCCGCTGGTGAAGATGGCCACCGGTGAGGAGTCCGACGACGAATCCCTCGGCGGCGCCGAAATGCACGCCCGCATTTCGGGTCTGGCCGACTACCTGGCCGTGGACGAGCAGGACGCGATCCGGCTGGGCCGGTCCATCGTCAAGCGACTGAACTGGCAGAAGCAAGGTCCGGCCGCGCGCCCGCTCACCGAGGTGATCGAGCCGCTGTACGACTCCGAGGAACTGATCGGCATCGTGCCGACCGACCTCAAGATCCCCTTCGATCCGCGCGAGGTCATCGCCCGCATGGTCGACGGCTCCGACTTCGACGAGTTCAAGCCTCTCTACGGGTCCAGCCTGGTGACCGGTTGGGCGGAACTGCACGGCTACCCGGTCGGCATTCTCGCCAATGCCCGCGGCGTGCTGTTCTCCGAGGAAGCGCAGAAGGCGACCCAGTTCATCCAGCTGGCCAACCAGTCGAACACGCCACTGCTGTTCCTGCACAACACCACCGGCTACATGGTCGGCAAGGAGTACGAGCAGAAGGGCATCATCAAGCACGGCGCGATGATGATCAACGCGGTGTCGAATTCGAAGGTGCCGCACATCTCGCTGCTCATGGGCGCGTCCTACGGCGCGGGCCACTACGGCATGTGCGGCCGCGCCTACGATCCGCGCTTCGTATTCGCCTGGCCCAGTGCCAAATCCGCCGTCATGGGCGGCGCGCAGTTGGCGGGCGTCATCTCCATCGTGGGCCGGGCCGCGGCCGAGGCCAAGGGCATGCCCTTCAACGAGGAGGCCGACGCCGGGATGCGGGCCATGATCGAGGCGCAGATCGAGGCCGAATCGCTGCCCATGTTCATGTCGGGCCGCCTCTACGACGACGGCGTCATCGACCCGCGTGACACCCGCACGGTCTTGGGAATGGCGTTGTCCGCCATCCACAATTCCCCGATCAAGGGCGCCGAGGGCTTCGGCGTCTTCCGGATGTGAGGCCAGAGATGAGCATTGCGACCCCAATGGGCACAGTGATTACCAACGTTCTGGTCGCCAACCGTGGCGAGATCGCACGACGGGTGTTCGCCACCTGCCGTCGCATGGGTATCGCTACCACGGCGGTCTATTCCGACGCCGATGCGAACGCTCCCCATGTGGCCGAGGCCGATGCGGCAATCCGCCTGCCGGGCAACACCCCTGGCGAGACCTACCTGCGTGCCGAGCTGATCATCGAGGCCGCCCTGGCCGCCGGTGCCGACGCCATCCACCCCGGCTACGGATTCCTCTCCGAGAACGCCGAATTCGCCAAGGCTGTGCAGGCCGCCGGCCTCACCTGGATCGGCCCGCCGGTCGCGGCCATCGAGCAGATGGGCTCCAAGGTCGAGTCCAAGAAGATGATGGACGCCGCCGGTGTCCCGGTACTGAAGCAGCTGGATGCGGCCGAGGTCACCGCCGACATGCTGCCGGTGCTGATCAAGGCGTCCGCCGGCGGCGGCGGTCGCGGCATGCGCGTGGTGCGCGAACTGTCCGAGCTGACCGGTCAGATCGAGGCGGCGCAGCGGGAAGCCCAGTCCGCCTTCGGCGATCCGACCGTCTTCTGTGAGCGCTACCTGGAGACCGGGCGCCACATCGAGGTGCAGGTCATGGCCGACACCCACGGCACCGTGTGGGCGGTCGGCGAGCGCGAGTGCTCGATCCAGCGCCGCCATCAGAAGGTCGTCGAGGAGGCTCCCTCCCCGCTGGTCGAGAAGATCGACGCCATGGGCGAGGGACAGGGCATGCGGGCGCGGTTGTTCGAAGCGGCGCGGCTGGCGTCGCAGGCCATCGGCTACGAGGGTGCGGGCACCGTCGAATTCCTGGCCGACGAGAAGGGCGACTTCTTCTTCCTGGAGATGAATACCCGTCTGCAAGTGGAACATCCGGTCACCGAGCAGGTCACCGGCCTCGACCTGGTGCGCCTGCAGCTGCAGGTGGCCGCCGGTCGCCCGCTGCCCGCGCGGCAGCCGGAGATGCGCGGCCACTCCATCGAGGTGCGCCTCTACGCCGAGGATCCGGCCCACGACTGGCAGCCGCAGTCCGGCCCCGTCCACAAGCTCGACATCCCCGGCGCCCTGGGCGAATTCACCGTGCTGACCGAGCCGGGTGTGCGCCTGGACACCGGCGTGGTGGACGGTTCCGTGGTGGGCGTGCACTACGACCCCATGCTGGCGAAAGTCATCTCCTTCGCCGAGACCCGTGACGAGGCGGCGCATCTGCTGGCGAGCGCGTTGCAGCGGGCCAAGATTCACGGCCTGGTCACCAACCGTGACCTGCTGGTGCGGGTGCTGCGGCATCCGGCGTTCCTGGCGGGCGACACCGATACGGCGTTCTTCGCGACCCACGATCTCCAAAAGCTATCGGCGCCACTGGTTTCCGAGGCCGACGAGCAGCTGTCCATCGTGGCCGCCGCGCTCGCCGACGCCGCCGCCAACCGGCGCGCGGCCCGGGTCGGCGGCGGCCTGCCCAGCGGCTGGCGCAATCTGCCGTCGCAGCCGCAGTCCAAGTCCTACGAGTCGCGCCTGACCGGCAAGCACGAGGTGCGCTACCGCCTGACCCGCGCGGGTGTCGAGGTCGAGGGCCATGACGGGCTCGAATTGCTGGAGGCCACACCGGATCTCGTGGTGCTCCAGGTTCCGGGGGAGCGCGGCCCGGTGCGCCGCCGCTTCGAGATCGCCCGCTACGGCGACCTGGTCGCGGTGGATTCCCCGCTCGGCCCGGTGGCCGTGCGCCGCCTGCCGCGCTTCGACGACCCGGCCGACCACGTGGCCGAGGGCT
Organism: Nocardia sp. NPDC046763; assembly: GCF_040645495.1. Classification (NCBI taxonomy): domain Bacteria; kingdom Bacillati; phylum Actinomycetota; class Actinomycetes; order Mycobacteriales; family Nocardiaceae; genus Nocardia; species Nocardia sp. NPDC046763. The sequence continues at coordinate 58,907 of NZ_JBEYYI010000019.1, read as the reverse complement.
CGTTGCTGGCTCCGATGCCGGGCGCGGTCATTCGCCTGGGCGCGGCCGTCGGCGACCGGCTCGAGAAGGGCCAGCCCATCCTGTGGCTGGAGGCGATGAAGATGGAGCACACCATTGCCGCACCCACCGCCGGCGTGCTCACCGAATTGAACGTTTCCGCCGGCCAGCAGGTCGAGGTCGGCGCGGTTCTCGCCGTGGTCCACAGCGAAGATCAGGAGTAGGCAATGAGTTTCATCGAGACAGACGAGCAGAAGGCGCTGCGGGCCGCGGTGGCCAAGCTGGCCGCCAAGTACAACTTCCGCGACTACGCCGGACCCAAGGCCCGGCGCAACGAGCCCTTCGACGAGCTGTGGGACGAGGCCGGCAAGCTCGGCTTCCTGGGCGTGAACCTGCCCGAGGAGTACGGCGGTGGTGGCGCGGGCATCTACGAACTCGCGCTCGTGCAAGAGGAATTGGCGGCGCAGGGCTGTGGCCTGCTGCTCATGGTTGTCTCGCCCGCCATCTGCGGCACCATCATCACCAAGTACGGCACCGAGGCGCAGAAGCAGCACTGGCTGACCAAGCTGGCCGACGGCTCGTCCAAGATGGTCTTCGGTATCACCGAGCCGGACGCGGGCTCCAACTCGCACAAGATCACCACGACCGCCCGCCGCGACGGCGAGGACTGGATCCTCAACGGCCGCAAGATCTTCATCTCCGGCGTGGACCAGGCCGAGGCGGTACTCATCGTGGCCCGTTCCGAGAACGCCAAGACCGGCAACCTGCAGCCCGCCCTGTTCATCGTTCCCACCGATGCCCCCGGCTTCGTGAAGACGAAGCAGGAGATGGACATCCTCGAGCCGGACAACCAGTTCACGCTGTTCCTCGACGATGTGCGGCTGCCCGCCACCGCCCTGGTCGGCCAGGAGGACGCCGCTATCGCGCAGCTGTTCGCGGGCCTGAACCCGGAGCGCATCATGGGCGCGGCCATGGCGGTCGGCATGGGCCGCTACGCCATCGACCGGGCCGTGGCCTACGCCAAGGAGCGCGCGGTGTGGAAGGGTGCGCCGATCGGCGCGCACCAGGGCATCTCGCATCCGCTGGCGCAGGTGAAGATCGAGCTGGAGCTGGCCAAGGTCATGATGCAGAAGGCCGCGTTCCTCTACGACTCCGGGGACGACTTCGGCGCGGCCGAGGCCGCCAATATGGCGAAATACGCTGCGGCCGAGGCCAGTATCAAGGCTCTCGACCAGGCCATCCAGACCCACGGCGGTTCCGGCCTGACCTCGGATGTGGGCCTGGCGGGCATGCTGGCCGCTGCGCGCATCGCCCGGGTGGCCCCGGTCAGCCGCGAGATGATCCTCAACTTCGTGGCCCAGCACTCGCTCGGCCTGCCCCGGTCCTACTGACCGGGGCGACGAGTGGCGGCGGTGTGCGCGGCCACCGTCACTCGTCCCTCCCGCACCCGAAAGCCACACAGCAGCAGGAGTATTCGATGACCGACACAGCCGGTGCCGCCGCGGACGCGCCGTTCGTGCGCTACGAGGTGCGCGACGGATTCGCGGTACTGACCCTGGACTCCCCGCACAATCGCAACGCCCTGTCCTCCCGGCTGGTCACCGAATTACTGGCGGGCCTGGAGCGGGCGGCCGGGGACGATGCGGTGCGTGGGGTGATGCTCACCCACACCGGCAACACCTTCTGCGCGGGCGCGGATCTCAAGGAGGCGGTGGACGCCGACCCGGCCGCCGCCGCCGATATCCGCACCCGCTGGATGATCTCGGTGCTGCGCGACATCCTCGCCATGCCCAAGCCCGTGGTGGCACGGGTGGACGGCAATGTGCGGGCGGGCGGCATGGGCATCATCGCCGCCTGCGACCTCGTGGTCGCCGGGCGGAGCAGCAGCTTCGCGCTGACCGAGGTGCGGATCGGGCTGGCCCCGTTCATGATCTCGCTGACCCTGCTGCCGCGCATGACCGGCCGGTCGGCGGCCCGCTACTTCCAGACCGGCGAGACCTTCGACGCGGCCGAGGCCGAACGCATCGGCCTCATCACCGTCGCCGCCGACGACCCCGCGACCGAGACCGCGCGCCTGCTCGGTGAGCTCCGCAAGGGCTCACCGCAGGGCCTGGCCGAAGCCAAGCAGCTCGTCAACGCGGACCTGCTCACGGCCTTCGATCGCGGGGCCGAGGACCTGGCCAAACGCTCCGCGAGCTGCTTCGGCACCCCCGAGGTGATCGAGGGCATCACAGCCTTCATGCAGCGCCGCCCGCCCAGCTGGGCAGAATAGGCAACCATGGCGACACCCCACGAACCCAAGCAGGACCGCAGCCGGGCCACCCGGCAGCGGCTGCTGGAGGCGACCATCGACTGCCTGGCCCAGACGGGCTGGGCGGCCGCCACGGTCGCCGTGGTGGCCGAACGGGCCGGGGTGTCGCGTGGTGCGGCCCAGCATCACTTCCCCACCCGTGAGGACCTGATCACCGCCGCACTGGAGTACATGTTCGACACCCGGATGGACCAGGCCAAGGCCGACGCCCTCGCGGTCGCCGACGTTGCCGAGGGCGTCGCCCGCACCGAGGCGGTGGTGGCCGGCCTGGTCGAGTCCTACACCAGCCCACTGTTCAAGGCGGCGCTGCAGGTGTGGACCCACGCGGCCGCCGACCCGGCCCTGCGTGAACGAATCGTCCCGATGGAAGCCCGTTTCGGCCGCATCTCGCATCGGATGGCGGTCGAGGCACTGGGCGTGGACGACTCGGATCCGGTCGCGCACCACCTGGTGCAGGCCACCCTCGACCTGGCCCGCGGCCTGGGGCTCGCCGATGTCCTCACCGACGACTCCTTGCGCCGCAAGGAAATCGTGCAGCAGTGGGCGGCCACCCTCCACACCGCCTTGGCCGCCCGGCACTGACCATCCGGCGACCGGCGCCACTCACTACCGACCGCTGAACAGTGGCGATCCGGCTGGTCGGAACAGCGTTGACGGCTATCGGTCCGGCTCTGCTGGGCGGTTGAAAACGATCGCGGAGGCGTGGGCGAGGACCTGGGTGCGGGTGCGGCCGGGATGGTCGGCGGCGAGGAACTGGTTTCCGATGGCCAGGCAGAAGGCGAGCAGGCTGCGGGCCTCGATCTCGTCGGGGTCGGAGCAGAAGGTGCCGATCGTCTCGCGCAGCAGGGCCATTCGGCGGTCGTCGACGCGGCGCAGTCGGGCGGCGACCGATTCGTCGCGGCGGGCCCAGTCCCGGATCGCCAGATCGATCGCAAGCAAACGGTTGGGGGACAAGGTCAACTGGCCTGCGAGCACGATCTTGTCCCGCGGGTCATCCTCGAGTGCAACGGTTTCGAGCACTTCGTCGGTGCTCTCGCGCTCCCAGACGTCCAGCATTGCCTCCAGAAGGGCTGCGCGGTCGGGGAAGTAACCGTAGAACCCGCCCTTGGTCACGCCCAGCTGCTTGGCCAGGACTTCGATGCGGACCGTTTCCACGCCGCTGTCGACGAGCGTCTGCAAGCCCTGCTCGATCCACACCTCGCGAGGGGTGCGGGCCACGCCCATGCGGTGACTCCTCTCACGCTTCGCCTTCTATACGGCACCGTATATCAGGGCTAGCCTCTCTGTTATACGCCACCGTATAACAGGACCCGCGGGGATGAGACACGCATCCCCGCACGGGAGATCGGGAGTTCTGATGATCAAATGGGCTGGTCGGCTCATCGTATTTTTCGGGGCCGCACACACCGTGAGCGCGTTGACGATCGAGCACGCGGCACGCCACGCCGGAGCGTGGTTCAGCGGGGAGCTGTGGGGCGACGACTTCGCCGCGATGAGCCCGGCGGACAGCGCCTACTGGCTCTCCCTGGACAGCTTCGGGATACCGCTGATCGTGGTCGGCTTGATCGTGCTCTGGCTGGACAACCGACGCGTCACGCCCCCGCCCTTCATTGCCTGGATTCTGGGGGTCTGGACCGTGATCGGCGCCATCGTCCTCATGCCCACACCCTGGCCGATCATGGCGGTCGCGACAATCCTCCTGTTCATCGGAACCCGCCGCGCCGCACACCACGACAGCCCTGCCCTGCGCACCCAAGGCGCCGAGAGATGACGAACGAAACGCTCACTCAGCGCGAAAGCCCCGACGTACACGCAATTTTCGCGAAGACTACTACGACTGGATGAACATCGTTCTGACACGCGGTGGAAACCTTCCCCCGAGTGGCCCTGCAAGACCGGCCGTGCAACGGGGAGTGCGAACCATCGTCCGAACGGGCCGCGAGCTTCTCAGCTCTCGGTTTGGGCACTCGGCAGTTGGGTGCTGGTCAGAACGGGTGGAGCCAGAAGCGGCCCACCGCGATGAAGAGGGCCAGGGCCAGGTAGAGCACGTTTGCGATCAAGGCCGCTCGGTCGCCGTGGCGGAGGTGGGTGATCATGGCGCCGATCATCAGGAGGATCCAGCAGACGGCGGTTACCGGGACCATGAACGGGGCTATGTCCAGGACTGCGGGGAGGGTGAGGCCGAGGGCGGCCAGGACTTCCAGGGCGCCGAGGGTTTTGACGAATGTGGCGGTGGCGTCGCCGGTCCAGCCGCCGCCGGGGGCGGCGGCCAGCTTCTCCTTGGGGACGACGATTTTCGTGAGGCCGCCGAAGAGGGCTACGGCTGCGAGCAGTCCGGCGCAGATCCACAGGGCGATATTCATAGTGGCGACTCCTTTTCAGCGATTCGCACACAAGAGTCGAAATCCTCCGGTCTTGTGACATCACCTTCGAATGACCTGCGTCACGGGCGGTGGGTTCGAGTGCGGTCGTAGCCGGATCGGCTGGTCAGGCGTGGTGGTGGGATGGTCCCCACGACGGGAAGGGGTCGGCGTAAGTGAGCCATTCCTGTTGGCCCGCAGCCAGTTCGGCGTCGGTGAGGAGGGCTGAGGTCAGGAGGTCGTGGACGTGGGGCCGGTCGAGTTCGATGCCGATGAAGACGATCTCCTGGCCGGGCCGCATGTCGAGGACGTCCCAGTAGGCGCCGGCTTCGAAGGTCAGGTTCGGGCCGGCTTGAGACCAGATGGCGGCCAGGTCGGGGCGGCTTGCCAGCCAGAAGAAGCCTTTGCTGCGGAGCAGTCTCTGTAGTCGGGCGAGGGCGGCGTCCAGGCGTTCGGGGTGGAAGGGGCGGTCGGCGGTGAAGGTGAGGCTGCTGATGCCGTATTCCTCGGTTTCGGGGGTGTGGCCGCCGGCCAATTCCTCGTCCCAGCCGTCGAATTGGGCCGCGAGATCGGGGTTGTAGCGCCCGGTGTCGAGGACCTCGGCGAGGTCGACGACGCCGTGTGCGGCCCGCAGGATTCGCGCGCCCGGGTTCAACCGCCGGATCGTGGCCTCCACGGTCCCGAGCGCATTCGCGCTCACCAGGTCGGTCTTGTTGAGTACCAGCACGTTCGCGAACTCGACCTGATCGACGAGCAGGTCGGCGATGGTGCGCGCATCCCCGGCTCCCGCTTGCAGATTCCGCTCGGCCAGGGCCTGCCCCCGCACCACGTCGGCGAGGAAGGTGGAGCAGTCCACGACCGTCACCATGGTGTCCAGGCGCGCGAGTTCACCGAGCTGAAAGCCGTCCTCGAACTCCCACTCGAAGGTGGCCGCCACCGGCATCGGCTCGGAGATCCCGGTGGATTCGATGACCAGCTGGTCGAAGCGCCCCTCCCGGGCCAGTTTTCCCACCGATTCGATGAGGTCCTCGCGCAGCGTGCAGCAGATGCAGCCGTTGGTGAGCTCGACCAGTTTCTCCTCGGTGCGGTCCAGGTGCCCCTGTCCCGCGACCAGTGCCGCGTCGATGTTCACCTCGCTCATGTCATTGACGATGACCGCCACCCGGCGGCCCTCCCGGTTGGCCAGGATGTGGTTGAGCAGGGTCGTCTTGCCCGCGCCGAGAAACCCGGACAGCACAGTCACAGGCAGCTGAGTTGAAGTCACGACTTAATGATAATGATTTTCAACAATGGGATCTGATCGCCCCCTGGTTCGCGGCGCGTCTCGTTCTGGACTGAGCGGAGCGGGGGAGCGAAGCGGAGGAGCGGAGGGAGGGAAGAACGAGACTCAAGCGCCGCGAACCCGCCCGGAGCGAAGCGGAGGGCAAATCGAACACGACCGCGAACCCGCCCGGAGCGAAGCGAAGGGCAAGATAGGCACAGTGCAACTCCTACCGCTTGCCCCGAACGGCACCACCCCGGTCCGCGCCCTCACCATCGCGGGCACCGACTCCGGCGGCGGCGCGGGCATCCAGGCCGACTCCCGCACCATGGCCCTGTGCGGTGTGCACGCGTGCGTGGCGGTCGCCGCGGTGACCGTGCAGAACACCCTCGGCGTCAGCGGTTTCCACGAGATCCCGCCGCAGGTCGTGGCCGACCAGGTGCGAATCGTGGTGGGCGACATCGGAATCGGCGCGGCCAAGACCGGCATGCTGGCCTCCACCGCCATCATCGAGGCGGTGGCGGGGGTCTGCCGCGAGGTCGGCATCGGACGCCAGGGCAGCATCCCGCTGGTGGTCGATCCGGTCGCCGCCTCCATGCACGGCGACGCGCTGTTGCACGCCGAGGCCCTGGATGCGGTGCGCAACACCCTGATTCCGCTGGCCACCGTGGTCACCCCGAACCTCGACGAGGTCCGCTTGATCACCGGCATCGACGTGGTCGACGACGCTTCCGCCCGCAAGGCCGCCGAGGCGCTCATCGCGCTCGGCCCGCAGTGGGCCATCGTCAAGGGCGGCCACCTGCGCACCTCCGAGCAGTCCACCGACCTGCTCTTCGACGGCGACACCTTCCACGAGCTCCCCGCCCGGCGCCTGGCGACCGGCAACGACCACGGCGGCGGCGACACCCTGGCCGCGTCCATCTGCAGCGCGCTTGCCCACGGCTACTCGGTCCCCGACGCCGTCGCCTTCGCCAAGGAATGGACCTTCCGCTGTCTGGAAGCGTCGTACGACCTGGGCAAAGGACACGGACCGGTCTCCCCGTTGTGGCGGCTGCATCTCGGACCGAGCTAGCGCGATCACGGCGGGGTCCGCGCGATCTCGATCCGGGGTCGCGCATCGCACGAAATCGACGCCGAGGCAAGCGGCTCCCAGGAACCTCCCAGGCAGGCCGCAGACTGATGTGAGTCTGGTGATCGAGATTGGTCTGCATGAGCGACACCGTGACCGCCGTGCGGGCGGCGGAACCCGCAGAAGCAGTGACCGCGCCCGTCGTGGACGTGGTCGTTCCGGTCTACAACGAAGAGGTCGACCTCGGCCCCTGCGTGCGCAGACTGCATGCGTTCCTCACGCTGAACTTCCCCTTCACGGCGCGCATCACCATCGCCGACAATGCCTCCACCGACGGCACCCTCGAGGTGGCCCGGCAGCTGGCCGACCAGATGGACGGCGTGCGGGTGGTGCACCTGGACCGCAAGGGCCGCGGCCGCGCGTTGCGCGAGGTCTGGCAGGCCTCCGACGCCCAGGTCGTCGCCTACATGGACGTGGACCTGTCCACCGACCTCAACGCGCTGCTACCGCTGGTCGCGCCGCTGGTGTCCGGGCACTCCGACGTCGCCATCGGCACCCGGCTGGCCTCCTCCTCGCGGGTGGTGCGCGGGCCCAAGCGCGAGATCATCTCCCGCTGCTACAACCTGATCCTGCGGGCCTCGCTGCAGGCCAGGTTCTCCGACGCGCAGTGTGGCTTCAAGGCCATGCGCGGCGACGTGGCCAAGCTGGTGCTGCCGCTGGTCGAGGACGGCGAGTGGTTCTTCGACACCGAACTGCTGGTGCTGGCCGAGCGCATCGGGTTGCGCATCCACGAGGTGCCGGTGGACTGGATCGACGACCCGGACTCCCGGGTGGACATCGTCGACACCGCCCGCAAGGACCTGCTCGGCGTCTGGCGGGTCGGCCGCGCGCTGACCACCGGCCGACTGCCCATCAACGAGCTGCGCGCCGCCATCGGCCGCGAGCCGCTGGTCGAGGGCGTGCCGCTGGGGATGGTCGGGCAGCTGGTGCGCTTCGGCATCGTCGGCGTCACCTCGACCCTGGCCTACCTGCTGCTCTACGTCCTGCTGCAGGGCATCACGGGTGCGCAGGCCGCCAACTTCCTGGCCCTGCTGGTCACCGCGATCGGCAATACCGCCGCCAACCGCGCCTTCACCTTCGGGGTGCGCGGGTCCAGTCAGGCGGTGTCGCACCACTTCCAGGGGCTGATCATCTTCGGCGTCGGCCTGGCGCTGACCAGTGGCTCGCTCTACACCCTGCACCACTGGGCCCCGAATGCGGCGGTGCATCTGGAACTGCTGGTGTTGGTGGTCGCCAACCTGGTCGCCACCCTGCTGCGGTTCGTCGGTCTGCGCTGGGTCTTCCGTAATGCCGGACGGCATCCCGTGCCCGAGGCAGTTCGGTGACCACGATCTTCCCTGCGCCACAGGCGCTTCCGAACGACGGCTTCCGGCTGGTGCGAGTGGACTTCCCCGGCCGATGCCACCCCGAACACGGCGACTTGCCGTACTGGGCCACCCCCTCCGACACCCCCACCGATCGAGCTGACCGAGGAGGCGACCGATGACCGCGACACTGACCGAGCCCCGGCTCGCCCCGCCCCCGGCCGAGCCGGCCGCGGCCCGCACCGACCGCCGGGAGTACCTGGCGCTGACGGCCCTGCTGATCGGCACCGCCATCGCCTACATCTGGAACCTGTCCGCCAACGGCTGGGCCAACTCCTTCTACGCGGCCGCCGTGCAGGCGGGTTCGGTGTCGTGGAAGGCCATGTTCTTCGGCTCGTCCGACGCGGCCAACTCCATCACCGTGGACAAGACGCCGCTGTCGTTGTGGCCCATGGAGATCTCGGTGCGGATCTTCGGCCTGCACAGCTGGAGCATGCTGCTGCCGCAGGCCCTGCTCGGCGTGGCCTCGGTGGCGCTGCTGTGGGCCATCGTGCGCCGCACCTTCGGCGCGAGCGCCGGACTGCTGGCCGGCCTGGTGCTGGCGGCGACTCCCATTGCCGCCGTGATGTTCCGGTTCAACAACCCGGACGCCATGCTGGTTTTCCTCATGCTGGCCGCGGCCTGGGCCATGACCCGCGCGGTGGCCGACGGCCGCTGGCGCTGGGTGCTGCTCACCGGCGCGTTCGTCGGACTCGGCTTCCTGGCCAAGCAGTTGCAGGTGCTGCTGGTGGTGCCCGCGCTGGCGCTGACCTACCTGATCGCGGGCCCGCCCAAGCTGGGCAAGCGCATCGCGCAGCTGTTCGGTGCGGCCGCGGCCATGGTGGCGGGCGCGGGCTGGTGGGTGCTGCTGGCCGAGCTGTGGCCGGCCTCCGATCGCCCGTACTTCGGTGGCTCACAGCACAATTCGATCATCGAACTCACCCTCGGCTACAACGGTCTGGGCCGCCTCGACGGCAATGAGCGTGGCAGCGTCGGCGGTTTCGGCGGCGGCGACCAGCTGCCGACCGGCGGTGGCGGCATGTGGGGCACGCCCGGCATCGGGCGGCTGTTCGAACCGGCGCAGGCCGGTCAGATCGCCTGGCTCATCCCGGCCGCCCTGGTGCTGCTGGTGGCCGGAATCGCCCTGCGCGGCAAGCTGACCCGCACCGATCCCCAGCGCGCCACGCTCATCCTGTTCGGCGGCTGGCTGGTGGGCACCGGGCTGGTGTTCAGCCTCATGAAGGGCATCTTCCACCCGTACTACACGGTGGCGCTGGCTCCGGCCGTGGCCGCGCTGATCGGTGCGGGCTCGGTGCTCGCCTGGCGGCACCGTGATCGGCTGTGGGTGCGCCTGGCCGCCGTCCTCGCCATGGGCCTGACCACGGCCACGGCGTGGATCATCCTGTCCCGCAGCACGTCCTTCGTGCCGTGGCTGCGCTGGGTGATCCTGGTGGGCGGCATTGTCGCCACCGTGCTCCTGCTGATTCGCCTGCCCCGCAAGGCCGGTCTGGCCGGCGCGGCGGCCGCGTTACTGGTCGGTCTGGCGGGTCCCGTCGCCTACGCCGTGGACGGCATCGCCACCGCGCACCAGGGGCCGATGCCTTCGGCCGGACCCGCGGTGCGCGGCGCCTGGGGTCCGGGCGGGCCGCGCGGCGGCAACCATGGCATGCCCGGCGGGCAGCCGGGTGGCGGTCAGCACGGCATGGGCATGAATCACGGTGACACCGCGGCCGGCGGCCCCGGCGGCAATGCCGGAAACGACGGCGGCCCGGGCGGATTCGGCGGCCCGGCGGGCAACATGATGAGCGCGAGCAAACCGAGCGACAAGGTCACCGCGCTGCTGAAGACCGACGGCTTCGAGTACACCTGGGTGGCGGCGACGGTCAGCTCGAATTCGGCTGCCGGATTCCAGCTGGCGACCCAGCTGCCGGTGATGCCGATCGGTGGCTTCAACGGCAGCGATCCCTCGCCGACACTGTCCCAGTTCGAGGAGTACGTGCAGGTCGGCCGGATCCATTACTTCATCAGCGGCAACCAGATGGGCGGCGACCGCGGAGGCAACGGCAACAACCAGAGCCAGAGCTCGCAGATCACGGCGTGGGTGAAGGAGCACTTCAACTCGCGGGAGGCGGACGGCATCACCCTCTACGACCTGACCTCGCCGAAGACCACATAACCGGCGGGCTTGCCACCGCCACAACAGAACTGAGCGCTCGTACCCGATGTGGGACGAGCGCTCGGTTCTGTTGTGGCGCACAAGTGGCGCTGCGACTCGGCCGCAAGTGATCTACCCGGTCGCTAGAATCGATGTGACGGTCGTCACGATCCAGGGAATCCGCCATGAGCACGCCGCATCCTCTCAGCGATGAGTATCGAGAAGCCTTCTGGCGCAGGGCCGGATGGGATCCGTACCTGCCGGATGCCGAGCGCGCGGCCATAGAACGGCGCTGGGACGACGAATCCATCTCTATGGCAGAGGTTTTCGGTTTCTGATCGGCGGCCCACCGGGTCCGGCCGCTCCGGAAACGACGACCTTCATGGTTCTAACGTCGTGTAATTCGTTGTTGCGACAATGAATTCAGTACATCAACGGGAGCGGGCCGGGATCATCGCCGCGCGTCTCGCGGACACGGGAAAGGATCCGGGCCGGCCCGGGGATGAACCAGGCCGGCCTTCGAGGGGAACCGGGCGAATCAGCGCAGCCCGGCAAAGAATTCGCGAATATCCGCGACCAGCACGTCGGTCGCCTCGTGCGCGGCGTAGTGTCCCGCCGCATCATTGGCGCTGGTCGAGCCCATCGAGTTCACGTCGTAGGCGTGCCAGCTCACGATGTTCGCGTGATCCCGCTCGGCGAAACGGCGGATGGACTGGAAGTCGCCCTTGAACATGGCCAGTCCCGTCGGGGTGGTGGTGGGCCCCTGCGGCACCTCGGTGGCGTGGGCGTCCTCGTAGTAGAAGCGGATCGACGAGGCGGCGGTGCCGGTCAGCCAGTAGAGGGCCACATTGCCGATCACGAAGTCCATGTCGGCGCTCTCGGGGAACAGCTGGGAATTCCAGCCCAGCAGGCCCACCGGCGAATCCGCGAGCGCGAAGGCCAGGGTCTGTGGCTGCTGGCTCTGCAGGGTGTTGAAAGCCATCTTGTTGTCGTAGAACCACTTCAGGTGGGCCAGCCCCGCCTGATCCTCGGCGGACAGGTCCGCCATTTCCGCCGGATCGCCGGAGGGGAACGAGAACAGTTGCGTCACATGGACTCCCACCACCCGATCGGGGGCGATGCGGCCGATTTCGGGGGAGATCATGGAACCCGCGTCATTGCCGATGGCGCCGTAGCGGGCGTAGCCCAGCCGCTCCATCAGCTCGGCCCAGGCCCGGGCGGTGCGCCACCGGTTCCAGCCGGTGGACCGGGTCGGGCCGGACCAGCCGTAGCCCGGCAGGGACGGGATGACCAGGTGGAAGGCGGGATCGTCTGCGGACTCGGGCTCGGTGAGCGGCTTGATGACGTCGAGGTACTCCAGGACGGAACCGGGCCAGCCGTGGGTCAGGATGACCGGGGTGGCATCCGCCCTGGAGGACCGGATGTGCAGGAAGTGGATGTCCTCGCCGTCGATCTCGGTGGTGAACTGCGGGTAGGCGTTGAGCTCGGCTTCCAGTGCCCGCCAATCGAATTCCTCGAGCCAGTACTCGGCGAGCGTGCGGACGCGGTCGCCGGTGACGCCGTACGCGTCGCCCACGCCCGGAAGCTCGTCCGGCCACAGCGCCTTACGCAGCCGGTCGGCCAGATCGTCGAGCCGGGCCTGCGGGACATCGATGCGGAAGGGGCGGATGGCGTTCATCATTCTCTCCTTGGTGGAACGGAATGCTTCGTTCTGTTCAAACCATAACGGAACGGATCATTCCGTTCAAGTGGTAAGCTCGGATTCATGCCGAACACAGCCGAACCCGCAGCTCAGCGCGCCCTGCCCGGTCGCAAGGCGCAGGCTGCGCGCAATGACGAGCTCATCCTGGCCGCCGCCCGGGACGTGTTCCTGGCCGAACCCAAGGCGCCGATCTCGGCCGTCGCCGAGCGCGCGGGGGTGGGGATCAGCGCGCTGTACCGCCGCTATCCGAGCAAGGAGGAGCTGCTGCGCACCCTCTGCTACGACGGACTGCGCCGCTACAACGCGGAAGCCGAAGCGGCCCTGGGGAATTCCGGCGGCTGGGCGGCACTGGTCGACTTCCTGCACCGCGTGGTCGACGCCGATGTGCACTCGCTGACCGTGCATCTGGCCGGCACCTTCACCCCGGACGAGTCGATCGTCCCGGACGTCCAGCGCGCGGCCGAACTCAATGACCAACTCCTGCACGGGGCCCGGGAATCGGGGCGGCTGCGGCCCGGGGTCACCGTCGCCGACTTCGGTCTGATCCTCGAAGCCTGCGCGACGATTTCACTGCCCGATCCCGAGCGCACCGCCCAGCTGCGCCGCCGGGTCCTGGCCCTGCTGATCGACGGCCTCACCGCCACCGGCGACCTGCCCGGCCCGCCACCGGTTCCCGGCGAATTCGCCCAACGCTGGCAGCGTCGTGACCAGTGAACGGTAGCGTTCGCCGTGTGCCGGCATTCGTTTCCGAACCATGATGAATTCCGCGGCTCGGCTCCGACTTCGGCAAGAGCACTCGAATCGGAAGGGCTGTCATGAACTGGACACTCGAAGTGGTCATCGTCCCCGTGTCGGACGTGGACCGCGCCAAGGATTTCTACAGCAACAAGCTCGGGTTTCATGTGGACCACGATGTCCGGCCCGTGGAGGGGACGCGGATCTGTCAGCTCACGCCGCCGGGATCGGGCTGTTCGATCGTCATCGGCGAGGGCGTGGTGCCGAAGATGGAGCCGGGATATCTCAAGGGGCTGCAGCTCGTAGTGCCGGATCTGAAGCGCGCCCACGCTGAACTGGTCGAGCGTGGAGTCGAGGTCAGCGACATCCAGGTGCTGCCGGGGCCGCCGTCCGCGGGCGACCCGCTGGACAACAGCGGGTTCATCTTCTTCGACGACCCGGACGGCAACAGCTGGGCCGTCCAGCAGATCTCGAACCGAGGCTGACGCGACTACGGGCCGGGGCCGAGGCGACCGGACCGGGCCGGAACGCGATTCGGGGCGGACAGCTCGAAAGCCGCTCGCCCCGAATCGGATTGGCTGACTACCGGGTGCGGTCCTAGGACACGACCGGCAGGTACACCTGGTTGCCGGTGGCGGCGAACTCGGCGGACTTCTCCGCCATGCCCGCTTCGATGGCGGCGATATCGGTGAGGCCCTGCTTCTCGGCGTAGTCGCGCACGTCCTGTGAGATGCGCATCGAGCAGAACTTCGGGCCGCACATGGAGCAGAAGTGCGCGGTCTTGGCGGGCTCGGCCGGGAGGGTCTCGTCGTGGTACTCGCGGGCGGTGTCGGGGTCCAGCGAGAGGTTGAACTGGTCGGTCCAGCGGAACTCGAAGCGCGCCTTGGACAGTGCGTTGTCGCGGTCCTGGGCGCGCGGGTGCTGCTTGGCCAGGTCGGCGGAGTGGGCGGCGATCTTGTAGGTGATCACGCCGACCTTCACGTCGTCCCGGTTGGGCAGGCCCAGGTGCTCCTTGGGCGTCACGTAACAGAGCATGGCGGTGCCCGCCTGCGCGATGATGGCCGCGCCGATGGCCGAGGTGATGTGGTCGTAGGCCGGTGCGATATCGGTGGCCAGCGGGCCGAGCGTGTAGAAGGGAGCCTCCTCGCAGAGCTCCTCCTCCAGCTTCACGTTCTCGACGATCTTGTGCATCGGCACGTGGCCCGGGCCCTCGATCATCACCTGCACGCCATAGGATTTCGCGATCTTGGTGAGCTCGCCCAGGGTGCGCAGCTCGGCGAACTGGGCCTCGTCATTGGCGTCCGCGATGGAACCCGGGCGCAGACCGTCACCCAGCGAGAAGGTGATGTCGTACTTGGCCAGGATCTCGCACAGCTCGGCGAAGTTGGTGTACAGGAACGATTCCTGGTGATGCGCCAGGCACCACGCCGCCATGATGGAACCGCCGCGCGACACGATGCCGGTGACCCGCTTGGCGGTCAGCGGCACGTAGCGCAGCAGCACGCCGGCGTGCACCGTCATGTAGTCGACGCCCTGCTCGGCCTGCTCGATCACGGTGTCGCGGTAAATCTCCCAGGTGAGCCTGGTGGGATCGCCATTCACCTTCTCCAGCGCCTGGTAGATCGGCACGGTGCCGACCGGCACGGGGGAGTTGCGCAGGATCCACTCACGGGTCTCGTGAATGTTCTTGCCGGTGGACAGATCCATGATGGTGTCGGCGCCCCAGCGGGTAGCCCACACCATCTTCTCCACCTCCTCGGCAATGGAGGAGCTCACGGCCGAATTGCCGATGTTCGCGTTGATCTTGACCGCGAACTTCTTGCCGATGATCATCGGCTCGGACTCGGGGTGGCGGTGGTTGGCCGGGATCACCGCGCGACCGGCGGCCACCTCGTCGCGCACCAGCTCGGGCGCGACGCCCTCGCGCGCCGCGATGTAGCGCATCTCGTTGGTGATGAGGCCCTGGCGGGCCCAGGCCAGCTGGGTCGGCGGGCCGTCGACCTGCGGCTTGTCCCAGGTGTCGCGGAGCTTGGGCAGCCCCGCCTCGAGATCGATGGTGGCGGTGTCGTCGGTGTACGGACCGGAGGTGTCGTACACGTCGAAGTGCTCGCCATTGGTGAGATTGATGCGCCGCACCGGAACCCGCAGTGTCGTGCCGTCGGCCTCGACCTGCTCGTAGTGCTTTACGCTGCCCGCGATGGGACCGGTCGTCACGGTGTCGACGGGCGCAGAGTTGCTCGGGACGTGACTCGATGACATGGGTGAATCCTCCCTACGCCGGCATTACCCGGTCAGGTTCATACGGTCGACGGCCCACTAGCCGTCCTCTCAGCCCGCTGGTGCGAGCCCCCGTTGGCATACGTGCTTTTCCGCAGCGACCATACCGCGCTCCACGGCGCGCACGCTCCGAGACCGCGGAATATACGATTCGGTCTGCTCAGGGGATGGATTCGGCCGGGTGAGGTTCAGCGCTCCTGCGGGCCGATCGGCCGGCCCAGTGCGCCGAACGCGGCGTTCAACTCGATCTCGGTCTGGGTGGCGAGGGCGTCGAGGCTGCCGAGCATGGTGATCACATCCTCGGTGCGGCAGCCGGACGGGTCGGCCGCGCCGGGGGCGAGGCGGGACTTGATCCAGTTGAAGGCATCGGCCATACCGAGGGTGGTCAGGGTCAGGTGCTCGCTGAGGTGATCGCGCTTGTAGTAGACCGACGCGCCCCCGTCGCACCACCGCTGAACCATGCGGTCGTTGGTGTACCACGGCACCGCCTCGTCGTAGACGCCCTGGTAGACCATGGTGGGCGCGGTCGGCGGACTACCGCCCAGCACAGTCGAATCGAAGACCTCCTTGATCTCCGGCAGCGCCAGGTAGTCGGCGATCGGGATGGTCAGCATGCGCTGGTAGTCGGTGAACATCAGGTTCAGCACATTGCGCGCCAGGCACTGGTTCGCGGTGCGATCCATGACCGCGCGGCCCTCCGGTGTCAGGTACTCCTCGGTGGTCTCGGCGAACTTCGGGTACGCGTTGCGCAGCGAGGCGATACCCACGCCGATCAGGCCGGCGAACATCGAACCATTGACGTGCAACAGGGATTCGACATCCGAAACCGGCGCGCCCAGGGCGATGCCCTTGATGTTCAGCTCCGGCGCGTAGCCCGGCTGCATCTCCGCCGCCCAGCCGCTGCCCATGCCGCCACCGGAGTAACCCCACAGGGCCACCGGCGTATTCGCCCCGTCCAGGCCGAGCGGCTGGAAGCTCTCGGCGGCGCGCACGCTGTCGAGAACCAGGTATCCGGGTTCTCCGGCGACCGCGAGATGCCCGTTCAGGCCCTCGTAGTCGGGCACATTGATGGCGTAGCCCTGGCTGATGGAGGCCGCGAGCTCCAGGTACTCGACCGTGGAGTGCACCCCCTCCAGTGCGGGTAGCCCGCCGCCCTGCTGCAGCACATAGGACGGCGCGCACGCGGGCGAGGCGCTGTCGTAGAAGAACTGGTGCGAGACCAGTGGACGACTGTGAGAAGTGTTGGCCCCCTCCGGAATCGCCACCGTGGTGGCCGCCACCGTCGGCTGCCCGAACAGGTCGGTGGTGCGGTACAGCAGCTGCCACGACCGCACGTGCACCGGCAGCACGGTGAGCACCGCCAGCTGCACCTCGCGGCTGCGCAGGATCGTGCCCGGATCGGTGGATTCGAACCCGTCGGGCGCTTGATAGAACGGGTCCATGTTCGCCGGGAGTGGTTGCGCGGCAACCGTTCCCGTGGTGACTCCCCCCAGTAGCACGGCCGAGGCGGCCGTCAGCGCCGTCGCGAGCGCGGCCGCGAGCAGCCGCCTCCCGCGTCCGCGATCCCCAGTGCTTGCCACGTCACTGTTCCTTCCTCATCGACGTGACAGCGATTACAGCACGGCACCCAGTTACCAACAAGATGTCTTTCTGACATGAGCTTGGCTATCGTTTAGGCATGTCCCGCAGCAAATCTGCCGCGCTGACCGACCGGACCCCCGTGCGGCGTCGCATCCGCGGCCTCGACGCCGACGAGCGCAGCGCCCAGCGCCGCCGTCAGCTGCTCACCGCCGCCACCGAACTCTTTGCCCGGCAAAGCTATTCGAGCACCTCCATCGAACAGATCTGTCAGCACGCCTACGTCGGCACCAAGGGCTTCTACGATCACTTCGACAGCAAGGAAGCCTGCTACACCGCCCTGCTGGAGCAGATCACCACGGGCATCCAGCAACGGGTGGCCGAGGCGGCCGCCGAAACCGCCGACGGGGACTGGCCCACCCGTCGCGCCGCCGTGCTGGCCGCCTTCGTCCACGCCATCACCGACGACCCCCGCCTGGCCAAGGTCACCTTCGGTGAAGCCGGCGGCATCTCACTCACCGTCGAAGCCATGCGCCGCTCCAACCGCCGCTGGTCCGCAGAGTTTCTGAAACACCAATGGCTGCAAGCCGATCCGCGCGAAGACCCGCGCCTGCTGGCCCTGGCCCTCGCCACCATCGGCGGTATGTTCGAACTGGTCGCCGACTGGCTGCACCACCACGACGACGGTGGCGCACCGGATTCCGTGGACACCCTCGTCGCCGATCTGAACCACTTCGTGGCGGTGGTCGACGCGGGCCGGGCCGCCGCCCGCTGAGCGAACCCCCGGCGCGGCGCTCGGTCGCGCGGGCTGGCCGAAATGCGCGTCGGATTGCACTCCGCCGCACGGGAATTCGATACTTCAGTCGGTGGGTGCCGCGGTGATCGGCACCGTCAAGGCCTCAGATGACGGAGACGGCGCCCACCCGGTCGCCTTCGCCGACAGCATGGGTCTCGGTCTCCGCGTGCTCGCCGCCGGTGTGGTCGCCCTCGGCTACCACCTCGGCTGACTGCTCCTCCAGCCCGATCCGCTTGTGCAGTGCCGCAAGCGGTTTCGGAGACCACCAGTTGGCGGTGGACATCAGGCGCATGAGGGCCGGGGCCAGCAGCCCGCGAATGATGGTGGCGTCGGAGACCACCGCGAGCGCCAGGCCGATGCCGAACAACTTCATGGGTGAGACCTCGGAGGTGGCCACGGCCAGCAGCACCACCGCCATCAAACCCGCGGCGGCGGTGAAGATCCGGCCGGTGCGGGCCACCCCGAGGGCCACCGAGCGGGTATTGGCCGTCCGGCCGCGATCGGAGGCCAGCCATTCCTCGCGAATCCGGGACAGCAGGAAGACCTCGTAGTCCATCGACATGCCGAAGGCCAGGCAGAACATGAGGATCGGCATGAACAGATCGATGCTGCCGGTCGAGGTGAACCCCAGCAGTCCGGACAGGTGGCCCTGCGCGAAGACCCAGATCATGGCGCCGAAGGTGGCGGTCAGCGACAGCATGTTCAGCAGCAGCGCCTTCACCGGGAGCACCACGCTGCCGGTGAACAGGAACAGCAGGATCAGGGTGATGACGGCGATGAGCGCGGCCGCCAAGGGGATTCGGCTGATGACCGAGTCCATGGTGTCCTTGTTCAGGGCGGCCGCGCCACCGAACAGCACCTCGCCGGGAGCCGGAACCGCCCGAAGCGCCGCGAGCTGCTGTTTGCCCGCGGCGGAGTAGGGCGCGACCTTGGTGCCGACCGAAAGGTAGGTCCCGTTCGGGCCGACCATCTGCGGGATACCGGCCGCCACCCGCTTGCCGATCGGCGGGACGCCCTCAGCAGGCGGTGGGGCCAGGTAGACGCCCTCGCTGGACAGCACCGCCGCGACTCCCGGCACCTCCGACAGGCTCTTGGCGTAGGCGCCGATTTCCGCTGCGCTGCCGTGGAATCCGGGCAGCACGATCACCGCGCTGGAGGCCATGTCGGCATCGAAGTCCTGCCGCAGCGCGTCACCCACCTGACGGCTGGACGCGAAGGTGCCGATCACCCGATCGTCCGGGGTACCGAAATGCGCCTTCAGGAACGGGGATCCGAGCGCCAGCAACACGGCCGCCGCGATCACGGCGACCGGCAGCGCCCGCCGCATGACCGCGGTCACCAGCCGGTACCAGAAGGTGGTCTCGACCGGCTTGGGCGCGGGCTCGCCGCGACCCAGCAGACGGCGCACCGGTTTCCACAGATCCCAGGCGTTCACCCGATCGCCGAGCAGCACCAGCGCGGCGGGCAGCAGAAGCACCGACGCGCCCACGGCCGCGGCGACAACCGCGACACCGGCATAGGCGAAGGACTTGAAGAACGGCTGCGGGAACACCGCCAGCGCCGCCAGGGCCAGCGCGACGGTCAAGCCGGAGAACACGACGGTGCGGCCCGCGGTCTGCACCGAACGCAGAATCGCCGCCCGGGTATCGCGGCCATTGGCCAGCTCCTCGCGATACCGGCTGACAATGAACAGGCTGTAGTCGATGGCCAGGGCCAGGCCCAGCGCGCTGGTCATGTTCAGCGCGAAGATGGAGACATCCATGACCGTGGTCAGCCCGCGCAGAATGCCCAGCGTCGCGGCGATCGCGAACAGTCCCACGCCGACCGGCAGCAACGCCGCGACCACGCTGCCGAACACCAGCACCAGCAGCAGCGCCGACACCGGCACCGCGATGGCCTCGGCCAGCAGCAGGTCCTTCTCCACCTGGTGATTGATATCGGCGAAGGAGCCCGCCATGCCGCCGACCCGGACCCGCACGCCGTCGTTGTCCCCATTGAGCTGGTTCGACAGCTCGGCGGCCCGGTTCTGCACCTCGGTGTCGGTGCCGGTGACCGTGGCCATGATGAGCCCGCGCTGCCCGTCCTTGCTCTTCAGCGCGGCGGCCAGGTCGGGCCGGGCGGTGAGGCTGGTCCAATACGACTGCACGCCGGTCACGGTCGGGTCCTGGCTCAGCTCGTCGGTGACGCGTTGCGCCTCGCCGCGCACCTGCGGGCTGTTGACGCCCCCGTCACCGCTGACCATGACGATGAGGTTGGGATTGCCGCCGGGGAAGTTCTTCGTGATGAAGTCATTGGCGCGCACCGACTCCAGCGAGTCGGTGAGATAACCACCGCCGACCATGTGGGATTTCACGGTGGCTCCGAAGCCACCGCAAATGAGCATCAAGAGGAGGGCGGCCACCAGGACCGCGCGCGGCCGTGCCATGGCGAACCGGGCAGAACTGGTCAACATGGACGCCACCCTCCGAAGTCTTCAGACGTTCGGAACGGTAACGTTCCTGACCTACCGGTCGGTAGGGTCAGTGATGATACTCATGGTCATGCTGATTGGCTATCACTCGGCTTTCACAATGCGCCCGCGCACCTCACCCAGCTCCAGGTGACCGCCCCCGATGGCGGGTGCGGTGGCCGTGATGACCACCTCGTCGCCGTCCTGCAGGAAGGTCCGCTGGACCCCGTTCAACTCGATCGGTTCGGTACCGCCCCAACTCATTTCCATCAGCGACCCGCGCTCGGCCCGCTCGGCCCCCGAGATGGTGCCGGAGGCGAACAGGTCGCCGGTGCGGGTCGACGCGCCGTTGACCGTCAGATGCGCGAGCATCTGCGCCCCCGACCAGTACATGCGCCGGAACGGGGGAGTGGAGATCACCTGACCGTTCCACTCGACGGTCAGCGTGATGTCCAGTCCCCAGGACGTGTCGTCCCGCAGATACGGCAGCGGCTCCGGATGCTGCGGCGGCAGTGGAATCCGCGCGGCGGCCAGCGCGTCGAGCGGCGTCACGAACGCCGACAGGCTGGTCGCGAACGACTTGCCGAGGAACGGGCCCAGCGGTTGCCCCTCCCAGGCCTGGATATCCCGGGCCGACCAGTCGTTCACCAGCGCCACCCCGAATACGTGCTCGGCGAACTCGCCGGTCCCGATGGGCGTGCCGAGCCGCGAGCCCGCGCCCACCACGAAGCCCAGTTCGGCCTCGATATCGAGGCGGCGGCTCGGACCGAAATCCGGTGTGCCGGAATCGTTCCGGCGCTGTCCACGTGGCCGGACGACATCCGTGCCCGACACCACCACGGTGCCCGCGCGCCCGTGATACCCCACCGGCAGGTGCCGCCAATTCGGCAGCAGCGGTTCACCGGCCGGCCGCAGCATCCGGCCCATGGCGGTGGCGTGATCGAGGCTGGCGTAGAAGTCGACGTAGTCGCCGATCTCCATCGGCAGGTCCAGCCGCACCGCCCGCACCGAATGCACCGCCGCCGCAGGCAGTTCCGCGTCGGCCACCGCGCGCACCCGCTCGCGTACCTCCCGCCAGCACTGCCGGCCCTGGGTCATGAAGGCGTTCAGACTGGGCTGCGCGAACATCGGATCATCCAGCGCCACCGCCAGATCGATGATCGAATCGCCCAGCCGCACCCCCACCCGCGGGTCCCCGCCCAGCGGGCGGAACACGCAGTACGGCAGATGCGCCGGTCCGAATCCGGAACCCGGAGGCACCTCGATACGCACCCGGCTGCTCATTTCCCCACTGCCCGATCCCATGTCACCAACCCCTGCACCGTTGCCTCACTCGGACTCAGATCCACTCGGACGGCCCTCGCCCCGACCAGGTCCAGGCATACCGCGCGTCCTCGCACGCCAGCGCGCCCTCGCCCAGCTGCAACGGGTGGAAGGTGTCCACCATGACCGCCAGCTCGTCGAAGAAATCGATGCCGATGCTGCGCTCGTAGGCCCCCGGCTGCGGCCCGTGCGCGTACCCGCCCGGATGCACCGACACCGAGCCCTGCCCGATCCCGGATCCCTTGCGCGCCTCGTAGTTTCCGCCGCAGTAGAAGAGGATCTCGTCGGAGTCCACATTCGAGTGGTAGTAGGGGACCGGTATCGACAGCGGGTGGTAGTCCACCTTGCGCGGCACGAAATTACAGATCACGAAGTTCTGCCCCTCGAAGGCCTGATGTGCGGGCGGCGGCTGATGCACGCGGCCGGTGATCGGTTCGAAGTCGGCGATATCGAAGGTGAACGGATACAGGCAGCCGTCCCAGCCCACCACATCGAAGGGGTGGGTGGCGTACACCATGCTGGTGCCGACGATCTCACCGGCGGGGCGATGCTTGACCAGCACTTCCACGTTCTCGCCGTCGATCTGTACCGGTTCGGTGGGCCCGTGCAGATCCCGCTCGCAGTAGGGCGAGTTCTCCAGGAACTGGCCGTACTTCGAGAGATATCGCTTGGGTGGGGCGATGTGGCCGGCGCCCTCGATGACATAGGCGCGCAAGGGTTCCGGGCCGTCGGGAATCCAGCGATGCGTGGTGGCGCGCGGCAGCAGCACCTGATGCCCCTGCCGCACCGGCAGGGCCCCGAACACGGTTTCCACCCGCCCCGAACCGGATTCGATATAGACGAGCTCATCCCCGACGGCATTGCGGTACAGGGCTGATTCCCGCAGCGCCGCCACATAGGAGATGCGCACATCGGCATTGCCCAGCAGCAGCCGGCGCCCGGTCACCACATCGCTGTCGCCCGGCTTGTCGCCCAGGAATAGTTCGTGCAGCTTCAGATGCCGGTGCCGCAGTGGATGATTCGGGTACAGCCGCTGCTCGGGCAGTATCCACACCGACGAATCCACAATGGCCGGAGGCAATCCCCGGTGATAGAGCAGCGAGGAATCGCCCGAGAAGCCCTCTTCGCCCATCAGCTCTTCGTAATAGAGCGAGCCCCGCTCATCCCGATGCTGCGTGTGCCGCTTGGGCGGCACCGAACCAACCTGCCGATAGAACGTCATGGCGGCCTCCCGCTGACCGATGGTCCCTTTTCCATCGTAGCCATCGGATAACGGCAGGACCCCGGATTCTCAGGCGTGGCGCAGGGCTCGATACACCGCCGCGCCGACGAACTCGCCCAGTGTGTCGGGGGTCCACTCGCCCGGATCGGTGAGCAACGTGCGCACCGCGCCCTCACCGGCCGAGACCCACAGCTCGACCAGGGCCGGCAGTTTGCGTTCGGCGTGCGCGGTGCCCCAGGCCTTCAAGGTCGGGCGCAATCGCCGGGTGCAGCGCTCCACGGCCAGCAGTCGGCCCTTGCCGAACGAATCCGCCACGGCCGGATCGGGATTGCCGTACAGCAGGCGCCAGGTGTCGGGCCGCTGGGACACCGTGTGCAGCAGGGCGCGGAAGCCCTCCACGAAGACCGCCTCGTCGGCTTCGACCCGGCGGCGCGGCAGCGTGTCCAGCACGCCCTGCACCAGGTAGTCCTCCTCGCGGCGGATGAGCGCTTCGAGGAGTTCGACCCGATCGGCGAAGCAGGCGTAGACGACCGGGCGGGTGACCTTCATGCGATCGGCCACGGCGGCGATGGTCACCGCCGCGATGCCGTCGGCGACGGCGATCTCGAGGGCGGTGTCGAGGACCTGCGGGCGACGCCGTTCGGGACCCAGATGCCGCGCGCGCTGGCGTGGTCGTATCGCCGAATCGGTGCCCATGCGCACCGACGATAGCAGCGCGCGCGGGCTGGGGACCCGCTGGTCCGAGCCGGTAACAAGATCGTTTCCTACAGCCCTGCACAAAAATGCTACATTCACGAAGGAAACAACCCGGAGGAGCCGAGGACGCCCCCGGCCGGAGGAGGCGAAGCCCCGTGAGCCAGAACCTGTTCAACCCGAAAACCTGCGAATTCACCGAATTCGACGCCGAGACCCGGCGACTGCTGCGCGCCACCGTCGACTACTTCGAGACCTTCGGCAAGATCCGGCTGCTGGCCGAGAGCCGGGACCGGGTCTGGTACGCGGACTTCCTGGACTTCATCAAGCGCGAACGGGTCTTCGCGACCTTCCTGACCCCGGCCGCGCAGGCCGGCGGCGACCCGAACAAGCGCTGGGACACCGCACGCATCGCCATGATGAGCAAGATCCTCGGCTTCTACGGCATGCAGTACTGGTACGTGTGGCAAGTCACGATCCTCGGCCTGGGCCCGATCTGGCAGAGCGCCAATGCCGAGGCCAAGGCCCGCGCCGCCGCGTTGCTGGAATCCGGCGAGATCTTCGCCTTCGGCCTCTCCGAGAAGGAACACGGCGCCGACATCTACTCCACCGACATGGTGCTGGAGCCGGAACCGCGCGGCGGCTACACCGCTACCGGCGGCAAGCACTACATCGGCAACGGCAATCTCGCGGGCATGGTGTCGGTCTTCGGCCGCCGCGCCGACAAGCCGATCATCGACTCCTCGGATTTCCTGCGGAAGATGACCGACGAGGAGTACTCGGGCTACCTGTTCTTCGCCGCCGACTCCAGGCACAAGAACTACAAGCTGCGCAAGAACGTCGTCGACTCCCAGATGTACGTCGCCGCTTTCGATCTCGACAAGTACCCGGTCGCCGAATCCGACATCCTGCACACCGGGCGGGCGGCCTTCGACGCCGCCATGAACACGGTCAATGTCGGCAAGTTCAATCTCGGCTTCGGCGCGGTCGGCGCGTGTGAGCACGCCATGTTCGAGGCGGTCGGCCACGCGTACAACCGAATCCTGTTCGGGCACCGGGTGACCGAGTTCCCGCAGGTGAAGTCGCTGTTGGCGGACAGCTACGCCCGTCTGATCGGCATGAAGCTCTACAGCGAGCGGGCCATCGACTACATGCGCTCCGCCGATGAGAACGACCGGCGCTACCTGCTTTTCAACGCCATCGAGAAGATGTCGGTCACCCGGCACGGCCAGCGGCTGTACGAGGATCTCGCCGACGTGATCGCGGCGCGCGGCTTCGAGAACGACATGTACTTCCCGATGGCCATGGTCGGCATGTTCGGCTTGCCGCGGCTCGAGGGCACCGTCCATGTGAACATGGCCCTGTCGCTGAAGTTCATGCCCAACTTCATGTTCCATCCCGCCGATGCCGGACTGGCCGCGCTGCGCTACCTGCCGGGCGCGGGCGTCGCGCCCGGGAGCGCGGTGCGCGCGGTGTCCGGGGTGCTGAGCTGGACCAGCCGTCGTGCCAGCGGCCCGGCCGCCAAGGCGGTGCCCGCGCTGAAGAGCGAATTCGCCCGGGCCGCATACGCTCCCGTGCCCACCCGCCGCGACGCCGCCGACGACGAATTCCTCTTCCGCCAGGGCCCGAGCAGCGGCCTCGGCAAGATCCGCTTCACCGACTGGCGACCGGTCTTCGAGAAGTTCGCCCACATCCCGAATGTCGCGGTCTTCCTGGAACAGGCCCTCGCCTTCCAAACCTTGCTCGCGGCCGCCACTCCGACCGCGGAGCAGCAGCAGGACGTCGACTTCCTCTTCGCCCTCGGCGAGCTGTTCACCACGCTCCCGTACGCCCAGCTCATCCTCGAGCAGGCCGAGATCGCCGGCGCCGACGAGTCGGTACTCGACCAACTCTTCGACCTGTTCGTGCGCGAGTTCTCGAAGCACGCCCTGACCCTGCACACCAAGCCGACCGCGACCAGGGCCCAACAGGTCCGCGCCCTCGATCTGATCCGCCGCCCGATCGCCGACCCCGCCCGCTTCGATCACGTATCGGCGCAGGTCGAGGCCCTGGCCGGGGTCTACGAGATGAACCCCTGACGTCGTCCGCCGCGTCCCGGCCGCCCGGGCCGCGACCCGTGGCGGGCAGTCGTCCGGTGGCCCCGTCGGCCATCGCCACATTGCCCAGGTGGATGCGCGAGACCGGCGGTTTCCGCCAGCTGCTCGACGCGGCCTACCCGCACGGCCATGGCCGCCCTGAAGAACGACCACTCGAAGCCGAAGGTGGCCGAGCAGTTCGTCGGCCGCATAGCCGGCCGTCTGCTCGAGGAGCACATGCGAGCCGGGGTTCCCGCGAATCCCGTGACCGTCCCTTCGCAGCAGGCCAAGGAACCGTACGGCCGCGGCGTCCCGGTCCAGCGCATAACGGCGGGGTTAACTTTTCGGGATTCTTCCCGGTCGGATGGGGCTTTCCGGGTAAAGAGGCGTACCTACGCTTGCGTAACAGGACAGGCGTACGGCAACCTCGCCTTGATCTTCGAGATGCTCGATCAGATCTTCCGACATCGCTCGACCAGTTCAGACTCAGCCGAGGAGGCCCTTCCGTGTCCCATTACAAGGCGAACCTACGAGACATCGAGTTCAACTTGTTCGAAGTACTGGGTATCGGGGAACTGCTGGACCAGGGCGCCTACGGCGACCTGGACGCCGACACCGCGCGGGAGATGCTCGCCGAGGCGAAGCGCCTGGCGGAGGGGCCGATCGCGGAGTCGTTCGTCGACGCCGATCGCAACCCGGTCGAGTTCATTCCGGACCAGCACACCATCATCGTGCCGGAATCGCTGAAGAAGACCGTGGCCGCGGTCAACGAGGCCGGGTACTCGGGTCTGGGCATGGCCGAGGAGATGGGCGGCGTGCCCGCCCCCAATGCCCTCATCTGGGGCATTCAGGAAATGCTGGTCGCCGCGAACAACTCGGCCTCCTTCTTCAACATGGGTCCGCTCATGCACAAGGTGCTCTTCGACGAGGGCACCGAGCAGCAGCAGAAGTGGGCCGCTCACGCGTGGGAGAACCGCTGGGGCGGCACCATGGTGCTCACCGAGCCGGACGCGGGCTCCGATGTCGGCATGGGCCGCACCAAGGCGATCCAGCAGGCCGACGGCACCTGGCACATCGAGGGCGTGAAGCGCTTCATCTCCGGCGGCGACGTGGGCGACACCGCCGACAACATCTTCCACCTGGTGCTGGCCCGCCCCGAGGGCGCCGGCCCGGGCACCAAGGGCCTGTCGCTGTTCGTGGTGCCGCGCTTCCTGTTCGACACCGAGACCATGGAACTCGGCGCCAAGAACGGCGCGCTGGTCACCGGCGTCGAGCACAAGATGGGCATCAAGTCCTCGCCCACCTGTGAGATCACCTTCGGCGGCGACATTCCGGCCGTCGGCTACCTGGTCGGTGACAAGCACAATGGCATCGCGCAGATGTTCAAGGTCATCGAGAACGCGCGAATGATGGTGGGCACCAAGGCCACCGGCGCGCTGTCCACCGGGTACCTGAACGCCCTGGAGTACGCCAAGCAGCGCGTGCAGGGCGCGGATCTGACCCAGATGGCCGACAAGAGCGCGCCGCGCGTCACCATCACCCACCACCCGGATGTGCGTCGTTCGCTGGCCACGCAGAAGGCGTACGCCGAGGGTCTGCGAGGGCTGTACATGTACTGCGCCTCGTACCAGAACGCCGATGTGGCGCAGGCCAATTACGGGGTGGACGCCCAGCTGGCGGAGAAGGTCAACGACCTGCTGCTGCCGATCGTCAAGGGCTGCGGCTCGGATCGGGCGTACGAGAGCCTGACCGAATCGCTGCAGACCCTGGGCGGTTCCGGCTACCTGCAGGACTACCCGATCGAGCAGTACATCCGCGACTGCAAGATCGACTCGCTGTACGAGGGCACCACCGCCATCCAGGCGCAGGACTTCTTCTTCCGCAAGATCATTCGCGACAAGGGCGTGGCGCTCGCGCACATCGCGGGCCTGATGCAGAAGTTCATCGACTGCGGCCCGGACCAGTTCAAGATCGAGCGCGGGCTGCTCGGCGCGGCGCTGGCCGATGTGCAGGCCATGGCGGCCACCCTGACCGGTTACCTGATGGCCGCGCAGCAGCAGATCGACGAGATCTACAAGGTCGGCCTGGGCTCGGTCCGATTCCTGTACGCCGTAGGCGATCTCGTCATCTCCTGGCGACTGCTGGAGCAGGCCGCCATCGCCCAGACGGCCCTCGATGGCGGCGCCGCCGAGAAGGACAAGGCCTTCTACACCGGCAAGGTCGGCGTCGCCTCCTGGTTCGCCAAGAACAAGCTGCCCCTCATCAGTGGCGTGCGTTCGGTCGTCGAGAACATCGACAACGACATCATGAAGCTGGACGAGGCCGCTTTCTGACCCACCCCAATCCCCCGGCCCCGCACCTGTTCGGTGCGGGGCCGGTTTGTTTCACGCCACCCGGCTCGCGGGTCCCCGGTCGCCGGGGTCTCGAAGACGGTGCCGTCCGCCCGCGGCGGGAGTGACCACGGGGATGGGGAGCACGATGGTCGGTGGTACGTCCAGCGCCGCGTGTAGGTGGGCGCTGAAAGCGTCGAGGCTGCCGTAGCGCGTGAGGATCTCGTCGAGTACCTGGTGCGCACTCGAGCCTGTCGGATTGTTCATCTCGCCCCTCCGAGGTCCGCCACCGGCCGGGGCCGGTTCTGTCCGGCATTCTGCATGAGATATTCGAACGTGTAGCTACTTTGGGGATAACTGTGAGAGTCCGCGCCGCGAGCAGTTTCGATTCGTGCCATTGGTGTGGATCTGGGCCGCTCCATCCCCAGATCGCACTACCGTCCGGTACGGGTGAACGGAGTGGGACCGGTGGCGTAGCTCGGGAGTGGCTATCTCGCCGCACCCTCGGTCCGGATCGCCTGCCCGGGCCGTCGCCGGACGGTCCCGGAACGCGGTGCCCCGCTGCACCGAACCCGAGTGGTGCACCGTGCGCGGAAAGTTGCTCGACGGCCCGGTGCATCAGCCCACAGACTCCCCGATCAACCCGGACCCCGAACGAGCTCCTGTGTGTCTTGTCGGCGAGGCGCGACTCGCCGATGTGACACGCACATTCGAAGTGTGACGGGGCCGTGAGGTGTCGTTCCCAGCGGGTACAACTACGGCATGGTCTTCCCGGTTACCTTCGGCTGGATCCAGCTGCTGCTGCTGGTGCTCGGCATCGCGGCGATCGGATTGCTCGTCACGGCCGTTCTCAAAGCGCGCAAGGTCGGGTGGCGGGTGCTGGCCGGCCGGGGCGCGGGTGCGGCCGGGCTGGTGCTCGTCGCGGCCGTGATCCTGTGGATCACCACGCTGCTGCAAACCTTCCTCGGGCTCACCGGAGAGGTGAAGGCGGCGCACATCGAGGTCAAACCCGTTGCAGGGCAGGAACACATGATGAACGTGGATCTGACCCTCTACGGTGACAAGGACCACGGCGACCAGCACAAGACCTATCAGGTCGAGGGCGACCTGTGGGTGTTGCAGGCCAATATCGTGGAACTCGAACCGTGGGTGAACGCGCTCGGCTTCAACTCCGGGTACAAGGTGACCCGGCTCTACGGCCAGCGGCTGGACGGCATCGCCACCAAGCAGAACCAGATCTTCCTCGACGGCAGCGACGCCGACTTCTTCCAGGACATGAAGAATCAGTCCTGGTACACAAGGCCTTTCGTGCGCTCGGCCTACGGCAACGCGGTCATCGCCGCCGCGGGCAGCTACGACGTCTTCATCTCCCGCGACGCCATCAAGACCCGGTCCGTCTAGTCGGCGAGCTCGGCCACCACGGGCGCATGATCGCTGGCGCCCTTGCCCTTTCGCTCCTCGCGGTACACGTTCGCCTCGGTGACCCGGGCCGACAGGGCGGGGGAGCCGAGGATGAAATCGATGCGCATGCCCTCTTTCCGGGGGAAGCGCAGCTGCGTGTAGTCCCAGTAGGTGTAGACACCGGGGCCGGGGTGGAAGGGCCGCATCACGTCGCTGAAGCCCGCCTCGCCGAAGGCGTCGAAGGCGTCGCGTTCCCGCTCGGACACGTGAGTCTTGCCCTCGAAGAACTCCGGCGACCAGACATCCAGATCGGTCGGTGCGATATTCCAGTCACCCACCAGCGCGATCCGCGCGTCCGGATCCTCCGACAGCCACTTGCTGCCCGCACTGCGCAGGGCGGCAAGCCATTCCAGCTTGTAGGTGTAGTGCGGATCGTCCAGGGCGCGCCCATTCGGCACGTACAGGCTCCACACCCGCACCCCGCCGCAGGTCGCGCCGATCGCGCGGGCCTCCACCACCGGCGCGCTGAGCAGTGATTCCCCGGCGTCCTTGTCGAACCCGGGCTGATCCGGGAAGCCGATCTCGACATCCTCGATCCCGACCCGGGAGGCGATGGCCACGCCGTTCCACTGGCTGTAGCCGACGTGCGCGACCTCGTACCCGGCCGCCTCGAAGGCCTCGAACGGGAACTGCTCGTCCTTGCACTTGGTTTCCTGCATGGCCAGCACGTCGATATCGGCGCGGTCCAGCCACGCCAGCACCCGATCCTGGCGGGTACGAATCGAATTCACGTTCCAGGTAGCGATGCGCACGAGTGGTGAACCTTTCAGAACTAGTGTCTTGCGAAAGCGAGGGGCGCGCAATCAGGGCGCGGCGTACCGGTAGCGGTGGTGTTCGACGAACCCCATCTCGTGGTACAGCGCCAGGGCCACCTCATTCTCGTCCGACACCTGCACGTACGCGTGCGTGGCCCCGTGCGACTGCCCCCAGCGGATCATCTCCGCGCACACCAGCGCGCCCAGCCCGTGCCGCCGATGCCCGGTCGCCACCGTGACGCAGGTCAGCCCCGCCCAGCAGCGGCCGTCCGGGGCCGTGGTAACCGCGACCCGGCCGATGGCCAGCGGCGACTGCAAACCCAGCGTGGCGAAGGCGACCTGACCGTCGCGGACCGCCGTCAGCACCTCCACCACCGGGGTCGACCCGAGTTCGGCGTCCCCGCCGCGATGCCGGTGCATGGACAGCCAGGCTCCGTCCGGATCCGGGGTGAAACGCACCATCGGCGGTCCGGACGGCAACGCCATGGTCTCGATATCGACGGCCAGCACCTGGGTTTCGTTCCAGCTGTGCCAGTCCGCGGGCGCGGTGGCCAGCCGGTCGGGCAGCTGGAACTGTGCGGGCAGACCGTGCGCGGCGTACCACTCACCGATCCGATGCAGGGTTTCGGTGTCCATCAAGGCGGGTCCGTCCGTACCGCCCAGCGGCACTGCGGAATTCGCGCGATTGGTGTACCCGTCCCCGGCGCGCAGCAGCCAGCCGCCGATCCAGGACCGCCGCAGGCCCGGCCAGCCGTCGGCCGTGGCCGCCTCCAGGCTGCGGATCTCGCTGGTCCGAATGGGCCTGGGCCCGAGCGGTTTCCAGGCCACCACCCGATCCCACGCGATGGAGACCACCTGGCCGTCGGCGGTGCGCACGGTCAGCGGATCGGTCCCGGTGAGTTCACCGATGACATCTGTCAGCGGTTGTGGATAGCCCGCGGGCAGGCGGTAGCGAACCACTACCCGCTTACCGATCGGCGGGAGTTCGGAATCGGTCATGCCCGATCAGTCGTCGAGATCGTCGTCGTCGTGTCCGAAGGGATCCGGCACGGTGCCCGGCACCCAGCTCAAACCCGGTTTGCCCCAGCCGTTTCGCTTGATGGACTTCTTGGCGGCCCGGGCATTGCGCCCGATCAGCACGTCGACGTAGAGGAAGCCGTCCAGATGCCCGGTCTCGTGCTGCAGCATGCGGGCGAAGAAGCCGCGGCCCTCGATCTCGACCGGTTCGCCGTGCTCGTCGGTGCCGGTGACCTTCGCCCACTCCGCGCGACCGGTGGGGAACTGCTCGCCGGGAACCGACAGGCAGCCCTCCTCGTCATCATCGGGATCCGGCATGGATTCCGGGATCTCGGAGGTCTGCAGTACGGGATTCACGACGCAGCCGCGGCGGCGGACCATCTTCGCGCCGTCGGTGTCGTCCGGGCAGTCGTAGACGAAGATACGGGGCGAGACCTCGTCCTCGTCCTTGATGATGACCTGGTTGGCGGCCAGGCCCACGCCATTGGCGGCGTCCATGGTCTCGTACATGTCCGCGATCAGCTCGGCCAGCTCCTCCGGGGCCTGCGTGACCGGAGTGGTCGCGCGGTGCAGAACCGGGTCGCCGACAATGCGAATCGGGAGAATAGCCATGCTGAGCAGCCTACTGGGCTGCTTTTTCCAAGAGATCGCCCCCTGGACACCCGCCCGCAGGTTCGCGGCCGTCTCGATTCTGGACTGCGCTCCGCCTCGCCGCGCTCGGAGCGGATACGGGAGCGAAGCGGAGGAGCGGAGGAGGGAAGAATCGAGACCTCGGGGCCGCGAACCCCGCCCCCGGGGCGAAGCGGAGGGGCAGAACAAGCACGACACGCCGGGGGGTTCGTCAGAACACGCCGATTGGCACACATCGGGACGACTCCGCCGCGTGGTTGAATGATCGGCGACGCACAAGCACCATATTCGTCTGGTGACCACTCGGCGAGGGAGCACTATGGACAGCGCAGCGGCACGCGACATTCCCGCAAGCGAGGACGGCCCTTCCAGCGAGGATGGCGTACACGGGCTTTCCCGCCGCGAGCTCGACATTCTCGACTTCGAACGCAAGTGGTGGAAGTACGCCGGTGCGAAAGAGGAAGCCATCCGTGAGCTGTTCGACCTCTCACCCACCCGCTACTACCAGGTCCTGAACACGGTCGTCGACAAGCCGGAGGCGCTGGCAGCCGACCCCATGCTGGTCAAGCGCCTGCGCCGGCTACGCGCCAGCCGCCAGAAGACCAGGGCCGCACGCCGTCTCGGTTTCCAGGTGTGAACCACCGCCGGAACGTGAAGCAGCTTCCAACACCGCGTGCGTACGCGCTTGATCCCGCGCGGGCGCCCCTTCACCCATTAGGCTCGACGCTGTGAGCAACCCGAATTCGCCGGCCGGCGGCCCGCCGCTGCGGGCCTTGGCGATGGTCCTGATCGCGCTGGCCATCGTGTTCGCCGGGCTGGGCGCGATGTCGCTGTCGAGTTCGGACTCCTCGAGCAGCAGTGCCGACTCGACCTCGCAGTCCAGCGCCGCCGCGGCCACTACCCCTGCGGCACAGCAGAATTCGGCCCAGGCCACCACCTCGCCGGTCGCGACCACCACCACGGCGCTGTCCACGACCACCACCACCGCGGCCGCGGGCGTCGACAAGACCCTTCCCGTGCGGGTTTACAACAATGGCACCGTGCCCGGCCTGGCAAAGAAGACCGGCGACCAGCTCAGCTCCGACGGGTACAACGTCACCGAGGTGGGCAACTACCCGAACGGTGTCATTGCGAAAACCACCGTGTACTACGGCAATTCGCCCAAGGAGCAGGCGCTGGCCCAGGCCATCGCCGCGCAACTGGGCTGCTCGGCCGAACCCCGGTTCCCCGGAATCTCGGACTCACCCACCGGCGTCATCGTCATCGTCACGGGCAACTGAATCGCTGTCGAGACGGCACTGAATCGCTGTTGGCAGGGCGCCGTCAGGTCGCTCGAAAGAAACCGTGCGGCCCCTCCACGGGACACACGCACGTCTCTGGCATCATCTTGTCCGGTACGAACTATGTCCACCCTGCTTTCCCGATAAACTCGGACTCGTAAAGGAGTTCCCCGATGGCCTCGTCCACAACTCGTCGCCCGTCCTGGTGGACTGTTGCTCCGGTGCTCGCGGTCGCCGCCCTCGGCCTCACGGCCTGCTCCAACAGCCAGGAGTCGAGCGACGTCAAGGGGACGACCCCGCCGGTGTTCACCAGTTCGCAGGCCCCCGCCGGCACCCCGAGCGGTCTGGGAGCCGCCGAGCCGCGTGACTCGGTCTCGGCCACCCTGAAGGACTCGAACGGTCAGTCCATCGGTACCGCCACCTTCACCAACAAGGGCGGGCACCTGGAGTTGGTCGTCGAGGCGCACGGGTTGAAGCCCGGCTTCCACGGCCTGCACGTCCACCAGGTCGGCAAGTGCGAGCCCAACTCCACGGCACCGGCGGGCGGCGCGCCCGGCGACTTCCTCTCCGCCGGTGGCCACCTGCAGGTCGGCGACCAGAACACCCACCCGGCCAGCGGCGACCTGACCTCGCTCGAGGTGCTCAAGGACGGCACCGCCAAGCTGACCACCACCACCGACGCCTTCACCCTCGACGAGGTCAAGGGCAAGGCCCTGATCATCCACGCCGGCGCCGACAACTTCGGCAACATTCCCACCCGGTACGCGCCCGCACCGGATGCGGACACCCTCGCGACCGGCGACGCGGGTGCACGGGTCGCCTGCGGCGTCGTCGCCTGAACCCTCTCGAGGTGAGCCATGGCCGGGGCAGGCAGAACGAAGGTCCCCTTCAACTCATCGCCCCGGCCCACGCTCGGCGTGGAGTGGGAGGTCGCGCTCGTCGACAAGCGCACGCGCGACCTGTCCAACACCGCCGCAGCGGTTTTCGAAGCCTGCGGTGATCTGCGCGCCTGGGACGGCACCCCGCAGATCACCAAGGAACTGCTGAAGAACACCGTCGAACTCGTCTCCGGCAAGCACGACACCGTGAGCGAGGTGGTCGACGAACTGCGCGCCACCCAGGACGCCGTGCGCCGCGCCGCCGATCAGGTCGGTGTCGACCTGTTCTGCGCCGGCACCCATCCCTTCGCGCAGTGGTCCACCCAACAGCTCACGCGCAGTGCGCATTACGACGAACTCATCGCGCGCACCCAGTGGTGGGGCCGCCAGATGCTCATCTGGGGCGTGCACGTACACGTCGGAATCTCCCACCCGGACAAGGTCTTCCCCATCCTCAACGGGCTGCTGCGGTCCTATCCGCACCTGCTGGCGCTGTCGGCCTCCTCGCCCATGTGGGCCGGCGTCGACACCGGATACGCCAGCAACCGGGCGCTCATGTTCCAGCAGCTGCCCACCGCTGGACTGCCCTTCCAGTTCGAGAACTGGGACCAGTTCGAGGGTTTCGTGCACGACCAGATGAAAACCGGTGTGATCGAGCAACTCGGCGGCATGCACTGGGACATCCGGCCCGCGCCCAAGTGGGGCACCATCGAGGTCCGCGTCTGCGACGGCACCCCCACCAAGGCCGAACTGGCCGCCATCGTGGCGCTGATCCACTGCCTGGTGGTGGATCTCGACCGCCGGGTGGAATCAGGCGAGACCATGCCGGCCATCCTGCCGCCCTGGCATGTGCAGGAAAACAAGTGGCGCGCAGCACGATACGGGCTCGACGCCATCGTCATCACCGACGTCGACAGCAATGAGCGACTGGTCACCGAAGACCTGATGGAACTACTCAACCGGCTGGAGCCGACCGCCAAGAGCCTCGGCTGTGAGAACGAGCTCGCCATGGTCGCCGACATCCCGAAGAAGGGCGCGTCCTATCAGCGTCAGCGCCGGGTGGCCGCGGCCGCGCATGGCGATCTGGTCGCGGTCGTCGACTCGCTGGTCCACGAACTCGAGTACTGAGGTCCCCGAACTCGCGCACCGCCGAACCGTCTTGCACGCCTGTGATTTCGATTACGACCGGATACGTACGGTGTACGCGTGGCCAGGTGTGATGCCGCGCTGACCGGGGCCTGTTCATCCGATGAGATGGGCGGCGTTCAACTACTCACCGAGCTGGCGTTCATGCGGCGTTTACTATGGCTGGATGCTGCTCGACGATCCGCACTTCCGAATCGGCGGCGAGGCGCGCCGAACCGGGTTGCGGATGCTGTCGCCGCGCGCCGGCCTGACAGCCGCGCTGTCCGTGGGGGCGGCGCTGCTCATCGTTCTGCAGCTCGTGGCCACGCACCACCACTTCACCGGTCCGCTCGAAAGCATCTGGGACGACTTCGCGGGTAATGCCAAATCCTTCACCGTGCCGTGGGCCGGGCTCGGGCTCGCGCTCATCGGACTGAGCTGGCGGCGGCGGTTCCTGGCGGTCGGCGCGGCGCTCGGCATCGACCTTGTGTACCAAGCGGTTCGGACGCTGTCCGGTGGACCACTGGCCATGGGCAACGGCCCCGTCCTCGTGCTGCTCGCCATCATCGGGCTCGCGTGCTGGAAGTGGCAGGGCAAGGATCGGACCAATGCGCTGCACGCCGCCGCGCTCGGCATCCTGCTGGTGCTGTCCAGCAAGGTCGCCGACGTCTGGCTGGGCATCACCGTGCTGGCCGGGCCCCGGGTGCTCGATGAACACATCGTGCTGGTGGACCATGCCCTCGGCGACCCCTCCTGGCTGATCGGGCAGCTGCTGGACTGGCTGGGTCCCATCGCCTCCACCGTGCTGCACTGGGTCTACATCGAACTGCCCGTCGGCGCGATGATCGTGACCATCTGGCAGCTGCGCAATGTGGTCGAGACGGGGGACTGGCCCAGGCACTACCTGGTGCGCACCTTCCTGGTGCTCGGCCTGATCGGCCCCGTCTTCTACGTCGTATTCCCCGTCGTCGGGCCGATGTTCGCGTTCGGCGCGGACGGCCACGCCTTCTCCCTGGGCGGCTACTGGCCGAATGTCGTGCCGCCGGTGGATCTCTCGCCGGGTTCCATCGCCTTCGACCACTACACCCCGCGCAACTGCATGCCGTCGCTGCACACCGCGTGGGCGCTGTCGATCTTCGTCCACTCCCGCCGCGACCCCTTCACCGGTGCGCCCGCGCCGGTCTGGCTGCGCTGGGGCGGGACCTTCTGGCTCCTGGCCACCCTGTCGGCCACCCTGGGCTTCGGCTACCACTACGGCGCGGATCTGGTGGCCGGCGCGGTGCTGTGTCTGACCATCGAATCCGCCCTGCGTGCACCGGAACGCGGCTGGGACCGCACCCGCGTGCAGCTGGTATCGGCCGGCGCCGCGCTCTTCGCCGGGCTGCTGCTGTCCTACCGGTACCTGTCGACCGGCTTCGCCGAACACCCGGTGCCCGCGGGCATCGTCATGCTCGGCCTGCTGGCCGGTTATGTGACGGCTTTCTACCGCACCTGGTTCGGCGATGCCGTGACCGCGGCTCCCGCACTCGAATCCGCCGTGCGCGCCTGACCGTTCGCCGGTCGCTGCGCCGTCAGCCGGAGGTTGCCGCGCCGTTCGGAGATTCAGGCGAATCGGGCGTGGTGTCGGTCGCGGCCGGGGTCCGCGGGCGACTGCGCCGCAGCAGGTAGATCCCGGCCAGGCAGCCGCCGGCCACCAGCATCGCCGTCCAGCCCGGGGCCGCAGTGCTGGTGGAGCTCACCGCGCACATCAACGCGTTGTCGGCGGATTGCGTGGCGTAGTGCCCGTGCGACACATAGTCCCGCATGCCCAGCACCGCCGACGGGACGAACAGCACCAGGGTGCCCAGCACCCGGCTCGGCACATAGCGCGGCCGAGTGGACAGCAGAGCGAAACCGATGAGCCAGGACACGAACGCCGCACTGCCCACTATCAGCCAGGCCCGGGTCGAATCGGCCGTGAACGCCGTGAACACCCCGAGCGCCATGCCCGCGGCCAGGGAGACCGTGGGTCCCCCGAGCCTGCTGCCCACCCACATGCCGACAGCTGCTGCCGCCGCCAGCACCGGGATCGACCAGGCCGGCATCTCGGCCGCCACGGTCGCCGCACCCACCGCGCCCAGGCCCACCGCCAGCAGCACGATCTCGCCGTCCCGGCCCGGCAACAGCATGGCAGCGACAATGGCGGTCCCCACCGCGGTCGCCACCGCGAGGCCGATGCCCGCATGGCTGTCGCCGTGCCGGGCCAGCCATTCCGCACTGGCCAGCGTCACCAGCACCAGAACCACGCCCGCCAGGATGGGGGCCAGCGGCAGCTCCGCCGAGAGTCGTTGCTGCACCTCGAGCTTCCGATGGGTCAGGAACCCGAAGCCGACCAGGATCAGCGCCAGCACGAGCATCCAGATGGGCGGTATTTCGCCGGCGTGCCAGTGATCGCTCCGCGTCTGGTCGATGCCGCCGCCGGTCCGCGGCACCGGATCGACAGAACCCAGCAGCAGGCTGATCAGAATGCCCAGGGTCCAGCCGAAGGCGGGCAGCCGACGATGTAGCACCGCCGCCCCCAGCGCGCCCAGGATCAGGCCGCCGGTCAGGGAATCGGTGAAGTTCATGGTGGACAGCGACGAATTCGGGTCGCTCGCATGGCCGAACACATGATTGGCCAGCAGGATCAGCAACCCGCCCAGTGTGGTCGCCCACGCCGCGACGGGGCTGCCCAGCGTGGTGATGAGAACCGCCGCGATCATGGCGATGAGCGCGCCCGCCGACACGGCGCGGGGCAGGGTGTAGGCCAGCAGGTCTCGCTGCAGGGCTGAAGTTTCCGAGGTCCAGCCGAAGTCGATGGGCAGGGTCAGCGCCAGGCCGGCAACCGTTGCTGCGACCAGCGCCGTGATCGTCTCGACGGCTACCTGATGCGACCTCACCAGCGCAAAATTACCGGCGATAGGCGTACCGATTGGTACGACTCGCCTACTTTGTACAGATTCGGCGAACGACCGGCGCACATGGCGGACACGCCGCGAAACCGGGGCCGCAACAGACTTATCGGTCTTGTATGGCCTGCTGGAAAGGCCTCAGACGTAGCCGGACGGGTCTCCGGGCGGAGTCGACGACTCGCGCTGGGCGGCGTAATTCCGCAGGGCCTCCACCTGGATCGGATCCAGCGACGGCCGCACGGCCTTGCGAGCCGCGGTCACATCCGCGGCAGTGACCTCGGCGGCCTCGACATCGCGCCGCATGGCGGCCAGCGCGGCCTCGCGCAGCAGCGCCGAGCAGTCGGCGGCCGAATACCCGTCCAGATCGCGAGCCAGCCGCCGCAGGTTGACATCCGTGGCCAGCGGCACGGATTTGGCTGCCGTGCGCAGGATTTCGGCACGGGCATCGGCATCCGGGGGCGGCACGAACACCAGGCGCTCCAGCCGCCCGGGCCGGGTCAGGGCCGGATCGATGAGTTCCGGGCGATTGGTCGCGCCGATCACCACCACATCCCGCAGCGGCTCGACCCCCTCCAGTTCCGTCAGCAGCGCGGCGACGACGCGATCCGAGACGCCGGAATCGCTGGATTGCCCACGCCGCGGCGCCAGCGCGTCCACCTCGTCCAGGAAGATCAGCGACGGCGCGGAATCCCGTGCGCGCTGGAACAACTCGCGCACCGCCCGCTCCGAGGAGCCGACCCACTTGTCCATCAGCTCCGCGCCCTTCACAGCGTGCACACTCAACTGGCCCGATCCCGCCAGCGCCCGCACCAGAAAGGTCTTGCCGCACCCCGGTGGCCCGTACAGCAGCACCCCGCGCGGCGGCTCGATGCCGAGCCGCTGAAACGAATCCGGATGCTTGAGCGGCCACAGCACCGCCTCGGTGAGGGCCTGCTTGGTCTCCACCATGTCGCCGACGTCGTCCAGGCTCAGGCTCCCGATGGTCAGCTCCTCGGACCCGGACCGGGACAGCGGGCGGATCACCTCCAGCGCACCGGCCAGATCCTCCTGCACCAGCACGGGGTCCGCGTGCTCGCGGCTGGCCCGCGCGGCCGCCCGCAGGGCGGCCTCGCGCACCAGCGCCGTCAGGTCCGCCGCGACGAATCCCGGTGTTCGCGAGGCGATCTCATCCAGTTTCAGGCCATCGGTGGGCACATTGCGCAACAGTTGTTCCAGCAACGCCGTGCGCACCCCGGATGTGGGTAGTGGCAGGGAGACCTCCCGGTCGCACAGCTCCGGCGCACGCAGCCGCGGGTCGACACCTGCCGCATTCGACGTGGTGGCCAGCACCGCGACCGCTTCACACGCCACGGCGCCGCGCAGCTGGTCGAGGATCAGCGTGGCCACCGGCTCCGCCTGCGCCGACAACAGGGCGTCGATATCGGTGATCAGCAGGACTCCGCCCGCACCGGAACAGATTTCGGCCACCCGGTCGGACACCGCGCGCAGCCGGGGCCCGGCCTCGGTCGCGCCGGTCGCCGGGCCATCCAGCTCCACCAGCCGCCGCGATCCGGTCACCGCCCGGGCCAGCGTCGCCTTGCCGACGCCCGCGGGGCCGGTGATCAGTACGCCCAGATGCGAGGAAGCTCCGAGCTTCTTCAACAGCTCCGGCTCGTCCAGCGCCAGGCTCAGCCACTCCGTCAGCTTTGCGGCCTGAGCCTGGACCCCGGCCAGATCGGCCACCGCGACCGCCGATTCCGGTCGTGACGCCGGGGCGCCGATCCGGAGGTCGGACCGGGTATCGCAGTCGTCCAGCAGGGCCCTGGGCTGGTCGGTCTCCGCGATTCCCGAACCCCAGGCCACCGCGCTGTTGGTGCTGATGACCACCGGGCCGGGCAGGGGATCGACCGCCGTCACCCGCAGCAGCTCGGAGGTCCAGGCGATATTGAGGGCTCTCGAAAGCTGCTGGGCCACACCGGATCGGCTGGTCCCGGGCTTCAGATCCATCGGGCGCAGCGAGACGGCGTCCTGGATCGACACCACCTTGCCCTGCAGGGCTTGGCGCAGTGTCGTCTCGTCGATGGCACGCATGACGTCCGGCGAGCCCGTGACCGAAATCCGGGTGGCCCGGCGCGGAATCACCTTCGCGATGGTCAGTTTCGAGCCCGCCGAGATGTGCGCGTTCGACAGCGTCACCTCGTCGAGCAGCGCCTCGCCGCGCCCGACGGGTTTGCCTTTCGCCGGTGTCGCCACCAACGCCGAGGTCTGCCTGCCGCCGGCGATCGAGATCACGTCCCATGGATTCACACCCAGCAGCGCCAGCGACTCCGGATGTAACCGGACCACCCCCCGCCGATCGTCGGCGGGGGAGGTGTTCAGGCGAGCGGTGAACTGAAAACCCGGCTGTGCGTCGGTCACGCCCTCAATTCTGCCCGGGCCGACCGTCCGCCGACGTCACCGCGGGCGAATTGTGGCCCGGCCGTTGGGTCTCAGCTCCCGGGGCGATTCGATACCCGGTCGCGCTGACCCGGTCGGCGCAGCCGCAGCCGTGCCGTGGACACCGACACCCGCGGCACCCGACCGGCCAGCGGGCGCTGGCGGCGCTGCGCCTTGCGCTGGGCGCGGCGCTCGGCGGGCTTGTGGTTCCAGGTCTCGGGCCGAGCCGCCACCCAGCGCGCGGAGTGCACCGCGAACGGAATGTGGCCGAGGTACAGCACGACCAGCGCCATCATCAGAATGAGCGGGTACGTGACCAGCAGCGCGGCGGCCAGCGCGACCAGCACCAGCAGGATGGGCGCGCTGCGCGGGGCCACCGACACCGACTTGACGGCCAGGGTGGGCAGCGTGCTCACGCACAGCAGGCCGGTCAGCACCGTCCACACCGCCACCACCGGGAAGCTCACCCACCAGCCGTCGCCGAACTGCTCGGACAGCGCGATGGGTGTCAGCACGATGAGCGCGCCCGCCGGGGCGGGCACGCCGGTGAAGTACTCACGCTGCCAATCCGGGCGGTTGTCGTCGTCCATCAGCGTGTTGAAGCGGGCCAGCCGCAACACCATGCAGACCGCGAACATCAGCGCCAGGATCCAGCCGATGCTGTCGGCGTGCAGGAAGGTCACATACAGCACCAGGGCGGGCGTGACGCCGAACGCGATGGCGTCCGACAGCGAATCCAGCTCCGCGCCCATCTTGGTGGTGGCGTCCAGCATGCGGGCGATGCGCCCGTCCAGCATGTCGAAGACCGCGGCCGCGCCGACCAGCGCCAGCGCGATCCCCAGCTTGCCCTCCATGCCGAACTTCACCGCGGACAGGCCCGAGCACAGTCCCAGGATGGTCACCATGCTCGGCAGCAGCCGGATAGTGCGGTTACGGCGACGCCCGTTCGGTGTGGGCGCGAGTTGTTCCATCATGAATCCAGTTCGGCCAGCACCGTTTCCGCACCGATGGTGCGCTGCCCCGGGGTGACCAGCAGCCTGGTCCCGGCCGGGAAGTAGGTGTCCACACGCGAACCGAACCGGATCAGGCCGTAGGTGTCACCGATGCTCAGCTTGTCGCCGGCCTTGGCCTCGCAGACGATGCGGCGCGCCAGCAGCCCGGCGATCTGCACCACCACCACGCGCTGCCCGGAGGCGGTCTCGATGACCATGCTGTTGCGCTCGTTGCGGTCGCTGGCCTCGGGCAGGTCGGCGGAGAGGAAGTGGCCCTTCTGGTAGGCGACCTGGTCCACCAGGCCACTCACCGGCACCCGCTGCACGTGCACGTCCAGCACCGACAGGAAGATGCTCACCCGCGGCAGCGGCGCGTCGCCCAGGCTGAGTTCGGCCGGCGGCACCGCCGTGTCCACCAGGGCGACCTCACCGTCGGCGGGGGCCACCACGACGCCGGCGCGGTTCGGCGGCACCCGGTGCGGGTGCCGGAAGAAGGTGGCGCAGGCCGCGGCCGCCAGCAAACCCGTGCGGCGCAGCCACTTTCGCCGATAGCCGAGGGTGGCCACCGCCAACGGTGCGGCCACGAACGGCAGACCTGCCGGATGCAGCGGCGGAACGGCTTTGCGGACCAGGTCGGCGACGTGACCGAGGCCGGTCTGTTCCGGAGTGCCGGGCGGGGTGGGTCGGCGGGCCACAGGCTCCTCTTTCATGCAGGGGTAGATGCGGTCAGGGACCGCGATCACACGATACGTGAAGTGGGTTCGACGCTCGCGTTCTCGGTGACCGAACACCCGCCGCCCGGCCTCCCGGACCGGAGGTGCGCCACCCGGCAATGACCACTCGATTGTGATCAGAAGAACTGGCATGAGAGGCTATCGCGATTAAGATGAGGGAGCCTCATGTCTGCGGCATTGTGGGTCCGCGGGGGGTGAGGAGCCCGATGAAGGTCACGTTCGACGCGCGGTACGCAGTACATAGGAGAGAACCAATGTCTGCTCGAATTGCCTCGATCAACGGGGCAGAGCACACGGCCATGCTCGGGCTGGGCGTGTACCGGCCGGAGCGAATCGTCACCAATGACGAGGTGGCCGGGCCGATAGATTCCAGTGACGAGTGGATCCGGACGCGTTCCGGCATCCGCAACCGACGCTTCGCCTCCCCCGAGGAGACGATTGTCAGCATGAGCGCCGCGGCTGCCCGCGACGCCATCGAAGCAGCGGAGATCGACGCGAATCAGATCGATTGCGTCATCGTCGCAACGTCTACCTGGCTACTGCTCACGCCCGCCGCTGGCCCGCAGGTCGCCACCGCACTCGGTCTGAACAATGTGGCCGCCTTCGATGTCTCGGCCGGTTGCGCGGGCTTCTGCCACGCGGTCGCCATGGCGTCCGATCTGGTGAAGGGCGGCACCGCCCGGCACGTGCTGGTCATCGGCGTGGAAAAGCTGACGGACACAGTCAACCCGAAGGATCGTGGCACCGCCTTCCTCTTCGCCGACGGCGCCGGCGCGGTGGTGATCGGCCCCTCCAGCGAGCCGGGCATCGGCCCGACCGTCTGGGGATCGGACGGCACCCAGCACCACGCCATCCGCCAGGACAAGGACTGGCTTCAGTTCTTCGGCGAGATCGACGAGAAGGGCCTCGACGCCGTCCGGCCCTACCTCGCCATGGAAGGAACAGCTGTCTTCCGCTGGGCCGCACACTCTTTGGAGGGGGTGTGCCGCGAGGCCATCGAGCGGGCGGGCCTGACCACGGACGATCTGGACGCGATGGTCCCGCATCAGGCCAACGGTCGCATCATCGAGATCATGGCGCGGGTGCTGAAGCTCCCCGAGCGGTGCGCTCTGGCCAACGACATCGAGGAGACCGGCAATACCTCGGCGGCTTCGATCCCGCTGGCCATGGAGGCCATGATGCGCGCGGGCGACGCCAAACCCGGCGGCACCGCACTGCTCATCGCCTTCGGTGCGGGGTTGTCCTGGGCGGCGCAGGTGGTCCAGCTGCCGAACTGGAAGTGAGCGCCGCTGCGCGCTGCCACCCGGCGGCGCGCAGCGGACGAGCTATCCCATATCCCAGGCGACGGTCACAGTGAACGTGACCGTCTGCTGGCCTGGTTCGAGGTTGATACTGGGTGCGGCGCCCGGAGCGGTGTCCCGGTACATCGGTTTCGGTGTCGGCGTTGTGCCGCTGCCGTTTTCGCTGATGGTCTTGACCGTCTTCAGCTTCAGCCCGGACAGGCCCGCGTACTGCTCGGCGCGGCTCTTGGCGTCGTCGAAGGCCCGCGCGCGGGCGTCGGACAGCAGCTTGGTGTTGTCCTCCAGTCCGAAGGCCA
This sequence comes from Nocardia sp. NPDC046763, assembly GCF_040645495.1. NCBI lineage: Bacteria > Bacillati > Actinomycetota > Actinomycetes > Mycobacteriales > Nocardiaceae > Nocardia > Nocardia sp. NPDC046763. Next base: position 15,357 of record NZ_JBEYYI010000019.1, on the reverse strand, counting down.
CCGAGTTGATGCGGGTGTCGTTGCCGCCCGCCTGCACCGCCGCCGACAGGATGCCCGAGGCCTTCGGCAGGTCCCGCACGGCCACGTGCATGGTGTTCGTGGCGCGATAGCCGGTGATGTTGTGGCCGTCGGTCCCGTAGGTGGGCTGCACGGACAGGTCGCTGGTCTTGATGTCCTCGCGCTTGGCCCCGGCCGTGACCATGGCGTCGGTGATCGCCTTGGCCTTGTCGTTGGCCTGGTTCACGGCCGCGGACACGTCGGCCGCGCTCACCTCGGTGCCCAGGTCGGCATTGAGCACATCCGGTGTGCCCTGGACCTTTCCGGTACCGGTGACGGTGACCGTCCGGTCACCCGAGGAGTCGGAGCTGCCGCAGCCGGTGAGCACGAGCGCGGCACCGGCCGTGGCGGCGCAGAGCGCTGTCAATCGTCGCATAGGGCGAACCTACGCTCAGCGCTCCACGGTTTGCTTGATCTTCCCGAGGGTTACCTGCATGCCGTCCTCGAGCGCGCCTTCGAAGGACTGTTCACCGCCGAACACGGTGTCGATGGTGAACTGCAGCCACCGGGGCAGCTTGCCGCTGGGGACGTCGCGCCGCTGGACCAGCTTGGTGCCGCCGTCCGCGGTGGGCTCGAGGGTGTAGCTCCAGATGGTCCGGTTCTCGGTCATGCGGAAGGCGATCGCGCGATTCGGTTCGAACCGCACCACCCGGGAGGTGGTCGGGTAGATGTAGCCCTTGGCCTTGTTGAGGTTCACCGTCCAGGTGCCGGTGTGCACCACGCGGCCCAGCGGCTGCATGCGCAGGGTCTGCGGACTGAACTCGGGAATGCGCTTGAGGTCGGCGACGACGCTCCAGACCTGCTCGGGTGCTGCCGCGATATCGATGCTGGCTTCGAGAGTTTTCGGCAACGTTGCCTCCGGGGACGTAACGATCGGTACCACGCATCGTAGTTCGGGTGGCGTGGATCACCTCGGCTCCGTGGTGTGGATCACCACACCCCACCTGCACGTACAGCGTGGGTCGGTCGGTTCATTCCGCGGTTGAAAACCAACTAGATCACATTCCGGGGTTGTTGATATCCGAAATGTAATGCCCGGCGCACAATGTGGGATAGACGAAGCAGCAACAGACACTGCCACCAGCTTTCCGATTGGGAAACGTGAGGTGATCGGCCGTGAACCTGCGTTCGCTCCTGCACTTCGAGACCAAGACGGTCCCACTCCTCCCCGCTGAAGAGTCCGGTACCAATGCGGAGTCCATGACGCTCGACAAACCGACGAAGCGCTTCCGCCGCAAGGCCAACGGCGCCCTCGAAGAGCGACTCGAGCGATTGCTCACCCCCACCGAAATGGATCTCATTGAGCATCACCGGATTTGAACCGGTGTGCCGGGGGCGTTCGAGCAAGAACGCAGGTCTGTTCCGCCTGACGCGAACATGGCACGGTCTGGCCTTCGCGGTCTTGCCTCATCAGCCCATACTCGTTAGGTGACTTCACCAGCTACCGCAAAGCCGGCCATCCTCAGCGTCGACGACGATCCTGGCGTCTCGCGCGCGGTCGTGCGGGACCTGCGCCGCCGGTACGGGGCGGACTACCGGATTCTGCGGGCGGAGTCCGGCGCCGATGCGCTCGAGGCCCTTCGGGAGATGAAACTGCGCGGCCAGCCGGTCGCGGTCATGATCGCCGACTACCGGATGCCCGGTATGAACGGCGTCGAATTCCTCGAACAGGCCATGGACCTGCACCCGTACGCGCGCCGCGTGCTGCTGACCGCCTACGCGGACACCAATGCCGCCATCGAGGCCATCAATGTGGTCGACCTGGACCACTACCTGCTCAAGCCGTGGGATCCGCCGGAGGAGAAGCTCTACCCGGTCGTCGACGCCCTGCTGGAGGCCTGGCGGGGAGACGAGCACAAGCCGGTGACCGAGACCAAGGTGGTGGGCCACCGCTGGTCGGCCCGCTGCTCGGAGGTGCGGGAGTTCCTGGCGCGCAACCAGTTGCCGTATCGCTGGTACCAGGTGGACGAGCCGGAGGGGGCGCGGTTGCTGACCGCCGCCAATGCCACCGAGGACCAGTGCCCGGTCGTCATCAATCCCAGCGGCGATGTGCTGATCATGCCGACCGACGCGCAATTGGCCGAGGGCGTGGGCCTGAACACCGACGCCTCCAGCGACTTCTACGACCTGATCGTGGTCGGCGGCGGCCCGGCCGGTCTCGGCGCGGCGGTTTACGGCGCGTCGGAGGGTCTGCGCACCGTGCTGGTGGAACGCACCGCCACCGGCGGCCAGGCCGGGCAGAGCTCCCGCATCGAGAACTACCTGGGCTTCCCCGACGGTCTCTCCGGCGCGCAGCTGGCCGACCGGGCCCGCCGGCAGGCCGTGAAATTCGGGGCCGAGCTGATCACCGCGCGGGAGGTGGTGGCCCTCGAGGCCTGCGGTTCCGCGCGGGTGGTGCGGTTCGCCGACGGCGGCAGCGTGGCGGCGCACTCGGTGCTCATCGCCACCGGCGTCAACTACCGCCACCACCCGGCCCCCGGCGTGGACGAATACACCGGCCGCGGCGTCTACTACGGCTCGGCCATGACCGAGGCCAGCGACTGCGCCGACAAGGACGTCTACATCGTGGGTGGCGCGAACTCGGCGGGCCAGGCGGCGGTGTTCCTGTCCCGGCGGGCCCGGACCGTGCACATTCTGGTGCGCGGGGCGTCGCTGGAAGCGTCCATGTCGCACTACCTGATTCAGCAGATCGCGGATATCCCGAACATCAAGGTGCATACCCGCACCGAGGTGGTGTCCGCCGACGGCAACGACCACCTGGAATGGATCGTGCTGCGCAGCAACGAGACCGGCACGGAAGAAAAGGTGGACGCGGAGCGTTTGTTCCTGTTCATCGGCGCGGCGCCGGAAACCGACTGGCTCGAGGGCATCGTCAAGCGAGATGACGCCGGCTACGTGCTGGCCGGACCGGACCTGATGGTCGGCGGCGAACGGCCTGCGGGCTGGGAACTCCCCCGTCCCCCGCAGCATCTGGAGACCAGCGTGCCCGGTGTGTTCGTGGCCGGCGACGTGCGGTCGGAATCCGCGAAGCGGGTGGCCTCCGCGGTCGGCGAGGGCGCCATGGCCGTCATGCTGGTGCACCGCTGGCTCGCGAAACAGTAGGAGTAGGCGAATGGGCAACACCCGATTGATCTGCGACCCGAACGAACTGCGGAAGCTGTTCCTGTTCGAGAAGCTCGACGACGAGCAGCTGGCCTGGCTGTGCAAGGACGGCCGGGTCGAAATGTTCGAGCCCGGGCTGGTCTTCCGCGAGGGCGACCCGGCCACCTGCTTCTACGTCCTGATGGAAGGGGAGGTGCGGCTGACCAAGATGTCGGGCGGCGAGGAGATCGAACTCGTCCGCACCGAGCACGTCGGCTCGTACTCGGGCGCGTGGACGGCCTACATGGGCGACAAGGTCGAACAGACCTACACCGCGTCGTTCTATGTGACCCGGCCTTCGAAGTTCTTCGTGCTGGACGCCGGCACCTTCGCGAAGATGATGCAGGAATGGTTCCCGATGGCGCTGCACCTGCTGGAGGGCGTCTTCTTCGGCAACCGTAATGCCAATGAGCGCATCGGTCAGCGGGAACGGCTGCTGGCGCTGGGTTCGCTCTCCGCGGGCCTGACCCACGAGCTGAACAATCCGGCGGCCGCCGCGGTGCGCGCCACCTCCTCGCTGCGCGAGCGGGTCGCGGGCATGCGGCACAAGCTGAAGATGATGGCGCACGGCAAGTTCAACTCCGAGACCATGGAGGCGCTGGCCCAGCTGCAGGAGGAGGCGGCCGCCCAGGTCGCCAAGGCCCCGACGCTGACGCCGCTGGAGGCCGCCGACCGCGAGGACGAGCTGGGTGACTGGCTCGAGGACCACAGCGTCGCCAATGGCTGGGACATCGCGCCGAACTTCGTGCAGGCGGGATTCGACATCGACTGGATGGAGAAGGTGCACGGCACCCTGTCCGGTTGTGGCGGTGACGTTTTCGAGGCGGCCATGCGCTGGCTCAACTACACGGTCGAGACCGAGCTGCTGATGAACGAGATCACCGACTCGACCAACCGCATCTCTTCTCTGGTGAACGCGGCCAAGCAGTACTCGCAGATGGACCGGGCCCCGTTCCAGGTGGTGGACCTGCACGATCTACTGGACAGCACGCTGGTCATGCTGGCCCGCAAGATCGGCGACGACATCACGGTGGTCAAGGAATACGATCCGGCGCTGCCGCCGGTGCCGTGCTACGCCGCCGAGCTCAACCAGGTGTGGACCAACCTGATCGACAACGCGGTCTCCGCCATGGCCGGGCGCGGCACCCTCATCGTCCGCACTTATCGTGAGAACGAGTGCGCCGCAGTGGAAATCGGCGACAGCGGGCCCGGTATCCCGGAAGAGATCCGCACCCGCATCTTCGAACCGTTCTTCACCACCAAACCGGTCGGCGAGGGCACCGGGCTCGGGCTGGACATCTCGTTCCGGATCGTGGTGAACAAGCACCACGGCGACATCCGCGTCGAATCCGAGCCCGGGAATACGCGTTTCATCGTCCGGCTGCCGCTCGAGGTGGCCGCCCCCGACGCCGCGCAGTCCACCCTCGCGGCAGCGCAGTCAACGACGGAAGGCAACTGATGACCGAACAGATCGAAGGCATCGACCCCAGCATCGCGCCCAGCGGATCCGGTTGCGTCGAATGCGATGCCGCCGGCGGCTGGTGGGTGCACCTGCGCCGGTGCGCGCAGTGCGGGCACATCGGCTGCTGCGACATGTCGCCGAACCAGCACGGCACCAAGCACTTCGAGAGCACCGGGCACCCCTTCATCCAGAGTTTCGAGCCGGGTGAGGACTGGTACTACAACTTCGAGAACAAGGAGATGTACGAGGGCGGCCCGGAACTCGCTCCTCCGCACGCGCATCCGCTGGACCAGCCGGTGCCCGGTCCGCGCGGCCGGGTGCCCGCGGACTGGCAGCAGCACCTGCACTGACGAGAGCCGCGGGTCGGAACTTTTTCTACCGGGAGTTGCCGGGGCCGGGTACGCTGCTGCGAGCGCCGGGCCGGTCCGGTGCTGGCACTCTCGGGAAAGTTCGGAAAGCAGGGTATGAAGCGTCTTTCGATCGTCGCCCTCGCCGCCGGTGCGATGGCGTTGACTCTCGCCGGTTGTGGTTCGGACAAATCCAGTGATACGAACGGCCTGAAGCAGGCCGGGACCACCACTGTGGCCAGAACCACCAGCGCGGGCGCTTCCACCAGCGCCGTGGCTCCGGTGCAGCCGCCCGCCGAGGCGCCCACCAGCGCCTCCGCGGCCAAGAAGACCGCCGCGCCCGCCGGCGCCCAGACCACCTGCGGCGACTTCCGCGACCTCACCGAGGATGCCGAGAAGCAGGTGATCGACCAGGTCCTGGCCGCCAATCCGGGGTCGTTCCTGGACGGCAGCCCGAACGTGGCGCTGGGCACCGCCAAACTGGCCTGCCTGGCCTCGACGTATTCGAATACGCCGGTCGCGGTGGCGATCCGGGTGGCGCCCAAGTAGTTTCACGCCGATTCTCGGTTGGGCGGCCGTTGGTTCTTCATTGGGCGCGGACCGCACCCTGATGGCGTGTGGCGGGTGGTAACCGTCGTGGCCCGCGGCGGCAGGCGTATCGTGCTCAAACGATTGCGTGCGACGAGAACTGGGGCACTGATGGACGCGAATGGGCTGGCCGAATTCGAACGGCATCGGCCGCGCCTGTTCGCGCTCGCCTACCGGATGCTCGGCTCCGCCGCCGAGGCCGAGGACGCTGTGCAGGAGACCTACCTGCGCTGGGACGGCACCGATCGTGCCGGAATCCGCTCCGCCGAAGCCTGGTTGACCACCATCCTGGTGAATCTCTGCCGCAGCTGGCTGGATTCGGCCCGTGCCCGCCGCGAGACCTACGTCGGCCCCTGGCTGCCCGAACCGGTCCCGACCGGGCACGGCGAACTCGGTCCGCTGGAATCGGCGGAACAGCGGGAACTGGTGTCGATCGCCTTCCTGGCGCTGGCGGAACGGCTCAGCCCCACCGAGCGCGCTGTCTTCGTCCTGCGCGAGGCCTTCGGCTACGCCCACCGCGAGATCGCCGACATGCTCGAGCTCACCGAGGCCAATTCACAGCAGGTCTACCGCCGCGCCACCCACCGCGTGCACGAGGAGCGCCCGCGCTTCGAACCCGCCCCCGCGCACGCGCGCGAACTGGTCGAAAAGTTCCTCAGCGCAGCGCAATCCGGTGATCTGGCCGCGCTCGAGGCCATGTTCACCGCCGATATCGTCGCCGTCGCCGATGGCGGCACGAAGATCAATGCGGCCAAGCGGCCCATCGTCGGCGCCGCGAACGTCGCCCGCTACCTGGTGGGTCTGTTCACCAAGGTGCCGGGTCTCACCTTCGCGGTCGAAGAGGTCAATGCCGCACCGGCGTTCGTGGCCCGGCTGGCGGGGACCGTGATGGGCACGGTGTCCGCCGACTTCGACGGCCCTTCGATCGCCTCGATCCAGCTCGTGGTGAACCCGGACAAGCTGGCCTATCTCGCGCGTGCCGACAAGCAACTCGCCGACGAAGCCGCCGGATAGCGACGATTTCCGCGTCGTCGCGAATTCGCATATGACGCAGGACACATCCGGAAGCTGTCAGGGATCGTGGGACTGTCCGGTCTAGAGGGTGTCGGACCGAGCGGGCCGGGGCGTGAAGTCCCCGAAACTCCCGCCAGAGCTGGAAGGACCCTCTCATGACCGGAGAACATCGGATCGTCGTGCTCGGCGCGGGGTACGCGGGCCTGTCCGCGGCGCGGCAGGCCGCCAAGGCCGCGGGGGCGCGGGTCACGGTCGTCGACGCCCGTACGGAATTCGTGGACCGGGTGCGACTGCACCAGGCGCTGGCCGGGCAGCAGGTGCCGCGCGCGGATCTGCGGAAGATGCTGGCGGGCAAGGGTATCGAGTTCGTGCAGGGGCGGGTCGAACGCATCGACGCTGTCGCACGCCGCATCGCGCTGGCGGACGGCGGATCCCTCGGCTATGACACCCTCGTCTACGCTCTCGGCAGCGCCGGTGACCGCTCGGCCGTGCCCGGTGCGATCGAATTCGCACATTCCGTGGCGGTTCCGGAGGACATCGCCCGCGTTCCCGCGCTGTCCGGCCGGATCGCCGTGGTGGGCGGTGGTGCGACCGGTATCGAGGTCGCCAGTGAGCTGGCCGAATCGCGACCGGACCTGCTGGTGTCACTGATCAGCGCGGACGAACCCGGCGGCTGGCTCTCAGCCAAGGCGCACAACCACATTCGCGCGGCCCTGGACCGGCTGGGCGTGCGGGTGCTGACCGACGCCAAGGTGGCGGCCGTGGCCGCGGACGGTATCGCGCTGGTCGGCGGTGAGCACGTGCCCGCCGAAACCGTGCTGTGGACAACCGGTTTCGCGGTGCCGCGGGTGGCGGCCGAATCCGGCCTTGCCGTGGACCCGCGCGGTCGGATCCTGGTCGACGAGGAGCTGCGCTCGCGTTCTCATCCGGACATCTACGCGATCGGCGACGCCGCGGTTATTGCCGGTCCGGATGGCCGCGACCTCCGAATGGCCTGCGCCACCGCCATTCCGGCGGGCACCTACGCGGCCACCGCCATCGCGGCGCGGCTGCGCGGCAAGGCTCCCGCGGCCCGCAAATACCGCTATGTCTTCCAGTGCATCAGCCTGGGCCGACATGACGGGGTCATCCAGTTCGTGCACGCCGACGATTCGAATGCCCGCACGGTCCTGACCGGCCGCACGGCCGCGTGGTTCAAGGAACAGATCGTGCGCATGGTCGGCAAGGTGGCGCAGGCGTAGCCAAAATCGTCAACTAATGGTTGACCACAGCAGTATGGTCAACCTACAGTTGACGCATGACGAACTCCATCCGCCTCGACGATCTGATCGACGGCATCAAGAAGGCCCGCCCCGACGACGTCCTCGAACAGCTCTCCGACGCCGTGGTCCTCGGCAACCACATCGGCGAGGTGGCCGACCATCTGATCGGCCACTTCGTCGACCAGGCCCGCCGCTCCGGCGCGTCCTGGACCGATATCGGCCAGAGCATGGGCGTGACCAAGCAGGCCGCTCAGAAGCGCTTCGTCCCCAAGACCCCCGCCGACCCGGGCCAGGCCGCCGCCCTCGACCCCAATGCCGGGTTCGCCCGCTTCACGCAGCGCGCCCGCCACGTGGTGATGGCGGCCCAGGAGGAGGCCCGGGCCGTCGGCAACCTCGAAACCCGTCCCGAACACCTGATCCTGGGCCTGTTGGCCGAGCCGGAATCCCTCGCGGTGAAGGTCATCCAGGCCAGGGGTGTCTCGGCCGACGCAGTCCGCCGGGTGGCCACGGCCGCGCTCCCGGCCGCCACAGGCGAGCCGGTGCCCGCGCTCATCCCGTTCGACGCACAGGCCCGCAAGGCCCTCGAGCTGACCTTCCGTGAGGCCTTGCGGCTGGGCCACAACTACATCGGCACCGAGCACCTGCTGCTCGCCCTGCTGGACCAGGAGAACGGCGCCGGCATCCTGTCCGGCCTGGGTCTGGACAAGGACTCGGTGCAGGCCGATATCGCGGACCTGCTGAGCTCGCTGCCGGTGCCCGGCGTCACGACGCCCGCGCCCGACACGCAGTAGTCGGCGTGTCGCTCCACCATGCTGCCGACCTGGTGATGTAGGGCTCGTGAACGCGCCCGCGTCACCGGGTCATCTGGTGTGCATGATGCGGCAGATACGATTGTGGAATGGCGGGCGACGAGGGTTCCGACCTAGTTGCGGGGGAAAAGCGCGCCGATCTGCTGCGCGCGCTCAGTTATGTCTCCACCGAGGACACGCCGGACGGCGGCTACATCGTGAACGGAGATCTCCCACCGGAGGTCGCACCACCGTTCATCCGGGCCATCATGCGAATCGAAGCCGAACTCCTCCTCCAGGATGCCGAACTCGTCACCGTCGAACACGGTGAGCCGCGCACCCCGGAGGAACGTCGTACCGACGCCCTGATCGCCCTGCTGCTGCGCGTAGACGACCGCTCCCACTTCTCGTAGTCCTCGGAGGATCCGGGCCGCCGAGACGACTCGTGCGGCCATCTCCCCAACCTTGCACTCGTCTGGGGCGAGTGCTAAAAAGGGGATTGGCACTCCGCACCTGCGAGTGCTAGGTCGGAAACGGTGAGACCGGGCTGTATTTGACCAAATGAGCCGGGTCGTCCGTCGCGGGCACCGAACCTGACCAGATCATGCCAATCCCCTGATCTGGAGGATCTCAACGCAATGGCCAAGACAATTGCGTACGACGAAGAGGCTCGCCGCGGACTCGAGCGTGGCCTGAACAGCCTCGCCGACGCTGTCAAGGTGACCCTGGGCCCCAAGGGCCGCAACGTCGTGCTGGAGAAGAAGTGGGGCGCCCCCACCATCACCAACGACGGCGTCTCCATCGCCAAGGAAATCGAGCTCGAGGACCCGTACGAGAAGATCGGCGCGGAGCTCGTCAAGGAAGTTGCGAAGAAGACCGACGACGTCGCAGGTGACGGCACCACCACCGCCACCGTGCTGGCCCAGGCGCTGGTCCGTGAGGGCCTGCGCAACGTGGCCGCCGGCGCCAACCCGCTCGGCCTGAAGCGCGGCATCGAGAAGGCCGTCGAGGCCGTCACCGCCAAGCTGCTCGACACCGCCAAGGAGGTCGAGACCAAGGAGCAGATCGCTGCCACCGCCGGTATCTCGGCGGGCGACTCGTCCATCGGTGAACTGATCGCCGAGGCCATGGACAAGGTCGGCAAGGAAGGCGTCATCACCGTCGAGGAGAGCAACACCTTCGGCCTCCAGCTGGAGCTGACCGAGGGTATGCGCTTCGACAAGGGCTACATCTCCGGTTACTTCGTGACCGACCCGGAGCGTCAGGAAGCGGTCCTCGAGGACCCGTACATCCTGCTCGTCGGCTCGAAGATCTCGACCGTCAAGGACCTGCTGCCGCTGCTGGAGAAGGTCATCCAGGCCGGCAAGCCGCTGCTGATCATCGCCGAGGACGTCGAGGGCGAGGCCCTGTCGACCCTGGTCGTCAACAAGATCCGTGGCACCTTCAAGTCCATCGCCGTCAAGGCCCCGGGCTTCGGCGACCGCCGCAAGGCCATGCTGGCCGACATCGCCATCCTGACCGGTGGCGAGGTCATCAGCGAAGAGGTCGGCCTCTCCCTGGAGACCGCCGGTCTGGAGCTGCTGGGCACCGCCCGCAAGGTCGTCATCACCAAGGACGAGACCACCATCGTCGAGGGCGCGGGCGACCCGGAGGCCATCAAGGGCCGTGTCGCGCAGATCCGCACCGAGATCGAGAACTCGGACTCGGACTACGACCGTGAGAAGCTGCAGGAGCGCCTGGCCAAGCTGGCCGGCGGTGTTGCCGTGATCAAGGCCGGCGCCGCGACCGAGGTCGAGCTCAAGGAGCGCAAGCACCGCATTGAGGACGCCGTCCGCAACGCGAAGGCTGCCGTCGAAGAGGGCATCGTCGCCGGTGGTGGCGTGGCGCTGCTGCAGGCCGCCCCGTCCCTGGACGCCCTGTCCCTGTCGGGTGACGAGGCCACCGGCGCGAACATCGTCCGCGTCGCGCTGTCCGCCCCGCTGAAGCAGATCGCCTTCAACGCCGGCCTGGAGCCGGGCGTTGTCGCCGAGAAGGTCTCGAACCTCCCGGCGGGCCACGGCCTGAACGCCGAGTCCGGCGAGTACGTCGACCTGCTGGCCGCCGGCGTTGCCGACCCGGTCAAGGTGACCCGCTCGGCCCTGCAGAACGCGGCCTCCATCGCGGCCCTGTTCCTGACCACCGAGGCCGTCGTCGCCGACAAGCCGGAGAAGGCCGCCCCCGCGGGCGACCCGACCGGCGGCATGGGCGGCATGGACTTCTAGTCCGCGCCTCCGGCAACGGAATTGAACGACCTGGGCCCGGCCACCTGATGGTGGCCGGGCCCAGTGTTTTGTGGAGGGTGGCACGGGTGCCGTGGTGACTCGGGCCGATTCGCTTGTGTTGGATCAGCTTCCGGTGGGGAGGCGGACGAGGTCGGCCATGAGGTTCATGTGGTGGGTGAAGTAGTCGGCGACGGCTTCGATGGTGCCGTCGAGGCGGCCGAAGATCTCGAAGGTGGCCAGGCCGAAAAGCTGTGTCCAGGCTAGGAATACGCGGTCGAGGACCTCTTCGGGGAGATCGGATGACTGCTGTTCGATGAGGGTGCGCAGATCCGCGCGCACCCGGGGCGGGGCGTGGGGTGGAGGCGGTCGGCGGCCGCGGCATGGGCGGCGATGCCGGCGAGCAGCATGACGACCGTGGCGGGGCCGACGGTGTCCTTCGGAGCGTTGTAGCCGGGGGTGGGCTGCCGTAGAGCAGTCCGTATTCGGCGGGGTTGGCGTCGGCCCGGTCCCGGACCGATGTGCAAACCGAAAGCCACTGTGCGCGTTCGTTGTTCGCGGGAGCGGTGGCCTGGGCTGCTAGCGCTACTGGCCGGCCGCCGCGATGATTCGGCGTGCATGCGCTGGGCGGTGCGGGCGGGGGTCGCGGCGGGCGTGGGCGCAGGCCGTCGGCAGGCTGCGCTGGCCGCTGCTGGTGCCGGGTCTCGTGGATCGCGCCGTGTCCGGAAGTGGCTCCGCCGCAACCGAGTTCGAGTTCTGGAATCGCTTGCCGGGTACGGCGCTCGGTGAGCTGTGCGGTTATTCGCTGACCGCCGCATGGACGGTGCTGTCGGCATCAGCTCTGTGGCACAGGGGCTTTCCGAGCTGGTTCGCGGTGCTCGGAACAGTGGCGGCGGCCCTGATCCTGGCCGGTGTGGCGGCTCCGCGGCACGTGCCGGGTGCGCAGCAGGCGAATTTCGCCGGGTATGTGCTGTGGAGCGGGTGGATGCTGGTGCCGGCCGTGCTGTGGGGGCCGCCGCACCGAATGAGGGCGGCCCCCAGACGCTGGCACGGCTCACCGGCCGGGCCGGATGTTTACATGCCGTGCCGGAAGCGGGCGCTGCGGATGCCGTCGGCGCGTTCGGGCAGGACGCTGTCGATGAGCGCGGTGACTCGTCCCATGACCGGGGCGAGTCGCCGCGGCCGGTCGATGATGGCGTCGCAGATGATCTGCCCGCCCTCTTCGGGGGTGAGGGCGTCGGCGTTCTGGTAGACGGCGTTGGGGGCGATCATCGGGGTGCGGACGAGGGGGAGGTAGATGGAGGTGAAACGCACGTTCTCGGTGTGGGTTTCGGCCTGGAGACTGGTGCTCAGGGAATCGAGGGCAGCTTTGGATGCGACGTAGGCGGCGTAGCCCGGTCCGCCGTAGAGGTTGGCCAGGGACAGGATGTTGATGATGTGGCCGTCGCGCCGGTCGCGCATGCCGGGGGCGAAGGCGAGGATGAGGCGGACGGCCGCGAAGTAGTTGAGCCGCATGGTGCGTTCGTAGTCGTGGAAGCGATCGTAGGACTGGTCGAGCGGGCGACGGATGGAGCGGCCGGCATTGTTGACCAGGATGTCGACGTGGTCGTGGTCGGCGAGCACCTTGGCGGTCATGGCGTCGAGGGCGTCGAAGTCGTTGAGGTCGCAGGGGTAGGCGACGGCCTTGCCGCCCGCGGCCTCGATGTCGATGACTACCTGTTCGAGTTCCGCGGCGCGGCGCGCGACCAGCAGCACGGTGGCTCCGGCCGCGCCGAGTTGTGCGGCGGCGACGCGTCCGATGCCGGAGGAGGCTCCGGTGATCACGATGGTGCGTCCGCTCGCGGCGTCCGCGAGGGTGCGGTGTCGCCGCAGCCGCGAGAGGCTCACCTGGGTGTCGAGGCCGTGCTTGATCTTGTGAATCAGCCCGTTGATGTCCTGCATGGTCAGTGATGCTAAGTGCCGCACAGTGATTCGGGACCGTTTCGGTTTCGCCGTCAGTGGCGGGCGCAGGTGTAGGCGAGGACCGCGGCGCTGTCCCCGCCGCCGGGCAGTGCACGGCAGTGTTGCCGGATCCAGGTCACGCGGTCGTCGTCCGCGGGGGTCACCAGGACCAGTCCGACCTCGCCGGCTTCGATCATGCGGGCGACCTCGGCGGTGGTCGGCACCGGGGCCGCGCCCGTGAAGCCGCCGATGGCCGGCACCTGCCGGCCGCTGCTCGCAATGAACGGCGAGGCCAGCGCGGAGGTGAAGGTGACCAGCGGATACCGCGGCTGGTCGGGCGCTTTCGCGAGCTGCGCATCGAGTTTCCGGGCCGAGGTGAGGGCGGAGGCCATGAAGCCCTGGGTTACCCGCCGGGCCTGCGCCGATTCATAAGGGGTGTCGAGCGGGCCGTATCCGTCCGCGACCACCGAGACCGCGGCCGTCGTCGGCGCGGCGAGTGCCGCGACGAGTAGCAGTGTGGTTGCCAACGATTCGCGGACACCCAGCGCCGCCAGGATGAGGACCACGGCGACGATCACGAGCCCGGCCCGCACCCAGCCGGGCGCGGCCGCGGACAGCCACCAGCCGTACGCGGCGGTAGCGGCCACGGTGGCCAGCCCCAGCCCACGTACCCGGCGGTCATCCGTCTTCCGGAAAGCCTCGGCCCCCATGCCGATCAGGGCCGCGATCGCGGGTGCGAGCACCGCCAGGTAGTAGGGGTTCACCGTCCCGATCGCCAGGAAGATCGCCAGGTGGACCACGAGCCAGCCGCCCCACAGCACCAGCGCCGCGGTCTCGCGGTCGGTGCGCGGCCGCCGCCGGGCCGCCCAGGCCAGGGCGATCAGGCAGACGAGCGCGAGCGGAATCAACCACCCGGTCTCGCGCCCGCCGCCGCCTCCGAAGAGATGGTCGAACCGGCTGTCCGGCCCGAGCACCAGCTCCGAGCGGAATCCCGAGCCCTGACCGCCGGTGGTGAAGTTGGCCGACCCCACGCTGAATCCGTCATTGGTGCGGCTGGCCGCGTTGTAGATGAAGACCTGCTCGAACAGCGAGTTGTGGTGGCTGCCGTCCACGTACGGCCGGTGCCCGGCGGGCAGCACGCTGACCACGGACATCCAGCTCAGCGACACCGCCAGCGCGGTCGCGCCGAACCAGGCCAGACTCGTGATGCGCTGCCGCAGTACGGTTCTCGGCGCGGCGAGCAGTAGCGCCGCCACCAGGACCGGGACGATCAGCCAGGCCTGCACCATCTTGGCCTGGAAGGCGAGGCCGATGCACAGCCCGCACCACACCAGATTCCGCACCCGCCCCGACACGATCACGGCCGCCGCCTGATCCGCGGCCAGCACCAGCAGCAGGATCAGCAGGGTGTCGGAGATATTGCCGCGGTCGAGCGCGACCACCGCCGGCGCCAGGGCCGCGACCGCCGCCGCGACGAGGGCCGCGTACGGACCGGACAGCCGCCGCACCGCACGGTAGAGCACGAGAACAGTGAGTACGCCCTCGATCACCTGCGGCAGGAGATACGCCCAGGTGTGCGGTCCGAATACCCGTACCGACAGCGCCTGGATCCAGATCGCGCCCGGCAGCTTGTCGATGCTGATGGTCGCGTCCGGGTCGAAGGCCGCGTAGAAGAAGTTGTGCCAGCTCATGCTCATCGAGCGGGCGGCCGCCGAGTAGTAGAGGTGTGGTGTCTGCGACCTGATGCCCCAGGCGTAGAGGACGACGGCCGTGACAGCGATGCCCAGGAGTGCGGGCCGGGCCCAGCGCGGTTGGTCGGACGGCCCCCGCAACCATCGTGACCAGTCGGTTCCGGATCGTTCGGGACGTGCGATTACCCCTGTCACAGCTCCAATCTCGGACCGATCCCGGTGTGTGTCAAAGGAATTCCACCCGTGGGCGGAGGGCTTCCGGCGGGAATCGGCCGCACGGCGTATCCGGGCCCACCGAGGGGTGGACGGTAACGGTGCGGCCGGACAGCGGTGGGGTCAGCGGTTGGGGTGTCGCGCCGAGAGGGTGACGGCCGCATCGATGGGCCGGATGCCGAGCTGTTCAGCGGTCGCGGCAATGGTGGCGTGGATATCGGCGCCCGCGGGGCGAGCGGGGTCGAAGAGGAGTTCCGTCAATTCGATGGCGGCCATTGCCTGGGCGCGGGTGAACAATCGGCCCGGCAGCCAACTAACACACCAATCGGTCTCTTTATGGCCGGGAAGTCGTTCCGCGAACTCGTCGACAACAGAACTGGTAATCGACCAATCGCAGACGTACACACCACCAAGGTCGCCCACCTGGCGACGGGTCGCAAGACCGAGAGCGCGCGAATTGCGTGAATTGCGCCTCTGACCAGCCGATTTGACTTCTGTTCGTAGCAACACGTAACTTATTCCAGGTCAGAGCGACACGGACACCGACCCGGAGCCCCAAGGGCCTGGGAAACGAGGTTGGACGAGGAGCGCCTGA
>NZ_JBEYYI010000018.1:0-182853 GCF_040645495.1 Nocardia sp. NPDC046763 | reverse complement strand
GCCAGCTCGACCAGGTGCTCGATCAGATTGGACTCGGTGACCGGCACCGGCGTCAGGTCGGGCACGATCTGCGCGGCGTCCAGCACCCGCTGCACGGGGCCGTGCGCGGTCTCGGGGAACACGGTGCGCAGCGACTCGTGCCGGTCGATGACATCGATGACCGCGACCTGCAGGGCCGCGATGTCCAGCTCACCCGACAGGCGAATCGCCGCCGGGATGTTGTACACCGCCGAGGCGGTGTCGAGGCGGTTGAGGAACCACATGCGCTGCTGCGCAAGCGACAACGGCACCTCGTTCGTGCGCTCACGCCTCACCAGCGCGCTTCTGGCGCCCTCACCGACATGCGATTCGATCCTGGCCGCCAGTGCCGCGACAGTACCCGCGTCAAAGAGCATCCGGACCGGGACACGGGTGTCGAGCGCGGCCCCGAGCCGTGCGGCCACCTGGGTAGCGATCAGCGAGTTGCCGCCCAACTCGAAGAAGTCGTCGTCGACGCCGACGCGCGCGATGCCCAGCACCTCGCCGACGATCTGGGCGACGATCTCCTCGATCGGCGTTGTCGGAGCACGAAATGCGCGCACCTCGAGAACCGGGGCAGGCAGCGCCTGACGGTCCAGCTTGCCAGAGGTATTGAGCGGCAACGCATCCAGCACCACGAACGCCGACGGCACCATATATGCCGGCAGCAGATACTGGAGTGAAGCCTTGATACTGCCGGTATCCACCGGACCGACGGTGACCACATAACCCACCAGCTGATCACCAGCCACCGAGTCGACAACCGCCACCACGGCCTGACGGACCGCCTCGTGTGCCAGCAGCGCAGCCTCGATCTCACCGAGCTCGATGCGCTGACCGCGGAACTTCACCTGGAAGTCCGTCCGGCCGATGTAGTCGAGCACCCCGGTCTCACTGTCGGGGTGGTCGATCCAGCGCACCAGGTCACCGGTGCGATACAGCCGGCTGCCCGGCGCACCGAAAGGATTGGCCACGAAGCGATCCGCGGTCAGATCCGCGCGGCCCTGATAGCCACGCGACAGCTGAGCACCCGCCAGATACAGTTCGCCGCGCACCCCGGCCGGCACCGGCCGCATCCCCTGATCCAGCACATAGGCCTGTGCGTTCCAGACTGGCCGACCGATCGGAACGATCGTCGGGGAAGCCTGATCGACCCGCCACGACGTGGCGTTGACCGTGTACTCGGTCGGGCCGTAGAGGTTGACCACCGTCGCAGTGGAAATCCGCCGGAAGCTGCTCACGATGGCCGGCGACAGCACCTCGCCACCGACGAAGATCGCCCGCAGCGACACGCATTCCGCCGCCGAGGCATTGGTTGCGAAGACCGACAACAGCGATGGCACGAACGAGGTCACCGTGACCCGATAGCGACCGATGACCTCCGACTGGTAGAGAGCATCGCGGTGGCCGTCCGGCTCGGCGATGACCGTCCGCGCGCCGACCATCAAGGGGGCGAACAACTCCCAGACCGACGCGTCGAAGGTGAACGGCGTCTTGTGGAGCGCGACATCGGTGTCGTCCAGCCCCGATTCAGCGATCTTCCACATCATCTGGTTCACCAGCGCGGCATGGCTGACCGCGACACCCTTGGGGCGGCCGGTCGAACCGGAGGTGTAGAGCACGTAGGCGGTATTCTCCGGACGCACGACGCCGAGCAGTTCGGCAGGTTCCACCGGAGCGTCGGAGTAACCGGCCCACTCGGCGTCATCGATGAAAACCGAAGGGCAGAGACCTGTTTCGATGCCCTCGACCCGTGTGGTCAGCACGCACACCGGATTCGAGCTGCGCAGCACGTAGTCGATGCGGTCGTCGGGATGATCCGGGTCGAGCGGCACATAGCCGCCGCCCGCGGTCATAACGGCGTAGATCGCGACCAGGGTGTCGATCGAGCGGCGGATACCCACTGCCACTGTTGTCTCGGGTCCGACGCCGGCCTCGATCAGCATGCGCGCCAGACGATTCACGCGGGAAGCGAACTCGGCGTAGGTCAGCTCGGTCACCGAACCCGGATCGACGGCACCGCTCGAATCGAAGGTCAGTGCGATGGCGTGCGGCCGGTTGCGCGCCTGAGCGGTGAAACGCTCCAGCACCGTCGTCATCGCCGGCACCGCGTGCTCGGTGCGATTCCAGCGCCCGAGCACCGTGGACCGCTCCACCGCATTCAAGATGTCGATATCGCGCACCAGCGCGTCGGGCTCGCCGGCGACACTCTCCAGCACCGACAGGTACCGGCGGCCGAACGCGCCGACCGTAGCGGCGTCGAACAGATCGGTGGCATAAGAGACCACCACCGATACACCCGCCGGCTCACCAGCGCTGCCACGCTGCTCTGTCAGTGTCCACAACAGGTCGAACTTGGCTATGTCCACGTCGAGTTCGTGCGCCCGCACCGACAACGCCGTCGATGCCGAGGATCCGGCAAGCTCCAACTGCCCGTAGGGCATCTCCTGGAACGACAGCATCACCTGGAACAGCGGATGCCGCGCCTGTGAGCGGGTCGGGTTGATGACCTCGACCAGGCGCTCGAAGGGGACATCGGCGTTGGCGAAGGCACCCAGATCGGTTTCCCTGATCTGGGAAAGGAGGTCGCTGAACCGTTCGTTACCATCGACTTGCGAGCGCAGTACCAGGGTATTGACGAACATGCCGATCAGGTCGTCGAGCGCCTGCTCGCCACGCCCTGCGACGGGGGTGCCGATGGAGATGTCGCTGGTGCCCGACAACCGGGCCAGCAGCACCGCCAGCGCGGCGTGCATGACCATGAACAGCGAAACACCGTGGGCACGAGCCAATCCGGCCAGCCGCGCATGGCGCTCGGCGGAAATATCGAAGGTGACACGACTACCGCGGAAGCTCTGCACCGGCGGACGCGAACGGTCGGCAGGCAAATCTATCTGGTCTGGCAGACCCTCTAAAGCGCTACGCCAGTAAGCGATCTGGCGCGCGGACATCGAATCGACGTCGGATTCCGAACCCAACAGCTCCCGCTGCCAGATGCTGAAATCTCGGTACTGCACCGGCAACGGCGCCCACTGCGGTGCGCCACCATCCGCTCGAGCCATGTAGGCGACCACGATGTCCCGAGCGAGCGGTCCGAACGAGTAACCGTCCGCGGCGATGTGGTGCACCACCATCGCTACGGCATGCTCCGGCACCCCGGTCGCGCTGTCGGTAATGCGGAACACCCGAACACGGAAGGGCAGCTCATAGGTCACATCGAAGCCACGCCCGGCGAACTCCCACAGGACAGTAGTGAGTTGCTCCTCCTCGATGTCCTCGACCTCGGCAGCAACCGCGACCTGATCGATCGGCACCACCATTTGGTAGGCACCGTCATCGAACTCGGGGAAGATCGTACGCAACGACTCTTGCCGCTCGACCACGTCGAGCATTGCCGCAGTCAACGCGTCGATGTCGACGTGACCGCTCATCCGCACCACGAACGGCAGGTTGTAAGCCGGCAGAGTGGGGTCGAATTGGTTGAGGAACCACATGCGCTGCTGCGCGAGGGACAGCGGAACGCGCTCGGGGCGTTCCTGCGCGACTAGCGGCGGCCGCGAAACATCCGACGGGCCGGCGGCTTCCACGCGCACGGCCAAACCAGCGACGGTCGGGGTCTCGAACAACGCCCGCACACCGATACGGGTGCTGAACGCGGCCGAGATGCGGGCCACCACCTGGGTGGCGACCAGCGAGTTGCCGCCCAGATCGAAGAAATTGTCATCGACACCGACCCGGTCATGACCCAGCACATCAGCGAACACACCCGCCACGATCTCCTCGGCAGCGGTACGCGGGGCACGGTAACCGGCGGCGTCCGCGCTGAACACCGGCTCGGGCAGAGCCTTGCGGTCCAACTTGCCGGAAGTGTTGAGCGGGAAGCCCTCCAACACCATGATCGAGGCCGGGACCATGTAGGTCGGCAGCTTCTCCGCCGCGAAACGGGTCAGCTCGACCGCATCGATGGACTGGCCCGGCACCGGGACCACATAGGCGACCAACTGCTGACCGGTCGCGGTGTCCATCACCAGAACGGCGGCCTGGCTGACGCTCGGATGGGCCAGCAGGTCGGTCTCGATCTCGCCGAGCTCGATGCGCTGACCACGGAACTTGACCTGGAAGTCGGTACGGCCGATGTACTCCAACGCCCCCACGTCGTTCCACCGCACGAGGTCACCGGTGCGGTACATACGCTCCGAGGTCCCGAACGGGTTGGCCACGAACCGATCCGAGGTCAGATCCGGACGGCCCTTGTACCCACGCGCCAGCTGGCGTCCGCCCAGGTAGAGCTCACCCGGAGCGCCGACGGCGGCGGGCCGCAGGCGCGAATCCAGCACGTAGACTTCGACATTCCACTCGGGCACACCGATCGGCACCGTGACCGTGTCGGCGACGGTGTTCTCCCAATAGGTCACCGACACCGCGGCCTCGGTAGGCCCGTACAGGTTGTGCAGACCCGCGTCGGTGATCTCACGGAAGCCCGCGCCGGTCTCCGGCGGCAGCGCCTCACCGATCACGAAAACGTACTTCAGCGAGGCACACTGGGTGCGGGTGGCGTGCGCGACGAACACCGTCAGCATGGACGGCACGAAGTCGGTCACCGTGACCCGGTGGCGCTCGATCATCTCGGCCACGTACAGCGGATCGCGGTGGCCGTCGGGGGTGGCCACGATCAGCTTCGCGCCGACCAGCAGTGGCATAAAGTAGCCCCACAGCGAGACATCGAAGGTCTGCGCCGTCTTCTGCAGATACACATCGTCTTCGGTCATCGGATACTCGGCGAGCATCCACAGTTCCTGATTGACGATCGCATGGTGGGTGACCGCGACACCCTTGGGACGACCGGTCGAACCCGAGGTATAGATGACGTAGGCCGTGTTATCCGGACGCAACGGAGCGACGCGGTCGGCGTCGGTCACCGGCTCGGCCGAGTATCCGGACACGTCGAGGGTGTCGATCTCCAAGCACCGCACCGACTCCGGCAGCTCGAGCTCCTCACGCGAACTGGTCAAGACGCAGACCGGTCCCGCGGACTCCAGAATGTAGGCGCTGCGATCAGCCGGATGATCCGGGTCGATCGGCACATACGCGCCACCGGCGCGCAGCACCGCGTGCATGCCGATGACCAGCTCCAGCGAACGCCGCATACCCAGCGCCACCAGCGATTCCGGGCCGACACCATCGGCGATCAGGAACCGCGCCAGGCGGTTGACGCGCTCACCGAACTCGGCATACGTCAGCTGCTCGCCCTCGAACTCGACGGCGACGCGGTCGGCGGACAGCGGAATCTGCTTGTCCAGCAAGGCCGGAAGGGTCGTGGTCGGCACCGCGTGCGCCGAATCGTTCCAGTCGAGCAGGGTGCGGATGCGCTCGGCGTCCGTGGTGATGGGCAGGCCCCACACCGCCTGGTCGTCCCGCGCCGCCAGGAAGCGGTCGAAGAACTCCAGGAACCGCGCGTGGTGGCTCTGGGTCTCGCCCTCGGAGTACAGGTTCGGGTTGGTCTCGAAGTCGATGTGGGTGCGCGCGCCGCCCTGCGACTGATACAGGTTGACGCCCATGTCCTCGATCGAGCCGGTGGACAGCACATGCATCCGGCCGACCGCGTCGCCCATGGTGATCTCGTTGTTGAACAACATGATGTTGACCCACGGGCCGAAGAACTGCGAACCCACGCCGGTGGACGCGATCTCGCGGTCGGGCGCGGAATCGCGGCGGATGTCCTCGTGCCGGTAGCGCTGATGGCGCAGGGCGCCCGCCACTTCCACGGTCACCTGCTTCAGCAGCTCCGCGACCGTGGTCTCGTGCCCGACGTGCAGGCGTAGCGGCACGATGTTCGACGACACGCCGCCGGAGCGACGCATGACCGCGGTGGTGCGGGCGGTCACCGGCAGGCTCAGGATGACGTCCTGGGCGCCGGTCCACTGCGCCAGGTAGGCGGCGAAGCCAGCGAGGAGCAGGGCCGCGGGCGACGAATCGTGCTGCCGCACGGACTCATCGAGCAGCGTGCCCCGATCGCCGGTGAGGGCCGCGCTGACGACGATGTTCGGCGCCGCGGGCGGAGCCGAACGTCCGGCGAGGCTGGTGCCCTCCTCGAGACCGGCCACCCGCTGCGCCCAGTGCTCCCGGTCGCTCTTGAAGCGAGTGCTCTCGCGGTAGGCGAATTCGGCCTCGACCAGGGTGCGCAGGTCGGTAACCTGCGCAGACGGCTGCTCGGTGCCGTGCTGCGCGGCCGTGTAGAGCTCGGCCACCCGGGCGATGTAGTTCACGGCACTGAAGCCATCGAAAAGGATGTGGTGCGCACGCATGTACCAGAACTGGCGTCCGTCGGCAATGTGAAGGATGGCCGATGCGGACAGGCGGTCATTGACCATGTCGATGGGCCTGCTGTACTCGGCCCGCATCCAGGCCAGCGCCTCGGCCTCGGGGTCCTCGGCCTCGCGCAAGTCGATGTATTGGACGTTGTCGCGATCCGGGATGGTCGGGTCGATGAACTGCATGGGCTCACCGTCGCGCTCGACGATGCGCAGGAACGCGGAGCCGAACTCGGCCGAGGCGACGATTCCCCGATCACGCAGCAGCGCCTGATCCAGCTCGCCCGGCAGATCGACGTACTGGGCGATGGAGATCGGCACCTGCGGATCGAGCAGCTGGGCATACCAAATACCCATCTGCGCCGGAGACAGTGGGAAGTAGTGCTTCCCCGACTCGCCGTTCCCACCCAGATCCAGCTGCTCCATCAGTACCCTCACTTCCGACAGCTCTGCGCGACACTCTCCGACCGCGCATCGATGTCCACCACCCACTCGAGTCCGACATGATGATCATTCGAACTCTCATGGTCGATCCAAATAAACAAGCACGAGACTTTTCGGTGACCGCTCTTCTTCTGCGGTGCTCGATTCAATTTCGAACGATTACTTCTTTGTTGATGGCCTGCGCCAATCGTTCAGCGTGCCCGAGACGCACGTAGTCTGTTTCATGCGGACCCATGAGAAGGTTCGCGCTGCCCCTGGAGAGCTCGACATTTCTACTGCCCCAGAACCTGCGGGCCATCCGATATGGCATGAGCTGCTCTCTTATCGCGGCATCCATCAACCGCCTCCTCCAATCGATCACAGCTTCCCCGGTCGACAGATCGAAGTATTCGAATAATTCAGGCACCAGTCGAAGCGAACTATCGGCCGCCAACGAAGTAGTCAGATCGCCGCGGGCAGCAGCCCAATATGCGGGCACCTTGACAATTGCTCTCTCACCCAATATTCCGTGGCCACCGGGATCGGTCCCGATGGCGTGTCCACGCGGGCGAAAAGGGTCCGAGATAAGCGCACACGCCAGTATCGACGACTCGGCTCCGCCCAATTCTGCGGCTACATCCCCTGCCGCTGCGGCCCCCTGCGCATAGCCGGCAAGAATCAACGGGCGAGTGCTGCGATTGACTTCGCGTACAAGAGCGTTCTTGACAACCGATCGACCTCCCAAGCACGCCAAAATTCGCGGGCTGAAGCGAGTCCGGTCCAGAGCATCGGCGAAACTACGGGTCACCGCATGGTGATTCGACGCCCACCGTGCGCCCATGATCAGGACATCGATCATGAACCCGCACCCGAGGTCCACCGGGGGTCGAGAAGCGCGGATATCGCGGCCCGGCAGCCGGCCAGGGCACATAGTCGAGATGATTCCATTTCAAACCGCGTTACCCTCACGCTGCCAGATCCAGATTCCACAGCCATTCTGTGCACGATCATATGGCCGCATTCATCAGCCTTCTTCCGCTGTATTCCCATCTGTGGGAATACAGAGGAAGAAGGCGGAGATGCAGCCCCTATGATCCTCATCATTGCCAATTGCCATATGAGACTCTCCGAGTGACGGACGCCACGAGAAGTTCCCGCGTAATACTTCCTCCCCGTACGCCCGGTCCGAAGACATCTCTACAAGCCGGAAGCGCACTCCGGCGGGTTGCGCAAGTCGCGCACTACGATGACTCGACGAACAATTCGATGCGGCTCCGGCCTCCACTAGAAGGCACCGCTACCGAGATCCGGAGCCGCACCACGACGGCCGGCCCCATGCGATATCCGCATACGCATGGGGCTTCGTCTTGATAGCCGTCGGGACTGAACATTAGCCCGCGGCAACCGCGAGTCACTCCTGCCCATTCCCAACACTGGGAAGTCCTATCTGATCTCAGGGCCTCACGCCTCAGGGAGTACGGGAATGGGTCTTCCCACCGTTGGGACGGAAGGCGTCATAGGTTCTCGATAGGGGTCGGCTAGCGTCTCAGCGGTCCACCGACAAACTTCTTCCGCCATGGAGAGGACTACGTGCGCCGATTTCCCTATGTCAGGACCGCACTGTGTGTGTTGGCGGTGTTCGCCGTAGCTGGATGTGGGAGCTCACAGGCCGGGTCCTCGGTCCCCAGTGACTCGAGTCCCGTGACATCTGTCGCAGCGAAAACCCCCAGCCCGGCCGCTGTGGTGCCGAGCATGACTATTCCAGCGCCGCCGATCGATTCGCCCACCGGTCACATCGACATACCGGAGGCTCCCGTCACCCCCGCGCCCGCCGTGATCCCCACGCAACAAGCCGAACCCTCGAAGCAACCTGCTCCGACACTGCCGGATCCGGGTTTCGCTCCGCGGGCCGGGTACTGAGTTGCGAAGTCAGATCTTGTCGATGGTTACCGATGGGTCGTGGCGCACGAGGATTCCCCGGATCGCGCTCAGCATCCTGGTCTGTTTCGGTCTGGGGCACTCGTCGGCCATCGCGGCCGCTGACGATGTCCCTCAGCGACCCGGCCACGCCCTGGTCGTACTCGGTGATTCGTACACGGCCAACGGGCTTCGGCTCGACGGTGATTCCCTGCAGTGCAATCACGGCCCAGCGGCCTGGCCGATCCAGTTGAGCCAACTCATGGGCGTGGCCGGGACACCGGACTTCGTCGATGTCTCCTGCTCCGGTGCCTCGCTGCACAGCAAAACCGCGTACACGGTGCTGCACGAGGCCCGCCTGGCCGATGCGGCGGGCGCGTTCGGCCCCGACACCAAGGTCGTCGCGCTGCAGTTCGGCATGAACGACACGTGGGGATCGAGCGAGGTCATGCTGTGGGATTCGGTATTCACCTGCATCTTCAACCTCCGCGACGGGTGCGATACCGACGCACTCGACCAGCAACGCATCCCCGATTACCGCGGACTGACTCCCGCGACCTACGCCGATCGCATCCGCCAAGTCATCGATTTCATCAAGTACTACGCACCACAGGCGAAGATCGTCTTCGTCGGCTATCCGGAACTGGCCGCACCGAACTCGGATGTCTTCTGCGCCAACGTGCTTGGCGTCACGCCGATCGTGCAGGGTCGAGGACGAGCGCTCGCCGAGTATCTGAATCGGCTCGACGATGCCCAACGTAAGGCTGCCGACATGCTCGGAGCGAGCTTCTTCGACACCCGTGCCGTCACCGCGGGGCATGGACTGTGCTCGGCCGAGCCGTGGGTGAACGGATTCTTCGATCCGCGGGCCGATTTCCTCGGGATGCCGTTTCATCCGGACGCCCGCGGTGACACGGCACTCGCCACCGCACTTCGACGCTGGATCGCCGGTTGACCGCGCCCGCTGCCGTAGCCGCCCGCGGCGCGCCGGCGTCCGCTGACCGCCCGCGCCTGCCGACATTGACCGGCGCGCGCTGGTGGGCTGCGATGGCGGTATTCGTGTTGCACGCGTTGGTGTTGTTGCCCGCCTACCCGTTCCAGAAGTCCGAGCTGTTTCGGCGGATCCATCAGGATTTCCTGCCGATGCAACTCGGTGCGGCAGGGGTGACGTTCTTCTTCGTGCTGTCGGGGTTCATCATCTACTGGTCGTTTCGACCAGGTTCGTCCGCGCGGGCGTTCTATCGCAAACGTGTGTTGAAGATTTATCCGACACACCTGGTCGCGGCTCTCGCCTTCATCGTGGTCGCTGCGGTGCCGGTGGGTCGGATCGTGCTGTGGCTGCCGAACCTGCTGCTGATACATACGTGGTTGCCGAAGTGGACGACAGTCGGCGGCCTGAACGTACCTTCATGGTCATTGGTCTCGGAGATGCTGTTCTACCTCAGCTTTCCGCTGGCGGTACCGGTGCTACGACGGATTCCGTCGCGACGGTTGCTGGTCTGGATAGCGGGTTTGGGACTGTTGGTCCTGGCACTGCACCTGGTGTACTTCATCGGTTTCGACGGTCCGCGCGGCACTGCGAATGCTTTCGCTGCCAGGCTCGTTCCCGGTGACACTTCACCCCCGGCGGAACTGCACGCCTCCCCGGAGTGGTTCGCCCAGCCGGACATTCCCGTGGTGCGGTCCTACTGGTTCAGCTACGACTTCCCGCTGTCACGACTGCCCGAGTTCTATGTCGGGGTACTAGCGGCGCGGGCGGTGCTCGAAGGCCAATGGCGCAATACCCGGTTGCTTCCCGTGACCGTGGCGGTGTTCGTCGCGTACGCGGCAAGTTGGGTGGTGCCGATCGACTTCAAGATGTCGGCGCTGGAAGTACTACCGATGGCGGCGCTGATCGCCACCCTGGCCACCCGCGACATGCGCGGGCTCGGCGGCTTCAACTCCTCGCCCGCGATGGTGTGGTTCGGCGAGGTGTCCTACGCGTTCTACCTCATTCAATTCCCGATCATGGTATTGGTCACCAGGTATGTCATCGCAGGGCATCGGTTCGGCTTCTTCGGTTGGTTGAGTTGCGCAGCACTGTGTTTCATGCTCGCGCTGGCAGCATCGACAGCCGTCTACCACGGCATCGACAAACCTCTCATGCGCCGTTTCGCCACCAGGCCCGCAGGTCGCGGGAAGAGCGGTGACGTGCAAAATGGTCGTCAGCATCATGGACGACTTCGATGGTAAGTCGGTGGCCGACGAGACGGTGAATTCACGATCGTCGGCATCGATTACGAGATAGATCTCTCGGATGTGAATGGGGATAGGGCCGCGGCAACGATGTTTAGTCCCACGGCTGGGAATAAGCACGTCAGCAGCCACGGCATCATCAACACTTATCCTGCAGCGGAATCGTTAGTTGTCATGGCGGAGAAGGCCAGTGGACACGGCCAACTCGCCGTCGATCCTGGACTCATCGGCCGGATGCCTCCTACGAGACGCCCAGGCGACATGGCGGCTCGGCGGACCGACGACCAGTAGCGCCCGCCTCAAATGCGAAAGAATATGGGACGTGACCAAGGGCTACGACGAACGGCCACTAACGCTGGCCCCGATTCTGCTTGCCAGCTTCGGACTTTTCCTCGCCAGATCAGTGCGCGACCGGGTCAAGCCACCCAGGCCGGGCCGGCCAGGCCAGACGATGCCCGAATTCGACAAGCTCGAACTGGACGAGATATTCGCGAAGCAGAGCCCGGTTGTCTTCCGCAAGGTCGCATCGACCTGGCCGGTGTTCGACGACTACCAGCCGACACAGTTGCGCGAGAAATACGGCAAGGAGAAGGTTGCGGCGCTCACCAGCACGAGCAACGTGTTCGTGCAGGAGACCGCCCCTGTCGAGGTTCTCGAATACGACGAGATCATGGACGCCATCTTCGAGAACCCGAAGCAAGGTAAGAAGTATTACTCGCGCACGGCCGCCGACAACCGCCCACTCGCGGACCAGTTGCCCAAGCGCGTCGGCACGCGCACCCAGAGCGATGCGGCCAGCAGCGTGTGGATGGGGCAGGCGGGCAACCTGACTCCGCTGCACCAGGATCCGTGGCACGGCCTGCTCATCCAGTTGTATGGGCGTAAGCGGGTGCGGCTGTTCCCGCCGGACGAATACCACAACGTCTACGGCCGTGTCCCGGTGACCGCGTCCGATATGTACACCGAACTGCCATCCGAGGATTACGACCCTGATCTGGAAGAATTCCCGAAACTGCGAAATTCGCAATACTTCGACGTGACCCTAGACATCGGCGACATCCTGTATATTCCGATGTTCTGGTGGCACCAGGTCGAATCGATCGACCCGGCGATCTCCTATGTCGCGCGGTACAACCCGAACTATTTCGAGTTTATGCGTGCCGCTTTCTTCCCTCTCGCAGTCCGCGGCATCCTGCGCATCGTCGACACGGTGAAAGGTCTGATCCTCCGTCGCCGCTGACCTCGACCACTCCTCTGTTTCTGGCCGGACGGGAACGACCGTCCGGCCCGAAGAGTGGTCGGGGGCGACACGGCCTCGTGGCAGCCGTGGCCGACAGCGACCTCACGCCGGCGCGGTTGGCAACCCCACCACAGTGTCGGGTCGGCTTCGACAACGGATTCGACCCTGCATCGGCGACTTCCCATCGGAGGGAATAGTCGAACTTGGCGGGTTCACTACTTTCGTCGAGGTTCGAGGCTCGCTCGTTTGATCGGGGCGAGCCATGACGTGAAGCGCTGTCGAAGGGTTGAGGATTCGTATGCAGTCGGGGCGTCGTTCCGCACGCGGCACCCGCCGCCGCACCCATTTCCTCTCGTTCGCACAAGTGCTGACCGCGGCCGTCGACTCCCACGCCGATTCCATCGCACTGCGCTTCGATCCGACCGGAATGCCGGGGGATCAACGCGTCCTGACCTACCGGGAGCTCGACGAAACATCCACGCGGCTGGCACGCGAACTGATCGCCCGCGGAATAGGACCGGGCGACATGGTCGCCGTCGGCATCCGGCGGTCGGTGGAATCGATAATGTCGGTCTGGGCAGTAGCCAAGACCGGCGCGGCGTACGTCCCCATCGATCCCGCGTATCCCGCCGACCGAATCGAACACATCGTCACCGATTCCGGCGTCGCGCTCGGACTCACAACCACCGCACACCGAGATTCCCTCGGCACACACATCGAATGGCTCGAACTCGACGATCCGTTCATCCGAGCGGCCGTGAACGAGCGTGCCGCGCACCCCATTTCCTATCTCGATCAAACTCCCCCGCTGCCCGGCCACGCGGCCTACGTGATCTACACCTCCGGTTCGACCGGCAAACCCAAAGGCGCGGTGATCACCCACGCCGGCATCGCCACCATGGCGCTCGTCGGAGCCCGCTACCTGGTGACCAGCCAGTCACGGGTATTGCACCTGAGCTCGCCCAGCTTCGATTTCTCAATGATGGAAATGCTGTTCACCTTCGCGGTGGGCGCGACATTGGTGATCGCCCCGCCCACCGTTTTCGGTGGCCCCGAACTGGCGGATCTGGTACGACGGCAACAGGTTTCACACCTACTCATCACCCCGGGCGCACTGGAATCGGTCGATCCGACCGGCCTCGACGATGTGCGCGTCGTGGTGTGTGGCGGCGACCGCCTGGGCTCGGATCTGGTGTCGCGGTGGGTTGTCGGCGGCCGGAGACTGTTCAATGCCTACGGCCCCACCGAGGCCACAGTCATGGTCACCACCGGGGAAATGCTGCCGGACCGAGCAATCACCGTGGGCTCGGAGATCGATGGCGTCGGCGCCTTCATCCTGGATGCGCGGCTGCGACCGGTCCCCGAGGGCGTCGTCGGTGAGCTGTACCTGTCGGGTGCGGGCCTGGGCCGCGGCTACCTGAACCGACCCGCTCTGACCGCGGAGCGGTTTCTGGCCAACCCGTTCGGCGCCCCGGACGAAACCCTCGGCAGCCGGCTCTACCGGACCGGTGACCTGGTTCGCCGCAACCCGGACGGCCTCATCGAATATTTAGGCCGGTCCGATTTCCAGGTCAAGATCCGCGGCCTGCGCATCGAACTCGGCGAGATCGACAGCGTCCTCACCGCGCACCCGGACGTAGCTTTCGCGGTGACCCTGGGCACCACCCTGCCCTCGGGCGTCACCGGACTGGTCGCCTATGCCCTACCCCACCCGGGCACCGTTCTCGACTCGGCCGAGCTGCTGCGTTTCGCCGCCGAGTCGTTGCCCGCCTACATGATTCCCTCGGCGCTCGTCGTGATCGACGAGGTCCCACTGACCCCCGTCGGCAAGCTGGACCGCGATGCGTTGCCGCAACCGGTGTTCGCCTCCCGGGAATTCCGCGCCCCCACCACCCCGGCCGAGGAGACGATCGCGACGGTGTTCGCGGCGCTGCTGCTGCCCGCCGACAGCGACACCCGGATCGGACTCGACGACGACTTCTTCGAGTTGGGCGGCAACTCACTGCTGGCGGCGCAAGCAGTCGCGCGTATCGGGGACGCTCTGGGCGTCCGAGTGTCGGTGCAGTCGCTGTTCGAGGACTCTTCGGTGGCGGGTCTGGCCACTCTGATCGCGCAAACGGCGGAGGGGCGAGGCGGTTCACGCCTGCAGGCGATGCCGCGACCGGCGCAGATCCCGCTGTCCTACGCACAGCAGCGGATGTGGTTTCACACTCGCTTCGACCCGGCGAGCGCGGTGGACAATATGCCCTTCGTCGTGCGCCTCAGTGGCATATTGCACGTCGACGCCCTCACCGAGGCAGCCCGTGACCTCGTACAACGACACGAGGTACTGCGCACCCGCTATCCCGAACTCGACGGTGTCGGATACCAGGAGATACTGCCGCTCACCGATTCACGTGCGCTGCCGACGGTCACGGTCCTCGATGTGAGCGAGGACGAAGTGCCCGCACTCGTCGCCGAGATCGCCACGACCCCGTTCGACCTGACCGCCGCACCACCGATTCGACTGCGATTGCTGCGAATCGAGGCCACCGAACACGTCGTGGTCTGCGTGGTTCACCACATCGCGGGCGACGGAGTGTCGATTCGCCCGCTGACCCGTGATCTCATGACCTCCTACCTGGCTCGTACGCGTGCGACCGCGCCGAACTGGGACCCGCTGCCCGTGCAATACGCCGATTACACGCTGTGGCAACGCGAGGCCCTCGGCTCGGAAGACGACGAGCAGTCCGTAATCTCCCAGCAGATCGCCTACTGGCGCCAGCAGCTCTCCGGCCTACCCGATCAGCTGGACTTGTCCTCGGATCGACCGCGGCCGGCGACTGCGTCCGGGCGCGGCGCCGCCGCCGGCATCCACATCGATGCGGCACTGCATGCCGCGTTGACTCGCCTCGCACAGCAGCACAATTCAACGCTGTTCATGGTGATGCACGCCGCGCTGGCGATCGTGCTGGCGCGGCAGAGCAGCACTCGCGACATCGCCATCGGCACGCCGATCGCCGGTCGCGGTGAAGCGGCGCTCGACGATCTGATCGGCATGTTCGTCAACACCCTGGTGTTGCGGGCCGATATCGATCCGAGTCTTTCGTTCACCGAACTCCTGCACCAGGTCCGGCGATCCGACGCGGCTGCCTTCGGCCACTCCGACGTTCCCTTCGAACAACTGGTGGACGTGCTCAACCCGCCACGGTCACCCGGGATGAATCCGCTGTTCCAGGTGATGCTGTCGTTCCACAACATGGAAACCGGCACCTTGGAACTGCCGGAACTCACCATTTCCGGCGTCGATCTGCGGACCCACCTGGCCAAGATGGACCTCGATCTGACTGTGGTGCCATTCGAAATCGACGGCGCACCCGCCGGTATCGACGCGACCTTCATCTACGCGACCGATATGTTCGACGAAGGCACGGTCGCGGCGCTGGCCGATCGACTGCGGCGCACATTGAGCGCCGCCGCCCAGCAGCCGCAGCGCCCGATCGGCGACCTCGACCTGCTCAGCGATGCCGAACGCCAAGCAATGCTGGTGAGCTGCAACGATACCGCGCATACGCTCGCACCCGAGTTGCTGCTGGACGGCTACCGCAGAACCGTCGCCCAGTATCCGGCCCGGGTCGCGATCACCTTCGAAGGCACGGCCCTGACCTATGCCGAATTCGACGCACGGGTCAACCAATTGGCGCGCCTGCTGATCGCACGCGGAATAGGCGCCGAGTCCCTGGTAGGTCTCTCGATTCGGCGCTCGCTGGATCTCGTCGTCGGCATGTACGCGATCCTCACGGCGGGCGGCGCGTGGGTACCGCTGGATCCCGATCACCCCGCCGACCGCATCAGGCACATTCTCGACATCGCCCGCCCCGACTGCGTTCTATCCACCACCGCGGACGCGATCGAGATTCCCTTCGATATCGACATCGTGCACACGGATACCGCTGCGCTGCAGTACTTCTCGACAGAGCCTGTCACGGCGGACGAATTGCGGCGGCCGGTGCGGCCGGACAATCCGGCCTATGTCATCTTCACCTCCGGTTCGACCGGTCGCCCCAAAGGTGTGACAGTCAGCCACGGCGCCATTCACAACCAGATCAGCTGGATGCTGAGCGAATACCCGCTGGGCCCGGGCGACGCCTACTTCCAGAAGACCGCCACCACCTTCGATGTGTCGCTCTGGGGCTATTTCATGCCTCTGCGAAGCGGTGCGAGACTGGTGATCGCCGACCACGACGGTCACCGCGACACTGAATATCTGGCTGAACTCATTGCTGCACAAGGTATTACGGTCACCGACTTCGTGCCGTCCATGCTCACCGTGTTCGCGGCACACACCCGCCCGGGCAGCATGCCGTCACTGCGCGACATCTTCGTCATCGGCGAAGCCCTGCCGCCGGAAACTGTCACGGCCGCAAGGGCTTTGGGATCGGACATCCGGGTCCACAACCTTTACGGGCCGACCGAGGCCGCGGTCTCCATCACGTCCTGGCTTGCGGACGGAACCGATCGAAGCAGCGTGCCGATCGGATCGCCGCAGTGGAACAGCCAGGTATATGTGCTCGACGCGCGCCTGCATCCCGTCGCAGCCGGAGTCCCGGGCGAACTGTATCTGGCCGGTGACCAACTGGCCCGCGGCTACCTGGGCCGCCCCGACCTCACCGCGGACCGCTTTCTGGCCAATCCGTTCGGGCCGAAGGGTTCCCGTATGTACCGCACCGGCGACCTGGTGCGCTGGCGGGCCGCGGACACGGAGCAGCCGGCACGACTCGAGTACATCGGCCGCACCGATTTCCAGGTCAAGTTCCGCGGTCAGCGCATCGAGCTGGGCGAGATCGAAACCGCGCTGCTGGCGCAGCCCACCGTCTCCCAGGCCGTGGCATCTGTCGTGGCTACCCCGCTCGGAGATCACCTGGTGGCCTACGTCGTGCCGACCCCCGGCGCGGTCATCGACCCGCAGTCGCTGCTGACTGCTGTCGCGGACAGCCTGCCCGCCTACATGATTCCATCCACTGTGGTGGCCCTGGACGCTGTCCCGTTGAACACCAGCGGCAAGCTGGATCGCAGGGCCCTGCCGGAACCGATCTTCAGCACCCGCGAATTCCGCGCTCCCGCCGGCGAGTCCGAGATCACGGTAGCCCGCGTGTTCGCGGATGTCCTCGGCCTCGAACAGATCGGCGCGGACGACGACTTCTTCGACCTCGGCGGCAACTCGCTGATGGCTACCCGCCTTGCCGCACGCCTGGGCGAGGCGCTCGGCACCCGGATCGCGGTGCGCGAACTGTTCGACACCTCGACCGTGGCGACCCTGGCCGCACGGCTGGTACAGGATTCACGACCATCCGAACGCCCGCGCCTGCAGCCCGTGCCCCGGCCCGATCACGTGCCATTGTCGCTTGCGCAGCAACGCATCTGGGTGATCAATCAGATCGATCCAGCCTCCCCCGCGTACAACCTGCCCTTCGCAATCCGTCTGACCGGCGCGTTGCGTGTCGACGCGCTACAGCAGGCCGTCCTCGATGTGCTCGAGCGGCACGAGGCACTGCGCACCCGATTCCCGATCGCCGACGGTCTCCCCTTCCAGGACATCCTCTCCGCCGACGCGGCATTGCCGCACGGGCTCGAGGTCGTCGCGGGCAGCGCCTCGGTCACCGACCACGTCGTAGCGATGATGACCGCGGGCTTCGACGTCACCGCGTCCGTGCCACTGCGCGCCCGCCTGTTCACCGACGCGGCAGCCGAAGAACACATCCTGGTGCTGGTCATCCACCACATCATTGCCGACGGAGCCTCCTTGGCTCCGCTGGCACGTGATCTGGTGACCGCGTACCTGGCCCGCAGCAATGGCAGCGCTCCGGCCTGGACTCCACTTGCGGTGCAATACGCGGACTTCACGCTGTGGCAGCGATCGACGATCGGGAGCGACGACGACGAGAATTCCATAGCCACCGCACAATTGGTGTACTGGCGCGAGCAGCTTCGCGACCTCACCGACCGGGAACTGCCGACCGATCGGCCTCGGCCGCACACACCGTCGGGGCGGGCCGGCACGATCGAGTTCACGGTGCCGGACGACGTGCACCGAGCGCTGCATACCCTGGCCCACGCGCATCGCTCGTCACTGTTCATGGTGGTCCACGCCGCACTGGCAGCACTGCTGGCCCGGCTCTCGGGTGGCGACGACATCATCGTCGGCACACCGATCGCGGGCAGGGGCGAGCAGGCTCTCGACGACCTGGTCGGCATGTTCGTCAATACCCTGGCGCTGAGGACCCGCGTCGATGGCGGCACTGCTTTCGCGGACCTCATCGACAGCGTGCGCGAGACCGACCTGTCGGCCTTCGCACACGCCGACATCGCGTTCGAACGAGTCGTCGAGGTCGCCGCACCCACCCGCAATACCGGGGGAAGGCCCCTGGTCGAAGTTGTGCTCTCGTTCGAGAATGTCGAACAGGCGAGTGTGGAGCTGCCCGACCTGACCGTGTCAGCACTCGAAACCGGTGAGATCGCGGCCAAATTCGACCTTCAGGTCGTGGTCGTGCCGCAGGTCGATGCCGACGGCACGATCGGCGAGATCACGATCGGACTCGTCTATGCGACCGACCTGTTCGACGAGCCGACCGTGGCCGCATTCGGCCGGCGCTTCGCACGCGTGCTGGGGGCCGTCGCCGCCGACTCCCGAATCGCCGTGGGAGCCATCGACATTCTCGACGACAGTGAACGCGCACGTTTGTTCGCCGGGCCAGCACCGACGACGTCAGCCGTCTCGGTGACCACACCGCAAGTCGCGACCTTGCCGGAGCTGCTCGAGGCCGCCGTCGAGCAGAATCCCGACGGTCTGGCACTCGTTCATGCCGATGCCGTCGAAACCCTGTCCACGATGGAGTATTTCGAGCTCGACGAACACTCGACACGCCTGGCGAGACTGCTCATCGACCGTGGTGTGGGCCCCGAGGATCGAGTGGCGCTGGCCATCACCCGGTCCGTCGAGTCGGTGGTGGCGCTCTGGGCGATCGCCAAGACCGGCGCGGCCTTCGTTCCTGTGGACCCGCGGTATCCGAGCGAACGCATCGCCTACTTGCTGACCGATTCGGGTGCGACCCTGGGTCTCACCGTGGACGCCGTCCGCACCGAACTGCCCGACACCCTGGACTGGCTGGTGCTCGACAGCACCGAACTGGGCCGGCGAATCGACGACTACCCGAGTGACCCGATCACCGACGCCGACCGGGTACGGCCGCTGCGCGCGGCTCACCCGGCCTATGTCATCTACACCTCCGGTTCTACCGGCCGCCCCAAGGGCGTAGCGGTCAGCCACGCGGGCTTGGCGGGCCTGTGTACGCAGCAGCGTGAACGCTTTCGGGTCACCAATTCGTCGCGCACACTGCATTTCGCCTCGCCGTCCTTCGATGCCTCGATCCTGGAGCTGCTGCTGGCCGTAGGCGCGGCGGCGACCATGGTGGTGGTCTCCCCCGACGTCTACGGCGGCGACGACTTGGCGGCTGTGCTGCGTCGAGAGAAGGTGACCCACGCCTTCATGACCCCGGCCGCGGTGGCGTCGCTGGACCCGGCCGGGCTGGACCGGCTGCGCGTCGCGGTGGTGGGTGGTGAATCCTGCCCGCCCGATCTCGTACGGCGTTGGGTGACACCGATTTCCGGTCGGCGTACACGGGAGTTCTACAACCTCTATGGACCGACGGAAACCACGGTCGCGACCAATATCAGCGCCGCGCTGACGCCGGGAGACCCGGTGACCATCGGCGGACCGATCCACGCGGTGGCCGAATACATCCTCGATAGCCGGCTCGCGCCCGTCCCCGACGGAGTGGCGGGCGAGTTGTACATCGCTGGTGCGCAACTCGCGCGTGGCTATGTGGACCGTCCTGCCTTGACCGCCTCGCGGTTCGTGGCCAACCCGTTCGAGCCGGGCGAGCGCATGTATCGCACCGGCGACCTGGTGCGCTGGGCCGGCGACGACATCGAATTCCTGGGACGCAACGACTTCCAGGTCAAGATTCGCGGATTCCGCATCGAACTCGGCGAAATCGACGCACTGCTCACGGCTCATGACGGCGTGGACTTCGCCGCGACCGTCGGCCATCGGCTCGACACCGACGCGACGATACTTGCTGCCTACGTTCATGCCGCACCAGGCGCGCAGCTGAACGTCGAGTCGCTGCGCGGTTACGCCGCCGAGCGTTTGCCCGCGCACATGGTGCCGAGTTCGATCACTATCCTCGAGTCGATTCCCCTGACCCCGACCGGCAAACTGGATCGCCAGGCACTGCCGAGACCTGTCCTGCGGGTCAAAGACTTCCGTGCCCCCACCGGGGACCTCGAGATCTTGGTCGCGGAGATATTCGGCGAACTGCTGAATGTCGAGAATCCGATCGGCGCCGACGACGACTTCTTCGACCTGGGCGGCAACTCCCTCATCGCCACTCGAGTGACAGCCCGGGTCGGTGCGGCGATCTCGTCGCATGTGCCGGTGATTCTGTTGTTCGAGGCATCCACGGTAGCCGGATTCGCCGCGCGACTGCCCGAGCACGACCTCGACCGCCGTCGCCCGATGACGGTAGTCCCGCGACCGCAACACATTCCGCTCTCCCCAGCGCAGCAGCGCATGTGGCTGCTCAATCAGTTCGACCCAGCCTCGACCGCCTACAACATTCCCCTCGCGGTGCGGCTGTCCGGTGTACTCGACACCCACGCGCTTCAGGCTGCGATCACCGACGTCGTCGCCCGTCACGAAATTCTGCGCACCGTCTATCCGCGAGCCCAGGACACGGCGGCTCTACCGACACAGGTGATTCTGCCGGTCGAGCAGGCAGCCGTGCGGATGGGCATTCACGCGGTCGCCGTGGCAGACGTCGTCGCGGCGGTGTCCGCGTTCATCACCGGCACAAGTTTCGATGTCACCCTCGAGGTGCCGCTGCGGGTGGCGCTGTTCGAGATCATCGACGCCGACGCCCCAGAGTTCGTGCTGGCCTTGGTGATTCACCACATCTCCGGCGACGGCTCCTCTATCTCTCCCCTCGCCCGCGACTTGATGATCGCCTACACCGCCCGTGCGTGCGGACACGCGCCCGAGTGGGAGCCGCTGGCAGTGCAGTACGCGGACTATACGTTGTGGCAGCACACCCTGCTCGGGTCGGAATCCGATCCTGATTCCCTTGCCGCTCGGCAGATTGCGCACTGGAAGACCGCTCTGGCCGGGCTGCCTGAGCAACTCGGGCTTCCCACCGATCGCCCGCGTCCGCCGGTCCAGTCTTTCGTCGGCGACAAAGTAACGTTCGGTGTCGACGCCGAAACACACACCTGCCTGGCAGCTTTGGCACGGGCGCACAACATGACGTTGTTCATGGTGGTTCACACCGCCCTGGCGGTGTTGTTGGCGCGCCTGGCGAACGCTTCGGACATCGCCATCGGCACGCCGGTGGCGGGACGCGGCGACGCCCAGCTGGACGGCTTGATCGGGATGTTCGTCAATACCCTTGTCTTCCGAACCCAGGTGGACACGGGGGCCTCCTTCGCCGAGCTGCTCGTGCGGCAACGCGAGACCGATCTCGCCGCCTTGGCCAACGCGGACGTGCCGTTCGAACGACTTGTCGAAGTTCTCGATCCGCCACGCTCGGCGGCTCGCCACCCGTTGTTCCAGGTCGGGCTGTCTTTCCAGAATCTGGCTCGCAGCAGCCTCTCACTTCCGGGACTGGCCGTGTCCACCGTCGACTTCGATCTGGAAGTCTCCCAGTTCGACTTGCACTGGATCATCAGCGACCACTACCTCGAGGACGGCAATCCGGCGGGAATGGACGGGGCGCTCACTTTCGCGACGGCCTTGTTCGACCCGGCCACCGCTCAACGGTTCGTCGCCCAGTTCATTCGGCTGCTGACCGCCGTCGCCACCGATCCCGAGCTACCGGTCGGCGACGTCGAGCTGCTCGACGACGACGAACGCGCCCGCATGATCGACCAGTGGAACTCCACCGCCCGGCAGACACCCGATCCGGCAACCCTGCCGCAGCTACTGGCCGCCGCCGTCGCACGAAATCCCGATGCCCCAGCGCTGATCTCCGGAGATATCCGCCTCAGCTACGCGGAGCTGGACAAACGGGTCAACCGCCTCGCGCGACACTTGATTTCCCGGGGTGTCGGTCCCGAACAGCCGGTCGTGCTGGCGTTGCGTCGTTCGGTGAGCCTGGTCGTAGCCATGTACGCGGTATCGGTCGCAGGCGGAGCTTACGTGCCGGTGGATACGGATCAGCCGGCCGATCGCATTCGCCACATCCTCGAATCAGCCGCCCCGGTCTGCGTCCTGACGGACGCCGATGCCAGGTTCCAGACCGCGATCGCGCCGATGGTACGACTCGACGAACTGGTCCTCGACGACGTCAGCGCAGACCCGGTCTCCGATTCGGAACGCACAGCGCCACTGCGTGATTCGAATACCGCGTATGTCATCTTCACCTCCGGTTCCACAGGTCGCCCCAAGGGTGTGGCGTTGCCGCATGGCGCGGTGGTGAACCAGTTGTTGTGGAAGGTCACCGAATTCGGGCTCGACCCGGCGGATGCGGTGCTGCTCAAGACGGCCGCGACCTTCGACTTGTCGGTGTGGGAGTTCTGGTCTGCGGTGGCTTGTGGTGGCCGTCTGGTCATCGCCGCGCCCGACGGGCACAAGGATCCGGCCTACCTCAATGAGCTCATGGCGCGCGAGTGGGTGACCACGCTGCATGTGGTGCCGTCGATGCTGGACGCGTTGCTCACCGACGGGCTGCCGGACTCGTTGTGGCGCATCCTGGCTATCGGTGAGGCGCTGCCAGGCCCGCTGGCCCAGCGGGTGCTGCGGGAACGTCCGCGCACCGAGCTGTTCAACCTGTACGGCCCGACCGAGGCCGCGGTATCGGTCACTAACCACCGGGTCACCGAGCGCGACGAGTTGTCGGTGTCGGTCGGCTCGCCCGAATGGAACTCCCAGGTGTACGTGCTGGATTCGCGGCTGCGGCCGGTGCCGGTGGGCGTGTCGGGCGAGCTGTACCTGGCCGGTGCGCAGCTGGCACGCGGCTACTTCGGCCGCGCCGACCTGACCGCCGACCGCTTCGTGGCGAACCCGTTCGCCGAGAACGGTGCTCGCATGTACCGCACCGGTGACCTGGTCGCGTGGGAGGCGAACGGCGAGCTGGAGTACCGGGGCCGTACCGACTTCCAGGTGAAGATCCGTGGCTTCCGTATCGAGCTCGGCGATATCGAATCGGCGCTGCTGCGGGTGGAGTCGATCGCCTCGGCGGCCGTGGTCGCGCATACCGATCCGGTGCTGGGTGACCGCTTGGTGGCCTATGTGGTCGGTACCGACGGTGATCCGGACAAGAAGGAGTTGCAATCGGCGCTGGCCGCTGAGCTGCCGTCCTACATGATTCCGTCGGTCTTCATGCCGTTGAACGCGTTGCCGCTCAACGCCAACGGCAAGCTCGACCGCAAGGCACTGCCCACACCCGTCCTTGCCGCACAGGAATTCCGTGAACCGGTCACCACCCGGGAACGGACGGTCTGCGCGGTATTCGCCGAGGTGCTCGGTGCCCAACGAATAGGTTTGGACGACAACTTCTTCGAACACGGAGGCAATTCACTGAGCGCGACTCGATTGGCGAATCTTCTCGGCCACGCGCTCGGACACCGAGTTCCCGTCATGCTGGTATTCACCACACCCACCCCCGCCGGGCTGATCGACGCAATAGCCGAGCAGGACACCGGCAGCGCGGCATTCGACGTACTGCTGCCGCTGCGAACCACCGGCTCCGCGCAACCTCTGTTCTGTGTACACCCGATCGGTGGCATCGCCTGGTCATTCGCGGGTCTGGCCGCACACCTCGACCGTGACCGGCCGCTGTACGGACTACAGTCTCCAGCCCTGCGCGGCGACGAGCCGCTTCCCGACTCGATCGAGGACTGGGCCCGCCGCTATGTGAAAGAGATCCGAACCGTCCAGCCGACAGGTCCCTATCATCTGCTCGGCTGGTCGCTCGGCGGCGTCATCGCACACGCCATGGCGGTACAGCTACAGGAAGAGGGCGCGGAGGTCGCCTTGCTCGCCATGCTGGACAGCCACCTCGAAACCACCGCACGCACGGCCGCATCCCCGCAGGGAGCAGTCCCACTCGCGGAGCTGCTGGGCGGCCTGCTCGGCGACGTCGCCGACACCTTGCCCAGCCTGGACTCCACACCGGAGCAACTGGCCCAGCAGCTCGCCGTACTCGGAGAACCGTTCGCCTCCTTCGGTGCCGACCGAATCGCGGCGGCGATCGACAACGCCGCCCGATCAGCCCAACTCATAGGCAGCTACCACGCTCGCACATTCCACGGCGACCTGACGTATTTCACTGCCGCACAAGTCCTCTCGCCCAATAGACAAGGGGCCGGCACGTGGATCGAAGTCATCGATGGACACATCCACAACACCCACGTGGACGCCACCCACTGGAGAATGACCAGCGACAAGGCACTCCGGCACATCGCGGATGTGCTCGCGAATGTCCTGACTACCCAGACGACCGCTGAGTGAGACGCGCCTCCACCTGATCTGCAAAATCCCACACCCACAGAAGCATGCACAACGCAATCGGCAACCCGAGCTTCTCACGCCGGACCACACCCCGCCCCGGCGCGAGAAGCTATGACCATCCACAGTCGTCACGCTTCACGCCCCAGCGGCAACCTCCGCAGCGAATAGCAGTGGGCAGCAAACACTTTCGCTGCACGCGAGCAGGTCGTCGCAACCGGAGGCCAACGCTGCCCGCAGGGTATCTCGAACGGCAGCTTGGGTCTGTCCAGATATCTGGACAGACTCCGTCAGAGCGAGATGTATCGGATGATCAGCAACTTCGCCGAGATGACACAGTGACAGACCCGACCAGCTCGTTGTCCTGGCCGGGGCGGTCAGCTGGGGTTATGCCGTCGGCGAATGGTTCTTACGTGGTTACGAACCCTCATCCTGCCGATGAGTCGGCCGAGTATTGGCTGGCTGTCCAGGGCGGCGCACCGGGTGTCGGGGAGAGCGTCACCGTGATCTCGGTTTTGCCTGCGGTTTCCGAGCCTGGGAGTGGGTAGGCGTCTTCCAGCCAACGGTGGATGTTGTTGCTGCGGGCTTGTAGCCAGGTGCCGGTGGGTTTGTCGTCGACGAATACCTCTGCCGACTGGTTGCCGGCGATCTGGTCGGAGATCCGGCGCAGCAGAACGCCGCGGTTGTCGGGATGTATCTGCAGCCGGAAGGTGATCCGGCCGCTTCCCACGTCGACCGTGCCGGGCACCGCAACCGCGTCTTGGGTTCCTTCATACTGGCTGACCAGGTGGTATCGGGTGCTGTCAGGGGCGGAATAGGCGTGCTGGCTACGACTGGCCGGGTCGGCGAGGTCGAGGCTGTCGCTGTTGCTCATCGCGGCGTCGGGTTGGGTGTACAGGAAGGTGGTGGAGCTGTAGTCGGCGTCGATGAGGTCCCGTTTGCCGTGTTCCATGCCGAACCTGATCCCCGACCGGTAACCGATGGCGTCGGCCAGCATGACCCGGTAGGTGGACAGACAGTAGTCCGCGCAACCGGGACTTGCCCCGTCGTGGGCCGGCATACCGGTGAACGGCGCGCTGTAGTTGGTTCCGCCGATCGGGAAATGATCGGGTTCCGCCTTGATGTCGGGCGCCCATTCGATGTGCGCCAGAAAATACCAGCCACCTTCGTAGAAGTCCTCGGTTCCAGTGCCATACAGCTGCGGTGAGCGCAACCCGTCCACGTACACTCGCTCGGCGCCTTCGAGGAAAGTCGGGGCCGCAGGCGAGAACGAGGTCGGCGTGCGGGTGCCGCGCATGGTCGCGTTGACACCGACGATCTTGCCCTGGCCGGACCGGTCGGTGAACATCCAATCCTTGCCGGATGCGGTCGGCGCGGAGTCGGAAACAGTGGTGAAGTAGCCGGCACTGTGATTGTCCAGCGCCTTGGCCCACTGCGGATCCGGCGCGTACGCGACGTCGGTGTGGACTCCGGCGATCTTATTCATCGTGGTGTTGACCAGGCTGACGTGTACATCGTGCCCATACGGCATGGGCCACCAACTCGACATCCAGCCGTTCGGGTCGCCTGCGAACAGCAACGACCGCACAGGGTCTGTGCCCAGGCCGGAGCCGAAGTACTCACCCACCGGTGTATCGACGGTCTGGTGCCCGTCGAACGATATCCGCAGCCGTAACCCGGATCTGGCTTCCTCACTGTCGGCCGAAAGCCGCAATCGCAGCGCCGCGATACTGCCCGACCCGGTCGCTGTCGCGATCGGGAGCGTCGCGCCGGGCGGGACGTCGACAGTGTGCGTTTCGTCATGGGTTCCCGCGAGCGCGGGTTTGGGGTCGCGGGTTCCGGCTGACTGGAGGGCCGCCACCACATCGTCGGCGTGGTCGGATGGATCGAAGGCCCGTACTCCGTCCGCGCTAGGGAAATGGCGGTAGTAGACGTGGTAGTACTTCAGCTTCGCCTGGACACTGACGCGCATCGAGTCGCGGTAGGCCATCGGGACTTTGATGTACACCCCGCCGCCTGCCTGTTGGGCGTTCGCGACGAGCGGGAACATGTAGGGTGCGCCGAGGCTGCCGTTGACCACCGATTGCAGTGGAGCGTTCAGCGCGGTTCGCCCGTCGAGTTCGATCTGGATGTTCCCCATGGCCGAGACGTCACCGCGGACACCGTTCACGTCGTTGGTGAACCAGATCGAGGAAATCTCACCCGCCCCGGTGCCCTGGGCGATCACGCATCCCGCGCCGCCCGTGCTCAGACATCCCCCGCTGCCGTTGTCATTTCCGGTATATGCCTCATAGGTGCCGCCCGAGCGATCGAAACTGGAGAACTCGAGCGTCCGGGAGTCGTCCTGGAGATACGGCAATCGATCCAGTCGGCGGTAGGTGTCCCAACCGGTCAGCGGCACTTGGGTTTCCGTAGGGTGTGCTCCCTTCGACACAGACGTGCCCGGTCCACTAGTGCAGCCGGTCAACAGCATGATCACCCCCGCAGCGGCGAACCCGGATAGCACAGGTCTTCACCGGCTCCGCCTCGACATCACGGCAAGAATCTCCGCCACCTCCTCGACCTCATGAACGTGATCGAGATCTTCCAGCTCGACCACCGGAGCTGTCCCCAGCGGTACCACCACATCCGGGAAGGCCACCCCTGGATGTCGGCGATGGATGCGGGTTACCGCACGGCGAAAAGCGAGCCTCACGAGCATGTTCGGAGCCGCCGGTAAGTCGCCCGTGACTGGGCAGCGCTTGGTCGTGAACGTGAGCCACCACACAGGAGCTGCGGTATTCGTGGTCGCGAATCTGAGAACCACCACGGAGTCGTAATGGCTAGATGGCCGCGCGTCACCAACCGGTATCACTGACATACTCATGCGGCCTGGCCACTGAAGTCACACACAGGAAACTGGCCTCTACGTGGAGAAACTCCTCTTCGACGCTTGATAAGAGAAGTTATCGAGCTTCAGAACAAAACATCTCCAACCGACTTGCCGGGGGGTAGATACTCCACAGAAATCCATGCTTCGGCTCGCGCGCTCGGATGCGATGCCGGAGGCCGCCAGCGGCCTCGAAGTTCGACAGAACACCAGGTCAACGGCAGGAATACCGCCTTCCCCAAGGCTACAGAAGAACCTGGGACACACAGCGGTGACGAGCAACCGAATCGAGAGCCCCGCTCGACCGACCAGCCGGTGGCCTTGCCCGGCCAGACAGGCCACCCGCCTCCTCGAGATGCGATTCCCCAACACGCTGCGGTACGCCGGCGCTCGCCCGCAG
Source organism: Nocardia sp. NPDC046763 (assembly GCF_040645495.1). NCBI lineage: Bacteria > Bacillati > Actinomycetota > Actinomycetes > Mycobacteriales > Nocardiaceae > Nocardia > Nocardia sp. NPDC046763. The sequence continues at coordinate 154,899 of NZ_JBEYYI010000018.1, read as the reverse complement.
CGGTCAGGACAGCTAGAAACCAAAGTCCGTGTCGGCGCCCCCTCCCCCACACGATCGATGACTCGGGCCGCGATCCACCGCTCTTCCCGAACTCGCAGCGCACCTGAGCTCCGCCATGGGTTCTGGTGCGCCATTTACGCAGGTCAGCAGGCAATTGCCCCCCATTTCCTCGTGGAGCCGTTTTTGGCGCAAAATCGGGCACAGACACCATTTGGGCGCCCAGTTCGCCCCACGGCCCAAATAGGGCACATTCTCGCTATCGTCAGGGATTGAGACACCGGAATATGACCGAAACTGTCAGCTTTGTCCCGTGAATCAGCATCCTCTCAGCAATCACCATGCCACGGGTGGTTCACCCGCGGACGGGGCGCCCCGGCAGCCGGTGAAGGATGAGAAGACGGCGATGCCGCCGCACTCGACGCCACTGCCGAGGACGTTCGGATCCACTCGGCATCACGGTCTCGGCCCCGGATCGACAAGACAGTTCGCCGACATCCCACCGAGGTCATCGTCTCGCTGCCATTGGCCACCGCTCCCCCATCAGGGCCGCGCGTCCGTTCGCCGTGGCGACCACGCCGAGGAGGTGAGAGGTTCTGCGCTCCGACCTTGGAGGATTCAATACACCTCTCCCGCGCCGGGCGATCGGCGACACAGGGCAATTCGGGTAACTCATTGCTCGATCGTCGAACTCTGCACCCTGTCGGGTATCGACGAAGCGACGACACAATCGAGCCCAACACAAGTTCTCAACGTCGATGGCATGTCGGCTGCCTGCCAGCAGTACTCGGAGCCGCGATCGTCGCCCACGTCCGGCATCACATTCGACCTTTCGGTTCCCCCAAGGTTCCAGCGGATCGGCACGATGCACGGTGCATCTCACCGCTATCGACAATCACCTGGGGTTCGGCGCACAAGACTTCGAATCGTGCCGACAGCCGCCGCACGGTGTTGAACACCTCCGCGGTTGCACGAGGGTCCGCGCTTTGAGGTCGGAACCAGCTGCCACGCCGGACGCTTGCCGCTGTCAGTCGCGCTCGACCGATCGCTCATCGGATCCGTATCCACTTCCCCCGGCCCGCTTGTCCGTCATGCCCTCCGAAAGGCGCGTACCTATGGGTGTTGCCGACGCCGGTGCACCACCGACGAGCCGCCCGGAAGATGCAGCCGCGAGCGCACACTCCCCGGGCACCCGACATGTAGGCAGGCTTCGATTTCCAACGAGTCCTCGTCTTCGAATCCTGTTGCCTGGGTAACGCGAATCCGCCGGTTCTCGGAGGTCTTCGTCACTCCTGAGCGATGCGTGCCGCTCGCGGTACCGATTTGCTTCGCCTGAACCGATCCCGCCATTGAAGACGAAATGCACAGCCCTCCTCGTTGCAATGTGAACCGGGGACTTGGATGCTTCAGTAGCCGCTTCGAACGAGGCGGGGGAGGTCGGCTGGGCATCCGTGTGGTGACTCTGACCCTACGTTTGATTGCCGACGCCGTCCATCAGGTCGGGCATTGATTTCGGGTTTCGCGCTAGACTTCGCTGCAGCAACGACAGGCCGAGTGCGCAACGCGGAGAGGAGGAGTCATGACGGAGCAGTCCGCGAATGTGCACCCCCGGCCAGCTTCGATTCCTTCCTCCTCCAGCGCCCGCAGACGCCCTCGATCCTGGCCTGACGCACAGGCTGATCTGGCGATAGAAAAGCGTCCCTGCCTGCTGTTTTATATGAATGCATGCCATTCGACCGTCAATGTAGCCGTCAGTACGACCGTTGCTAACGTCGTACATACGACGGCTTCACAGACTGATCGTACGACGTTAGATACGACAGTGCGTACGACGTTAGCAACGGCAGTACATTCGGGGGCTTTGCGTACCGACAGAACTGCGATGTCCTGTGCCAATAGTGTGATCGATCATCGGAACGGTCGACATGCCGCTAAGATCACTTCGTCGCAGGCCTTTCGGATCGTTTCACAATGTGCCGTATGCATGAGCAGTGTTGGGGCCACTGCAATGGTCTTTTACTTGGCCTGTGAGAGTTCCATTGGAAGCACTCCTGATATGGCAGCATTTCGAGTCAGGTTTGGCGCATCGAAACGGGTACGTCAAAAGATCACTGAACCTGTTCGTTTTACGGATGTCTATCAGGTCTTTGTGCAGGTAGGTTCAGTGCCGCCGTATGCGGTCTTGTCATCTACGTGTGTTCAGACAGTTGAGAATGTGGTACACAAGCCTCGTGTGTCGACAAGAAAGACAACCGTGACCACCACCGGTCGAATGGTTGTTCCTGTCGCATCATTTGATGGGAACTCCTCGGCCCATCATTCGACACCACTAACACCTCTACATCAGGTAGATTTCTGGACCGCACTTACGAACAGTCTCTATGCATGTTCAGAGACCGCTATTCGGGACGTCGTCAGTACTGTTGATACGAAAGCTGAGAAGGTCGACGAATCAGCCGTCAGCATGGCGAGAACTCAGCTCATCGAACATGGCACACGTCATGTTGCTTCTATGCTCGGAAAACCTGCGGTTCCTCATGCAGGCAGCTATGCATGTCAACTTGGCGTATACGGTGCCTGTGTCACTTGCGTTCCAACGACAGCACCCATGGACAGGCGCGACGCCTCTTCTCTCACCTCGCATGCGCACCAACGAAAGATCGCTGATATACCCGGAAATCCGCCCTGTACTCCTGAAGCAGACATGGCAGCTCCAATGAACGCCGTCGCTACCTCGCCAGAGACCCTGAAACCAACCGCTGGACAGGGGATCTCGAACGCTTCTGTCTGGACCAGCAACCCGGTCTGTCCCGCGAGCAAGAAGCAGGCGTCTTTCCGGGTCTGATGCGAGGTAGACACACTGGGCATTCGGGTGATGGTCTCCACTGTCGCATCACCTTCCCGTTGATTGCTCGGACGCTGTGCTGGAAGGGAGATATGTTGCGTGGGACAGGGATTGACGATCTGACCAGCCTTGGGACAGAACCGTCCGAAGAGTGCGACACACCCCCTTCCGGTTGTTGTTCGTGAGGTGATCACTCGGGTAGCGTCGTCGGCGTGACAAGTACGCGTTTGCTGCCCGTTCCCCGCGCCGTGAGACGAACCATCTTGGTGGCCAATCAGAAGGGGGGAGTGGGCAAGTCGTCGATCGTCGCCGCCATCGCGGTGGCTGTCGCCAAACGGGGCAAACGAGTACTCGTCGTCGACGCAGACCAGCAGGGCAACTGCACCATCCGCGATCTCGGCGTCAACGGTTCCGACGAGGGCCGCTCCCTCGCCATGACTCTCCAGTACGGGTCCGCGCTCGAGCCGGTGCTCGATGTCCGCGAAGGCCTCGATGTGGTCTGCGGGGGAAAGCTTCTGGCCATGGCGGGCACCGTGGTGTCCAATGCTGAGCAGCACGGGATCGACCCTCGCCACAACCTGCTGACCGCGCTGGAGGCACTGATCGAGTCGGGTCGCTATGACCTGGTGCTGATCGACTCGGGCCCGGGGGACCGTGGCGTCCTCGACCTGCTGTTGCAGGTGGTGAGCTGGCTCGTCGTGCCGACCAAGGAGGACGACGGCAGCATCGACGGCGCCGAGTTGCTGGCCCGCCGGTATCTGTGGGCCCGCAAGAACGGTGCGCTGGTCGAGTTGATGGGAATGATCCTTTTCGATTGCAATCCTCGTGCCGTGCGTCGCAACGAGGACACTCTCGGCAAGATCATGGATCTGCTGGACGGCACCGGAATTCAGCCCTTCCGGAACTTCATCCGCCAGGACAAGGCGACCGCGCTCGACGCGCGAGCATTCCACCTGACCCCGGAAGAGCTGATCAACTTCACGCCGCCGAAGGCCGGAGACAGCGCCGGCGGCGAGGACGGCCCGACCAAGCGATGGTCACGTGACACCGAGCCGCTGGCCTCGGACTATCAGGCCTTGACCAAGGAAATACTCGTTCGCCTGGCTACCGGCGAACGCACGAAGGAGGCTGTGTAAATGAGCCGCAAAGGGGCTTTCAAGGCCGACGATCTCGACGACATCGACGATCTGCTCCCGCCGCCTCCACCCGTCGCCGCGCCGGTCGCGCCTGTCCCTACGCCCGAAACTGTCCGCGTCGACCCCGTCGCGGCCTCGACCGCGGCAAAGTCGACCCGCAAGGTCCCGGCTAAGGCCGCCGCCGAGACCGCGACTCCAAAACGGCCGCGCCAGACCGCTGTTCGTGCCCGCGCCACTCAGTCCACGCCCGAGGCCCATGTCGCGGCCGTGGTCGCCGAGGCGCTGCGCCAGGTGACCCACCGTGAGAAGCAACAGCGTGGACGTGGCCGCAGCTACGGCGAGGTGGTGCTCGACGCCATCGAGCAGTTCGAAACCGAGCTGCGAGACCATTTCGCCACCGCGGCCGCCGCACAACCCAAGGGGCGGTTGTTTCAGCGCGTCGACCACTCTCGTCCGCGGCGGCGCCGTCACGCCGAACCTCCGGTGAAGATCCCGCTCGCCGGGATCATCACCACCGACGTCGAATCGCTGGACACCCTGGCCGAGGAGTGGCATGCAGGCAGTCGCAGCGCACTCGTGGACCAGGCACTGAAGTTCTATCTCGCCGAGGAGATCGCTGAACGCGCCGGTGACTCCGAGGACTCCGAGACCTCCGAGACCTCAGCGGACAACTCGGCAGCGATCTGACCCGACCGCACAGCAAGGCCTTCGGGGCGTACGCCGCTCGGTGGTACACGCCCCGAAGGCGGGGTTTGCGGACGAGGCCGCCAGTGATGCCTGCTCGATCATCTGGAGCGCGGTGGACCTGATATCCGGGGGCCAAGCCGAGAACAGCCGGGGCCTCTGTGGGGACGTGCGTGGCCAGGCCTCACGGCGGAAGTGTCAGCGGCCGCGGTTGCACTGGTGACGTGCTGCGAAAGCGCTGCGGGGGTCGCCAGCGGTTGGTCATGAGGTGCGATCTTCGAACGGGGTCCGAAAAGGCGTGCCGGGAAGAGGGTGGGTGTCCGGTGGGTCTCGACCGAACGGCATTGAGGGACATCAAGCCCGAGCCTGGAAGGGAGGGAGTCCGGATCCTGGTTGCGGACAATGTTGCAGGACAACCAATTCCACCGCGATCAAGTGTGGGTGGACGGATCAGACGCTCGGAGAAGAACTTTCACGGCTCGGACGGCCGGGACATTTGGGGGTGCGGCCGTGCGAGGTCTCTATCCACAGCCTCCACCACCCTACTACAGGAATCTCTTCTAGGAAAAGAACTACATGGGGCCGCGATTTATGGCGTGTCACCTGCGGAAATACCGTGTCGGTGTCCGCAAGTTATGCGTGCGGTGTCCGCAAGTTATGCGTGCGGTCCTGGGAAAACAGTCTCGGGCCTGTCCGCGAGATATGCGTGAACAGAAGCCTTTTCGGCCACGTTATCCACAGGCTGAGTCCCCACGCGTCCGCAGGATATGCGTGGATAACCGCAGCGATCGGGTGTCCGCATCTTATGCGGAGCTACTCGTAATCGAGCACGCATAAGACACGGACACGCCGGAGCAGAATCCGGTCGCAACCAGCACCCAAGCTGTTCCAGCCCGATGGCGCGACCCGTCATGGCCACGCATATCTCGCGGACACAAGTTATCCACCGTCCGCGAGATATGCGCACGCCATGTCCCGATGTCCGCAAGGTATGCGCGGGCCGGGGTCGAACGTCCGCAAGATATGCGTGCCGATCGTGGGGGCGTCCGCAAGTTATGCGTATCGGGGGGAGTGGTCGGGCGAGGTGTACGCACCCAGCCGGGCGGACGTCCGCAAGGTATGCGCAGCCGACCGCCGGTCAGCGCGTGTCCGCAAGATATGCGTGTCCAGACCCCTGTTCCTGGGGCCGGAATCCAGGCCTCTGACCGCGGCGGTGTCCGCAAGTTATGCGTATCCGCCCACACAGTGGTGGCGTGTTCACCAGCGGATGTCCGCAAGATATGCGCGTTAGGCAGTGCGGAGAGGCTCTGCTACCGGGGGTGGGGGGAGAGAGAACCGAACACACCGGGGCCGGGGTGAACTGGCAAATCCCGGCGTACGTGCAATGCTAGGGGCCATGCCGCGACCCAAAAGATCTCCTTTGGACATCGTGCGCGCTGCCGCCGAGGTGTGGGATGGCGAGCAAGAGGTCGGCTACCTGGCTCGTGTGTTCACCCAGACCTCGCTGCCGTACCGGGATCCGGGTGACGTGCCCGCCTGGGGACGGCGCAACGGCGACCTGGCGCTCACGGTGCAGCCCGGAATGACCACAGACGAGAACAACAAGCCGCAATCGATCGGTTACCCCTACGGCACGATGCCGCGCCTGATCCTGACCTTCCTATCGACCGAGGCGGTCCGCACCGGATCCCAGGAGATCGTGCTCGGCGACAGCCTCACCGATTTCATGGGCTCGATGGGCCTGACCGCGACCGGCGGGAAGAACGGGTCGCTGACCCGGATGCGTACCCAGTCGCACCGGCTGTTCAACGCCACCTTGACCATCGAGTACAAGGGCGACGCCAACCGGCGCATCGGTGCGAAACTCTATGTGGCCAGCGCCTACAACATCTGGTGCGGCAGCGACGACGAACAACCGTCGCTGTTCACCTCGACGGTGCGGCTGAGCGACGAGTTCTTCCGCGAGGTGACCGCCCATCCGGTCCCCCTGGACATGAACGCGATCAAGGCGCTGGGCGGATCGGCGTTGCGCCTGGACATCTATGCCTGGTTGACCTACCGCATGTTCTCGGTGAAACGGGAAACCACGGTGCCGTGGGAGTCACTGATGGTGCAGTTCGGTTCCGCCGCCGACAGTTCCGATCGCCGCCGCCGTCACCAGTTCCGCCGCGATTTCACCGCCGCCCTCAAGCAGGTCGTGATTGTCTATCCGCAGGCCAATGTCGACACCACCGACGCGGGAGTGGTGCTGCGGCCCGGTCTGCCGCACATCCCGATGGCTCCCGGATTCCGCGCGCTGGCGCGCCCCTGAATCGATGCTCCCGGAGCCCTTCCCGGAGACGGCGTCAACTCGGCTGGACGAGAGGCGATTTCGACTCGTGTCCGATCTCCGCGAGATATGCGGTCGGGGCGGGGTATTCCAACGGCTGGGAAGTCCCGAAACTCATGCGAAGCTGGGGCTGTGTCACGACCGAAACGCAGCCCGCTGGACATCGTGCGTGCTGCCGCCGAGGTGTGGGATGGCGAGCAAGAGGTCGGATATCTCGCCCGGGTGTTCACCCAGACCTCGCTGCCCTACCGCGACCCGGGTGACGTGCCCGCCTGGGGACGGCGTAACGGAGACCTGTCGCTCACCGTGCAGCCGGGCATGACCACCGACACGAATAACAAGCCGCAGTCGATCGGTTATCCGTACGGGACGATGCCGCGGCTGATCCTGACCTTCCTGTCGACCGAAGCGGTCCGCACCGGCTCCCAGGACATCGTGCTCGGCAACAGCCTGACAGATTTCATGAATTCCATGGGGTTGGCTGCGACCGGGGGGAAAAACGGATCCCTCACGCGCATGCGCAATCAGTCGCATCGTCTGTTCAACGCGACCTTGACCATCGAGTACAAGGGCGACGCGAATCGCAAGGTCGGTGCGAAACTCTATGTGGCCAGCGCGTACAACATTTGGTGTGGTGGCGAGGAAGAACAGTCATCGCAGTCTGCCTCGACGGTGCACCTGAGCGATGAGTTCTTTCGTGAGGTGACCGCCCATCCGGTCCCGTTGGACATGAACGCGATCAAGGCCCTCGGCGGTTCAGCTCTGCGTCTGGATGTCTACGCCTGGCTCACCTACCGCATGTTCTCGGTCAACCGCGCAACCACGGTGCCGTGGGAGTCGCTGATGGTCCAGTTCGGTTCGGCCGCCGAATCCAGCGATCGCCGCCGCCGTTATCAGTTCCGCCGCGACTTCACCGATGCACTCAACCAGGTCGTGACGGTGTACCCGCAGGCCAATGTCGAGCCCACCGATGCCGGCGTGGTGCTGCGCCCGGGCCTTCCACACATTCCGATGGTGCCGGGTTTCCGGACGCTGGCCCGTCTCTGAGCGGAGTCGCCGAGCGGCCGTTCAGAGTTCGTCGACGAGTGCGGCCGCCTCGCGTGCGCAGCCGTAGGCGATCGTGACGCCGGAGCCCCCGTGCCCGTAGTTGTGAATCACCGGGACGCTCGGCCAGCAATCGGTGTCGAGCTCGAGACGGACCTCTGCTCTGCCCGGGCGCAGACCGACCAGTGTTTCGATGACCCTGCACTCCGCCAGCCGCGGCGCCAGATCACGGCATCTGTCGAGGATCGACTGTGTCAACTGCGGATTCGCGGTGGTGTCCCATCGATCACGATCCAGTGATCCGCCGAGGATGCAGTCGTTCTCCCGGGGATGGACGTACGCGCGTCCGAGCGGGTGCGCCTCGTCACGAATCGACACCGACAGGCCCGGATTGGTCACACGCACGATCTGGCCGCGGATCGGATAGGTTTGCCGATCACCGACCAGTTCGCTCGCGCGCAACCCCGCGCAATTGACGACCACATCCGGTGCCAAGTCCGCGAGATCGTCGAGCCGGCGCACCTTCCGATGCAGCCGATGCCCACCCGCGGCATCCACCCGATCACGAAGGTACGGAAGGTATGTCGGCATCTCGACGAACGGGACGGCAAACCGGAAGCCGAAGTGGTAGCCCAGCGGCAACTCACCGCGATCGGCGGTCCGAAAAGCGCGGACGCTGCTCGACCACGTAGGTACTACGGGGTCTTCCCGGTACAGGGCCAGCGATTCCCGCATCCTCACCCCCGGCGTCTCCTGCGCGGCCAGTGCCTCCAAATACTCGAATGTTTCAGCACCCCAAGCGCGCACTCGCTCCGTCGGCCCCGCAGCCGTGGGGAACCACACGGCCGCAGAGAGGAAAGACGTTGTGGCTGTGATTGATTCGTCGCTGATAATGGTGACTTCATGCCGCCGACGCAGCAGCTCCGCGGCGGTGCCGAGGCCCGAAATCCCTGAACCGATCACAATCACCCGCACGGCGACGAGCGTATCGACCACGGCCGCATACCTGTTGCCAGCGGTGGTGAGAAGCTGTCCGCGAACCGATAGCGTCGTCAGTCCGACAGCTAGAGCCCTTCCGAAATGCCTGGGTCATGGTGGCGAGTGATACCGGACAGCTTCTCACCGGACCGCCCGTGCACCCCACAGAGCATCTCTTCGAGAGACGGGTCGAACGCCGATATCTTCGGAATCGATGGCCACCAAAGGCTTTCGAGCTCGTCGTCGCCCTGCCCCCAGTGTAGAGGGCATGCACTCGCCATCTCCTTGTCCTACCATCCATTCAGGACAGGGGGCTGCAGGAGAAAGCGTACGTATTGTTCTTGATGTGGATGAGGCTCCTCGGTTTCACCTTCGATCACACCGTGACGGCACTACGGCAGATGCTGGCCGAGGGATCCGTCCAGCGGCGAGGGCGGCTCTTCCTTGCGGGACAACGCCTGATCGAGCAACTCGGCAATCGCACGGGTCGTCATCAGCCGGCCAATCGCCAGGTTCGTCTCGAAGGTGGTGCGGTCCTTCGGTCCTCGCTCGGATTCCGCATACGCTTTGCCCGCCAGCGGATACAACAGCGCTTCGGCATACCGCTCCACCAGTCGATCACAGTCGAAGCGCAGCCGCTCGACCAGTTCCACCGCGGTCGATACGGCCAGGCCCGCATCGACGAGCCGGGTTGCCAGATCACAACACCGCGGGTTCGACAGCCGGTAATCATTGAGTGGATCGTCGCTGGAAGCGAGTGCCCTTCTCAGGTAGTCGGGCAGGCCGGGGGAGTGCTCGGCGATTTGCGGCGTCACCGGTTCTCCGCCCTCGGGCTGGTCGGTGACGCCCAGAATGTCGGCCAGTCCGTCACCGCGGTCCCAGGCATCCAACAGCTCACGGATGCCGTTGAGCTTCATCCCGCGGCTGAGCAATCGACTGATGGTCTGCAGTCGGTCGAGATGGTTGTGTCCGTAGTAACCTATGCGTCCGCGAACATCGGGTGAGGGTAGGAGCCCGCGTTCGTGGTACACGCGGACACTGCGCACGGTAGTGTCCGCTGCCCGCGCGAGTTCATCGATCGTGTACTCCACTGTTGTGCTCGTCCTCGGGATCAAGTCTGCAGGTTCACGACGACTCGGAGCTAACGCGCCGTCGTTCAACGATGCAACAGAACTGCGCCCAAGTCAATGTCCCGTTACATAACGGGAAAAGCCTTGCGGGGTCCGGCTGGTCTCCGTTAACGTGCGAATTGCCGGCCATGGCAGCCGGTTTCCGGGGACTGTTGAGCAGCCCTGACGCCCGTCCGATCAGTGGGGCACGCCAAAGCCTTTGTGCCCTCGCATCATCCGGAGACGGCTATGAGCTTCACCATTGCCCCTGTACTGGACAGGGCTACCCGTGTGACCAAGACGACCAACAGCGCGGTCCGGTCCAATCGACCGCCGTGCTCGGAGGGGCCGAACGACTGGGACCTGGATATCGGCACACCAGATGCCTGGCGCGCCGCGGTCGAGGTCTGCCGCAGTTGCCCCCTGCTGACCGAGTGTGCGCAACTCGCGCAGGGATTCATCGATCGCGGCGACGCACCCCGCTCGATGATCTGGGCGGGGGTGCCCTACGACAACTCCGGGAAGATCGTCGAGAACCTGGATCGGCACCGCATCGCCCCTTTCGATCGGAAGCGGCCCATGCGGATCATCCGCACCAGCACCAGCCCCAGCCCCTCACACCACGAACTGGCGTCGTCGGCTCCACGCCGACACCTGGTACTCGGTCAACAGTTACGCCCGACCGGTACCGATGGCGCATAAGCCCGGGGACGGACCCGATCCGATGAAATTCCTTCTCATCAGAGGCGATTCATGACTTTGCTGGCACTGGCAATCGGTGACGGTCAATTCGCCGCCGCCCAGGTCGCGGCCGGTGCCGACGCCGATCAGGTCGGCCGGATCCCGCAACCGACCCGGGATGTGTGGCCGGCCTGCCGGGACCTGCTGCTGGACAAGGCGGCGGGTACCAGCGTCAGCGCGGTGGGCATCGCGTGCAGCGGACCGATCGATATGGCGACCGGAGTGGTGGCACCGAGCGAGATCCCCGAATGGCGCACCGGGTTCGGGATCGTGGAGGCGGTGCGCAAGACCTTCCCCAGTGCGGAAGTGACCCTGGCTCTCGACGGTGTGTGCCTGGCTTTCGCAGAGCGAAGTCTCGGACCTTTGCGAGATGCCGTGGATTCGGTGGTGATCTCAGCATCCACCCACATCAGCGGTGGGCTTCAGATCGGTGGGTTCACCGTCGTGGGCCGGACGGGCAACGCCGGGAATTTCGGTCATACCCTGGTTCCGGGCTTCGACGAGCCCTGCGAATGCGGCGGAAGGGGCTGTCTCGACGCCGTGGCCGGTGGTGCCGCCCTGCTCCGATGGGCTCGTACCCAAGGCTGGCGGGGAGACTCGGCGACCGAATTGGTCCGCGCGGCCGACCAGGGTGACCACATCGCCCTCGCCGCCGCCGACAGAGCCGGCACCGCGCTCGGCCGCGCGATCGCGTCGGTCGCAGTCCTGCTCGACGTCGACCTGGTCATTGTCGGCGGCAGCCTGGCGCTACCCGGCAACGCGCTGTGGAGACCGCTCGGCAAGGCGGTCGCCCAGCACGCCAAACAGTCCTACCTGACGACGCTGCGAGTGGTTCCCTCCACGCTGGGCGAGGACGGCGTGCTGATCGGGGCCGGCGTGATCGCGGTGGTGAACGGGTCGCGTTGAGGCGCGGGTCGGGGCCGTCATCGCTCGGTGGTCACTTGGGTGTTGCCAGGCATCGCGCCCGACCGGCACAACGAAAGTCCGTTGAATGAGCCGCTAAATAACGGTACATTGAATTCTGGCCCTCCTCTGTGGGGGGTCGAATCCTCAGAACGGCTGGTACGGCGGGAACGATGCAGGGCAGCGCGGTGATTCCATGGGTAACGGCGGAAATCCTCACGCCGGACGCCATCTCGGTGGCCTCGGTCGGAGGCGTGCCGCGCGGCTTCGCCGGATGGCAGCGAGTATTGCAGCGGCAACTGGCCAAGACTCCGGCCCTCTACGACGGGGTGACGACCTCGTCGCTGACCGACGCCGTCCAGGTCGCTCGCGAATTGGCCCAGGATGTCGACCTCAGGATTCCCACCAAGTCCGGACCCCACGCGCTGCACATCAGGCCGGTGCTCGGTCCCAACCGCGAGGTGCATGCCATACGACTGTGGATGGGTCCCGCCAAAGCGTCTGTGCCGCAACCCGGATTGGCGATCGGCGCCATTTGGGACCTCGCATCCCAGACGATCGCCGTGCCCAGCGGTTTCGCGGAACTCACCGGAATCTCCCCGGCGGAATACGCGCCGCGGATATCCATCGCCGAGCTGTTTCAATACGTCTCGGGACTCGATCGCCACATCGAGGTTCTCGATCTCCTCGCCGATCCCAGCCCTGGCGCGAAACTCCAGTTCGTGGGGTCGGTTTCGCGGGGCGCCGGCCACACCGGCCGCTGGTGCGTGACGATCCGCGCCCGCAACGATGAGCATGGTCGCGGTGCCTGGTTGCTCATCGAGGATGTCACCACCAACCAAACGGTCGATCAGTGGCCGGACCTCGAATGTGTCGGCCTGCGGGAAGCGCACCGCCGAGCCGGTACCCACCTCGCGGTGATTCACCTCGAGCACACCGGGATCTCGCACTGGCTCACCGACCCGGCGCCATGGATCCGATGGGATTATCTGTTCCACCCCGGCGATGTCATCCACCCCGACGAACGAGTTCATCTCGCGGAGATGGCCGATCATGTTCGTGCCGGACACACGGTCCGGGCGACGGTGCGCACCCTCGACTACACCGGCGGCTACAGCCCGAGCTCGGTGGTGATCTACCCCTATCCCGGCTACTCCAAACAGCCCTTGGCCCTGGTCCAGTTCGACGCGATCCGCGAGGTCGCATCCCTGCCCGAACTCGCTGTGGTCGGAACTGGAAATAGTAGTTATTCGCAGCCGGTCGGATACGACGAACAATTACGGCATCGAGTTGCGGAACGAATGCGTCGAACTCCCGTGCACTGACGTTTTCCCAACTGTGGGGACACGCTTGAATTGGATTCAAGCGCCGGGTCTCTACCATTTCGAGAGTGAATACCAGAGGCGGCAGGCGAGCGGAATCCGGTGAGGCTCTGCTCCGTAGGATGTCCGTGCGTCGCCGCCGCGAGAACATCATCGTGGCCGTGCTGGCATCGCTCGCGGTACTCGGCGGCGGCCACGCCATACTGGACGCGTTCTCCACGCCTCCGCCCGGACCCTCGGACAGCTCGACGATTTCGCTCATCGGACGCGAACGCCTCGCCGAATGGTTCGCCCGGGAATTCATCGTCGTCTACCTCAACGCCACCGCCGGCCAGCAGGACAAGATCGCCGAATTCGTCGGCGGTACCGGACAGGTCGCGCTGCCGACGAGTGCTCGGCAGGCGATCGACCCGACCGTCGTGTACGCGACGCGGAGCGTGTCGAACGGCGACATCGATGTCTGGACCGTGACCGTCTCCGTGCGAGTCTCCAAACGGCCGGGGTCCACCGACGATGCCCGCCAGTACTACCGGGTCGCGGTATCGGTGGTAGCCGGTCGGCTCCGAGCGCTGTCGCTGCCGGCCGTGGTGGAGCCGCCGGCCCACGGCTCGGACCTGGTTCTGGACTACGGGACCTCGTGCACGCAAGGCACCCCGCTCGCAGAGGTAGCGGGCGGATTCCTGCAGGCGATGTTGACCGGTTCCGGTGACATAACCCGTTATGTCACCACCGATTCCGGGATCTCCGCGCTGCGACCCGCGCCGTTCACCACCGTGGAAACCGCCGCGGTCAGCGCCGACGACTCGGGGTGCGGCGCCACCACCGATCGAGCCCGGGTGCTCGCGACGGTCAACCTCAAGACCGACGGCGGCGCGGCACCGGCTCTGACCTACCCCTTGACCATGATCCGCGCCGCGGGGCAGTGGCAGGTGCAGGCGATGGATCCCGTTCCCGCTCTTCGGTCTCCGCTCCAAGTCGCCACCGATCAGGGGCGCGAAACCTCCCCGCCGTCCGCCTCGGCGACGCGGCCACCCTCGAGCGCGGCGCGGATTCCGCCGCCGACGCAGAAATGATCGGGAAAGGAATTCCTTATGGGTACCAATATAGAGTCCATTCTCTACCTGATACTCCAAGCGGTTCGATACATCGGCATCCTGATCCTGATCATCTCCAGCATGGCGATACTCGTGTCCGAGGCCGCGAAGAATAAACTCTCGCCCGGCAAAATTCTGACCGTTGTCGGGTCCGCGATCATTGCCGCGCTGCTGTTCTGGGTGCTGCCCAACCTGATCTATTACGCGAGGTCGGACACCGGCAGGATTGTCCCGGACCGCCAGATCGGCCAATACGGACATTGAGTCAAGTAACCATCAAGGTCTTCACCCCGGTGAAGCGTGTCCCGACCATGATCGGGAAGGCGCAGAACGGGCAGAAGCTGCCATTCGGTCCCTATACCCTCCCGCAGGTCGCGGTGGCAGCGGTGCTGCTGGTGGTGACGTCGATCGGCTGTATGTCGCTACCGGCCAATCCGGCCATCATCTTCATCGCGGGCCTGGTGATCACCGTGGTGACGGTCTTCGCCATCGGGCTCATCCCCTATACGGGCGTCCGCCTGACCTCACGGGTGGTGTGGGTCGGCCGCCTGATCCTGTCGCGAGAGCCGGTGTCCGCCTCCGGTATGCCGGTCGACGCGGCCTCCGCCGGCAACACCTTGTTCATCGAAGAATCCGTGGTCGTCATCCTGCCTACCGTCGCAGCGAATGAGCCACCCTCCGGGCTCTCCGGGGTCTCACTGCTGGAAAGGCTTGTGGGAGACCGTAGTCCGATGACAAAAGGCAGGCTTTGATGGGTTTCGATCGTGATCTGCAACCGACCGCGGCAATCCGGGGCCACCTCCAGTTCACCCACGGGGGATTGGTCACCGCCACGTATTTCATCAGCCCGCTCGGCTACGGCTTGCGCAAGTCCAGCGACAAGTACGAGGTCAAGGCGGCCCATCACGCACTGATCAACGCCTTGCCCAGCGGGTCGCTGCTGCTCGGGATCCAAGCCGGCCTCAACACCCGGGACGTGCTGAGCAAAATGGTGGAGGGCGTCGACCTCGACGACTGTGAGGCCTACGCCGTCGAGGTGGTCGCCGCGTTCGAGCGGGTGCGGGCCATCCGGCCCCAGACCCGCATGTTCCTGCTGTCCATACCCGTCGGCTCCACGAATCCCGGGGTGTCGTCCCTGTCGCGGCTGTGGCGTGGCGGCACCGCGTCCGCGGATGCCGCCGCGATCGCACGCTCGGACCTCGAGGCCTATGAGTCGAAGGCGAACGAGATCCTGTCCCGGATCGGCGGGGACTTCGACCCGGTCCCGGTGCCCGCCGCGCTGTTCCAATGGCTGTGGGAGCACTACCTTTCCCGGGGCGCCGACGGTGATCCGGTCGCACCGACCCGGGAAGGGGTGCTCGACGACGCGACCGCGGCGGTGTTCCGCTCCGCCGCACTCGACGAAGGGGCGCGAGCCGACAGCAGTCGGCGCCTGCGCCCCTCGTTCGTCCCGGTGATCAAGGTGGTCCAACCCGATCGCGATCTCCCGCCCTCGTATCAGGCCATGCTGACCCCGCACTCGTTTCCCTACTCGGGCATGGCTTTTCCCGGCGGCAGCGAATTCCTCAATGTACTGGAGGGATTGGCCGCCGAGGTGACCGTCGACTGGGGGATCCGGGTATCGACCAGACCCGCCGACCAGGTACTGAAGAGCAACGAGACGAATCTGCGGCGGCTCGGCGAGCAGATGGACCAGCGGGATCAGGAGGTGTCGTTCGCGCACAACACCCTGATGTCGAAAGCGCAGATGCTCGGCGAGTACAACAATCACTTCGAGGTCAACGGCGGCGAATCGGAGGTCGCCTTCACCACCGTGATCGCCGTGGGCGGCCGCGACCGGGAAACGACCATGGACGCGGTCAATACCCTCAAGCGTCGGTACAAGCGGTTTCAGGTCGACCTCACCGCACCACTGGGCGCGCAGCTCGATCTCTGGTCGATGCTGGTGCCCGGCAGTCCGTCGCGGCGCGCCTTCGACGACTTCGCCCATATCGTGCCCTCGGACATGTGGGCCGGTTTCGTGCCGTTCACCAGCAGCCAGGTCGGCGACGACAGCGGTCCGGTGATCGGAGTCAACCTGATGTCGGGGCATTTCGAGCCCATCCATTTCGGCATCATGGAGGCCGCCCTGCACGACCTGTCCGCCTCGTTCGCGGTCACCGGCGAACTCGGTTCCGGCAAGTCGTATCTGCTGAAACTCGTTGCGGCGCTGGTGAACGATATGGGCGGCCAGTTCCTGGCCATCGATCGCAGTCAGGTCGGGGAGTGGGAGCATTTCGCCACCGCCATTGACGACGCGGTCGTCATCGATCTGGCCAACCCGACGGTCTCGCTGGACCCGCTGCGCCTGTTCGCACCGCAGGTGGCCGGCGAACGAACCCTCGATTCCATTCTGCCGCTGCTGGATCTGTCGCCGACCTCGGGCGCGGGCGCCGCGGCCAGCGCCCTGCTGACCACTCGCGGCATCACCGAACACCGCATCGCGTCGCTGCTGGATCTCTACCATGTGGTGCGGCGCCTGCGCGACGAGCCGGACGCCAATCCCGAATACGGTGATCTGGCAGCGCGTTTGGGCACCGTCGCCGATCGCGTTCCGGTGTTGTTCGATCCGCAACTGCCGCCCTTGCGACTCGACGCTGCCGCGACAGTCATCCGGAGCCACAATGTCGCCCTGCCGACCGCGGAGGAACTCACCACTCCGCATCTCTACAACCGGCTGCCCTTGACCAAACGGCTGGGTACCGCCCTCTACGAACTCGTCGGCGTGACCGCGCGCGAGGCCTTTCTCACCGACAACGGGCGATTCGGCCTCCTGGTGGGGGACGAGGCGCACCACTTCACCCAAACGCAGGTCGGCGCGGCGGTCACGTCGGATTTCAGTCGAGATGGCCGAAAACACCTGGCGGCCATCGCCTTGGCCTCGCATGACCCGGCCACCGACTTCCAAGGCGCCGCCCACAATCTGATCCCGAACCGGTTCGTCTTCCGTCAGCGTGACGAAACTCTGGCTCGCAACAGTCTGGAATGGCTCGGGGTCGATCTCGACGAGGCACCATATCTCTTGCAGGTGCTGCGCGAGGAGACCTCCCCGCCGGTCGGTGTCGGCCGGCAGGTGCCCGAGGAACGCCGCGGCGAGATGTTCATGCGCGACGCGCTCAATCGCATCGGCCGCGGCAAGGTGCTGGGTCCCGCACGGCCCGATCGGGCGGCCGCCATCACCAGCACGCCGGGGATATCACGGGCGGGTGCGGCCGGCCGGCGAGCGGCGGGGTGACCATGAACGACAGTGAACGCCACCATGATTCGGCGGGGACCACCGCCCTGTTCGACCTCGAGCGGTTCTGGGACGAGCGCCGCTGGCGGCCGAGCGCGGTCCTGGGCGCGGCGCGCGCCTGGGCCACCGTCACCACGCTGCGCCGGCGGACAGTGATCATCATCGCGGCGGTCATCGGGCTGTTCGTCATTCCGGGAATCCTCGGCGCGATCGCGCAGGCCGACCCCGGCAGTGACACCCTGGTCTCCCCCAACAGCGCGCTCAGCTGGATGTACGTTCGAGATTCCGCGGGCGTGGACCTTTCGAACTACGACCTCGCCACCGACCTCCAACAGGACATCTTCCACTTCGATCTCAAGGGCGGCGGGATCGTCGTGATCCTGTCCTTCGAGTTCAGCGGCTGGATCATGATTGTGGGCGGTGGCATCTGGGTGATCGGCTACGTGCTGTCGTTCCGCTGGCTCGATATCCTCATCATCCCGCTGCGCACCGTGTCCCATTCCCTCACCGGTACCATTGCGACCCCGTTGATGCTGATCACCGCGGTCACTGTGGGCGGCGGGTGCGTGGCCTGGTTCGTGCTGCGCGGTCAGCCCGCCAAGGCCGCCGTGCAAGTGGTCACCATGGTGGTGGTCGCGGTCATCGGACCGGTGTTCCTCGCCGACCCGTTGGCGAGCGTGCTGTCCTCCGACGGCTTCCTGAGCCGCGGCCGCGACGTCGGTCTCACGGTCGCCGCCGGACTCAACGGCGACCGCTATACGCCACCGGCGCAACTGATCACGAACATGCAGACGCACATGGCCGACAACTTCGCGCGCCACCCTCTGCAAGTCTGGAACTTCGGGCATGTGATCGACAGCTATCCGGTGTGCCGTGACGCGTGGACGAACGCAGGTCTGACGGGTCATGAGGGCGCCATGCTGGACGTGTTGAGGACCTGTGACAGCAATGCCTACTATTCCGTCAAACATCCGTCCGTCGGGCAGATAGGAACCGGACTGCTCCTGCTGCTGTGCGGGATTCTCTTGCTGGCGTTCGCCGTGGGCTTGGCCTTGCGGATCGTGCGGTCGGCACTGGATTCGGTCTACCACGGTCTGCTGGCCATCTTCGGCTTCGCCGCGGGAGGATTCATCTACGGCCCGAGCCAGACCTTCCTGGTCCGAAACATCATGGACGGATTCTTCGCGGCCGTCCGAATGACCTTGGAAACCATCTTCCTCGGCATCTATATCTTCATCCTCGGCGATATCTTCACCTTGGTTCACGGCCAGGTCATGGAAGCCTTCTTCATCGCTTCTATGCTCGAAATCGTGGCGATCAGCCAGCTCAGACGACTGACGACCAATATCGATCGCGGAAACGACTGGGTGGCAAACCGATTCGCGCTACGCCTGCAGGCCGAAGGAGGCAACAGCGGACGCGCCCTGGGAATGGGCGCGGACGGAGCTCGCTGGCACATGCCCGGGCTCATGAAATTCCTCGCCGGCAGCCAAGTGATCGTCGCCGGCGAGTTGGCCCCGCTCGCGATCCTCAGGCGCCTCGGTCAAGGGCTGGATCATGGGACAGGACGACACACTGCCGGGGCCCTGGCCGCGGCCGCGGCGCCCGCGCCTGTTCCCGCGATACCCGGCCCCGCCGGCCCCCTTCCCCCCGCTCCTGGCGGCCCCCCTGCCCCTGGTGGTGGACCTGCTGCCGGTGGTGGCGGACCTGCTGCCGGTGGACCTGCTGCTGGTGGTGGAGGGAACCCGGGGGCACCTGCGGCTCGGCCCGGTCTTTGGCCGTGGTGGCGGCGCCCCGCCGCCCCGCCGGCCCCGGCACCCGGCGGGGTGGCGGGGCCGGCGGTACCCGTGGCTCCACCCGGCGGCCGGATGATAGGAGGCCTCGTCATACCGCCGGGCTTGATGCACATCCAGACGACGGCTTCGGGCGTGGGCGGGGTCGCCCAGGCCATGGAGCACGTACGTGGCCTGGCCAACCGGGCCTTCGCCACCGGAGACCCCGCACACATGGCCGAATACCAGGCCGGGCTGACGCAACTCCACCAGATGTCGTCTGCCTTCCGTCACGCCAATATCGCGGGTGAAAACCTCGGCACCGACGCCCAACGGCAGTTTGTCGACCGCTACATGACCAATCCCTCGCGAGACGATCTGGTGGCCCTGGGCCACCTCGCCCACAGCACGGACCTGACCGGGCAGCCCCCGGAGATCGCCGCCCGGATCGCGCAGATTCAGAGCCAGGGGATCGACAGCTATGAGGCACGACGCATCTGGGCGGGAATCGGCTACCGGCAAGCCGACACCGTGCACCAGGCCATCGACAGGCTCCAGGGGCAGGCTTTGACCGACCCTCAGGCCCTCGCGGACTTGAGCGCCGCGATGAGGGCCGTCGACCATGCCCAGATGGTCGGAGAACGGTGGACGCCCGCCGAGATGCCGTCGATCTTCCAATAGATCACTTCGCACGAGTCGACCGGACTACTTGCTCGGAGGGCAGGCTATGGGACAGGGGACACTGCTCGGTGGAATGGGCCGGGGGCGTCTGATCGCTCCGGTCGCGCTGACGGTACTGCTGCTGCTTCTCGCCGCGATCATTGGGGTTCTCGGCGGCGCCACCGCGGCCTTCGGTGTGGAATATAACCAGTGCGAATCGGCGGTCGGACCCGACCCGGCGATTACGGAGACACCCACCGTCACGCTGTCGGATCCGACCGGCGAACCGGAATTCACCACGACGATTCCGCCGACCGCCACCTCCGAGGTCGAGGTCACCATCGCGCCGGACAATACGACCGCGTCCCAGTGGGACCGAGACTGTGCGAGCGCGATGCGGTACGCACAGCCTCAGAAGTCGCCCTTGCGGACTCCGTACCGGGGTTTCGCCGCCGAATGCGCCCGCCAGGCCGCGCTCGCACAGCTGAACGGTTATACGAAAGGGAACTCGCGGGTCGTCGATCAGGCGGTGATGACCGCAGCGGTGATCCGTACTGCTTCGCTCGGTGCGCTGAGCGGAGTCTGCCGGTCGGCGACCACCGCCGAAACCGACCCGCGACAATCCGGAGTCGGCGAAAGCCCGGTGGCGCAGGATGATTCGGCGACGGCTAGATGTCAGGATCCGGCCGCCCGGGCGGTCATCGTCTTGCCGGAAACCCTCGACGTTCAGGGATTCTGCGGGCAACGGGTCGATCCCTCGGCGGTCTCCCCCGGGGATCTGGTGTTCTGGGACCACGCGCACCGCGGTCATGTGCCCGGTCACGTCGGTGTCTGGATCGGGCCGAACCTCATCGTGAGCAGCGATCCGGTCTCCGGACAGGTCCGGGAGTCGGAGATGCCCACGGGGCGTGATGTTCTCATCAAACGGGTGCTCGGAGGGCTGCCATGACGAGTCTCGAGCCCGCGGGTGAGATCGAGGTCGCCGAATTCGACACCGAGCCGGTGGCCGACACCACAGCGGCCACCGAGACCGGTCGGACAACCCGAATCCTGCACTCGACCCCGTGGACCACCCGGACGAGCTTCCCGTCGCCGGTCCAGTCGGCGCCGCCCGCTCGATCTCCTTCCAGTGAAGCGACATCCGCGACGTCGGCCGACATTCCTCCGGGCGAGTCTCGGCCGACCGCGACGACCGTTTCGGCCACACCGACCGGGCCGACCGCGGTCACCGGCACTTCAGCGGCTCCGTCCGCGGCGGCCCCACCGATACCGGCAGCTTCGGCGGCCACAGTGCCGCGATCAGCGAATGCTGCTGTCCAACAGCGGAATCCGACATACGCACCGACATCAGCGACGAACCCCGGGGCTACCGGCCTCGGGCAACCTCCAATGCTGGACACGGCCCAACCGGCTACATTCGGACATTCCTTTCCGAGCATGCTCGCCCCGCTCCTGGCATCGGCCCTGGCCGACTCCGCGAGATCGGGAGCGACACCCACGGCCAGCAAGGTGCCGAGTGGCGCACTCGCTGCGCGAGCGCAGACCGCGCTTCAGGCGGCGCAGCAGACATACGGCACCCGGCAGACCACGCCGCCGGCATCCACGAATTCAGCGCCCGGCAGCGCCCGACCACCTGGCAGCGCGCAGTCGACCGGCGCCATGACGGGCGCCGCCGCGGCCGCGGCGAAGGCCGCGCAGCTCTATCAGAGCCATACCGCCACCGCCTACTACAACATCGACAGTCAGTTGGCCGTGTACCTGGATGCGCTCGCCGGGTATCACGATCTGGATGTCGCCGCGGTGAAACGTCTGCTCGGCGAACTCAATGCCGCGCTCGAGGCCCTCGGCCCGGAGGCGTACACCCCCGCCGGTCAGAAACGTGTTCATGACCTCGTGACCATCGCGCTCGTCGCGGGAGACAATATCGTCACCGGCGGGCACGCGAGCGCGAGTGACATCGCCGGGGCCATCGATCAACTCACCGCCCTGTTCCTCTACAACATCGCCGGAAAGCGGCACGACGGAGTCACGCTACCGAACGCGCCCGCCGCCGCACTGCGGCAAGCCGGATACACACAGCCGGGCACGCCCGCCGCCGTCCAGCAGGCGATCTCGACAGCGCTGTTGCAACAGGGAAAACCGTATGGCTGGGGCGACACCGGGCCCGATTCCTTCGACTGTTCCGGACTGATGCAGTACGCTGCGGCATCCGCCGGGATCTCGATCCCGCGCACCTCCCAGGAGCAATACGCGCAGCTGCCCGCGGTGAACCCCGCCGATATCCGCCCCGGGGATCTGATCTTCCTCGAGTTCGGGGCCGACGGTCCCGGCCACGTCATGATGTATCTCGGAAACGGGCAGTGCGTCGAGGCTCCGCACACCGGCGCGTATGTCAGGGTGACTTCGTTGCCCGACAGCTTCGAGGCCCGGCGACTGCCTTAATGCCGCCGCGGCCGTGCGACCTGTAATCGCTGGTGCCGCTGTGTGATTCGTGTGGTACATGGTCCGCTCAGGGCTCGGGGGAGTCTCGTCATCAGCGAATTCTCACTCGTGGGGAGCGGTCGCTGCGCCCGCTGCCGGTGATCGATAAGGTCGTGCGCACCGTCTGTTCACCCGTCAATAGATTCAGGGCGGCGGGTGGGCAGCGGTCTCGAACTCGTCGCCGCTCGACGCCGACGGCGAGAGGAGCGGATCGATGGAGCAGCCGGCAGGCGAATTGCCTTGGCCCACTTGGGGACTGGACTTCGCCGAGGTGCGCCGCGGGGGCTGGCGACCACTGGGCTTCCATGAGTTCGTCGTGAAGGTCCACGGCCGCTGCAACCTGGCGTGCGACTACTGCTACATCTACGAAATGGCCGACCAGAGTTGGCGTTCCAAGCCCAAGGCCATGAGCCGGGAGATCTTCGTCGAGTCCTGCCGGATGATCGCCGATCATGCCGCCCGGCACGCCCTGCCCGCGATCGGGCTCGTCTTCCACGGTGGTGAACCCCTGCTGGTCGGGCCGACCGAACTGGAGCACTTCGCGCGCACCGCGACGACGATCATCGGTGCGAACAGCAAGGTGCGCTTGGGAATTCAGACCAACGGCGTGCTGATCGACGACGACGTCCTGCGCGTCTGCGAGCGGTGGAACATCCGCGTCGGAGTCAGCCTCGACGGCGGCGAGTACGAACACGACCGGCATCGGCTCGACCACGTGGGCCGCGGCAGCCACGAGAAGGTGGTGGCCGCACTGGACCGATTGCTGGCACCCGCGTATCGGCATCTGTACTCCGGGCTGTTGTGCACCATCGACCTCGCCAACGATCCGGTGCGGACCTATGAGGCGCTGGTTAGGCATGATCCGCCCACCGTCGATTTCCTGCTGCCGCACGGAAACTGGACCACACCACCGCCCGGCCGTATTCCGGACCTCACCGTAACGCCCTACGCCGACTGGCTGATCCCGGTCTTCGACCGCTGGTACGACGCGCCGGAGCTGGAAACCCGGGTGCGCCTGTTCGACACCATCATTCAACGGCTGTTCGGGCGCCCCGCCGGCTCGGAAGCCATCGGCCTGGAACCCATCCGGGTCGCCGTCATCGAAACCGACGGCTCCCTGGAACAGGTCGACGAGCTGAAGTCGGCCTTCGAAGGCGCCGCCACCCTGGCGATTCGCGGCGACGGCAACCCGCTCGAGGCGGCCCTGTGGGAGCCGGCGATGGCGGCCCGCCAGATCGGTGTCGCTGCGCTCGGCGACACCTGCCGCGCCTGTGCGCTGCACACCGTGTGCGGTGGCGGACATTACGTGCACCGCTACCGCCAAGGCGCGGGATTCCGCAATCCCTCGGTGTACTGCCCCGACCTGATCGCCCTGATCACCCACATCGAAAACCGGGTGCGCGAGGACCTCGGCACTGCCCTCGACCGGGCCACGACATGAGGTGCCGCTCGCAACCCCGAAGACACAGGAGACGCACCATGCCCGCGACGGCGCACGACCTCGGCGACATCGTCATCGATCTGAGCTCCGGGTACGGCTCCGAGGACAGCGTCGCGGCGCTCACCGGCGGCATGCTCGACCTGCGAATGATATTGCTGCGCACCCTGATCGGCGGCCTCGACGCGCAGACGGCCGCCGAAGCCGGAATCCCCGTGGCATACCGAACGCTTGCGGAACTGCAACTCGAACACCCGGAAACGGTCGCGGCGCTGCTGTGTTATCCGCACACCGGCCCGTGGCTGACGCACACACTCGCGCGTATCGCCGATCCTGGCGACTCGGAGATTCCGCTATGGGCCGATTGCGGTTATCTCGGATGGCTCGCGGCGGCCGCCGGCCTGAGCTGCCGGCTCGAAGGCGCCATGCGGCTGGTGGTCCGCAGCGGGGTGGTCATGCTTCCCATGCTCGGGCTGGCTCGGCTCGAATCCCCGGACTACCACGGGCACTGTGAACTACGGTGGTCTGCCACCGGTGCACTGACCTTCACCTCGGCGGCGGGCAGCGTCGAAATCGATACGGTGACAGCCGAATCGCATCCGAATTGGTCACCGCTGCGTTGGGTACACACGGCCGACGGCGAAACGAAGGTGTGGCTCGACGACCTCGACCCGTTCCGGCAGCTGGCGGCGACCTCGGACGAGCCGCCGAGGCTGGACACCGAACAGGCCCGGCACTGGCAGCGCGACTTCGCCGACGCCTGGCGACTGCTGCGCGACAATCTGGAGAACTGCGTGCCGCCGATGCGCGAGACCCTGCGCAGCCTCGTCCCGCTCAGCGCCAAACCCCTGGTGGCCAGCACCAGTCACACCGCGGCAGAGAGCCCCGGCTGCGTCTACACCACCGCGCCCGCCGACGGCTGCCAGCTGGCACTGACCCTGATCCACGAAATCCAGCACTCCAAATTCAATCTGCTGATCGACCAGGCGCAGCTGTTCGACGCCGACCCCACCTGCCGGTTCTACGCTCCCTGGCGTGACGACCCGCGCCCGATCCTCGGTCTGCTGCACGGGATCTACGCCTTCTTCGGCGTCACCGACTTCTGGCGGATGCACCGGCATTCGGACTGCCACGGCTCCCAGCAGGCCCACGCCGACTTCGAACTGTGGCGCCGGCAGGTGAGTACGGCCATCGCCCAGGCGCAGACCTCGGGACTGCTGACCGCGCAGGGACACCGATTCGCCGACGCCCTCGCCGACGCCATGCGCCCGTGGGCCGAGGAGACGCTGCCACCGGCCGCGAAACACGCCGCCACGGAGGCGATGACCGCGCACCGGACCTTCTGGCGCGTCCGCAATCTCGCCCCGGACCCGGCCTGGATCGCCGACCTGGCCACCCGCTGGGCCGCAGGCCGCCCGCCCAGCGCCGAAGTCCCTGCCGTGACCTACCTCGACCAGCGATCGATCCCCGAACACCACCTGCGTCTTCCGCTCGCCGCCCAACTGAAAACGACGGACCGCGCGGCCACCCCCGGCCGCCTGCCCGGACAACCGGAAGGCGACAGCGCCTACCTGGCCGGATACCGCAGCGAAGCGCTCGCCCTCTACACCCGCGAACTGCATACCGATCCACTGCGCCCGCAACTGTGGGCCGGATTGGCATTGACCGTGCCGAAAATCTACGGCACCCGGCGCAGCACGATTCTCGATCTGCGACCCGAGGTCGCGGCCCACCTTTACGACGCCGCGGGCCCGGACACCGACATCCTGGCCCTCCTGCGCTGGCTGGCATGAACGGTGGCGGTTGTTCGCACCGACTTCTCAATGGTGGGAATCGCCGAAAATGAGCGCAGTAGCCTCGGGCTTCTTGCCTTTCGGACGACTGCGGTGGTCGGTCGGAGCGGAGTGACAGGCCACCATGCTTCTGCGTCGATCTGTGACTGGTGAGGGACGATGGGAATCTGGAGCGAGCTCCAAGAGAAGGCAATTCCGGTACTGGGAATTGTAGGAATGGCATCGAAGTTCATTCCGCAGCTCGCATGGATTGCACCGGCTGCGGGTGCTGTGATCGGCGCAGGGGTTGCTTGGGAAAACCACGAAGGTTTCGATGGTATCGTTGAGAATGCGGCGATTGACGCAGCATCTGTCGGCTTTGGTAATAAGCTCGGCAGAGGGGTCGCGGAGATAACGGATACCGCCAAGGCGGGCAAGGGTACTTGGTCCCTTTTGAAAGGTGGAGCCGCAGCGGGTCTTTCCTCGTGGTTCGGAAGTCGTTTCCACGATAGTTTATCCGGATCACATCACGACCAGAATGGCGACCCTGGGTCTGGGCATCAGCCCAAGCCGGATGGCACTCCGAAACCGGCTCAGTACGTTCAGCCGGGCGGTGTCCAGAGGGTAGATATTACGGATCTGAATGGGCAACTCCTCGGTTGGTCAGGTACGTCGCAACCGAACGGGCAGGTGCCCAGTGCCTGATTCTGGTATGTCCCGTATCTATATGCCCGACCCGAGGGCTTTGGTGATCGGGAAGAATCCAGTTATTCTGTGGCCGGGCCTCGTCCAGCATTATCTGGATTTACCGAACACGATGTTCAAACCTGCATACAACTCTCTCGGTACCGGTAAAACGACGCCGCCTCCGACGCCTCCGACGCCCTCTACTTCCGATGCATCAGCGATAGCGGGCGGCATGGCAGGTGAGACACTGGCGGGATACCAGGAGTTTGTGGATAAGTTGGCTCGTCTCCAGAAATCCCTCACTGACCTGGAGAAGCAAATCCCGCCAATTACGGACCGCTTGACATTTATTACGGCTGATGCACGAGAGGCGCTAAACCTTATCATCGATACGATGAGTGCGAACGCGGGGAAAGGCCCGGAGTCTGCGGAACAGGATGAAAATACCTGGATTATGAAATTCGTCGATGAGGCAACCCAGACCTTTGACACTCGCATGAACAAAGCAAACAGCGACCTGTTGGAAAGCGTGAATGGAACGCAGGCGCTGACGGACAGGATGAGCGCTCTGGCTGCTGAAATTGCGGCAGGAAAAACTCAGGAAGCCACTGACACAGCCTCGCTAAGGTCGCTACTGGGTGCTGCGGGCGACGCGGGGAACGGGAAGCTGGGGAACGGTTCGGCCGGTAACAGTGCAGCGGATCTGCTCAAGGATCTGGGGTTGGGTCAGCCCGGAGGTTCGGACTCCGGGAAAATCGATGGCTCGAATTCGCCGACTTCGACCGGCAAAGATGGAAATTCGAACACCCTAGGTAATGGGTCGGATACCACAGGCAATGGCGGACTGAATCCGATCGGTGATTCGACCGGCGGTACGGAAAATATTCCTACCCAGTCGGGCTCGGCCCAGGACGCCGGGTACAACGCATCGCCGTTCTCGGACCTGGGGTCGTTGGCGATGCTCTCGGCTATCCCGAATATGTTGAATTCCATGAACCAGGGCTTCGGTCCCGACCCGGCTCTGAACGCCGCGTATCGGACGCCGCAGCAGCCCTTGCCGGCCGCGCCGTTGACTCCGCAACCGGGGACCACCCCCGCCGCGCCGGTCACCGCGCAGTTGTCTCCGCAGTCGGTGTCACCGGACGGCACCAATCCGGGATCCCCGTCCTCGGTCATGCCGCCGCCGGACGCCGACGGGGGCGTGCCGTTCATCTTTCCCGATGGGAAGTCGCAACGGGTCTGTGTCACCGTGTGGAAGGCGCTCGATGCCGCGTTCCACAACCCGGCGGTGCTCGACGCGCGTCAGGCCTACGACAAGACCTCGTCGAGTTGGTCGGATGACAAACACATCGGTGATCCGAAGGACCCGTACGAGCTGATCACCGGAGATGTCGTCGTCTGGCAGGACCCGCCGAAGACCGCCATCGTGCGGCGACTCGGCGGGGCCGGCGATGACGATCAGATCGAGGTCATCGTCGACAAGCGAGTGCAGACCTACGCCGAGGAGATGTCCGACAGCACCGGCAGTTTCAAGGGATTCGGTGGCTTCGCGCGTCCGCGCGGCATTACCGAGCCCGGGAAGCCCGCCGATTCCGACTCGTCCACCGCCACCGGTCTACCCACCGACGACCCGTCGGCGGGGCTGAACACCGGGGCGCTGACGATCTGACCACCTACCGCCGGAGGAATCGACTGTGGACCTGAGCGTCGACCCCGATGCGCAGCTACGGGCCGCGCAGGCGCTGGACGCACTGCATCGCCGCCTGTACGCCGGGCTGCCCTCGGCCTGGGCGCAGCCCGCGGGGCATGACGTGAACTCGCACGCCGTGACCACCGGCATCAATGCGGGAATACAAGATTCGCGAAACCAGGCCATCGCGCATTTCAACGAGCTGGCACGCCATCCCCATCTGATGGGCGCCGCGATGGCCGACCTGACTCAGACCGATGGAGACGGCGCGCGGTCGATCGGCGGCGGTGGGGGAGAGGGACGCCCGAATCCGATCGAGCCACCGCCGACCTATGCCCCGCACTCGGCACCCGTACCGACGCCGCCTTCCGCCCCGCCGGTCGATCCACTCACCTTCGCCCGGCAACTGCACGAGGGTCGGGGCACCGGGCCGACCCGCGACCTCGCGGACTCGCTCCGCCAATATCGTTCCGGCCCTTACAGTTCCGCGCTCGACGAACTACAGACGCTGCTCCCGGTGATCGCCGACTGGACACCGGTGGGGACGGCCATCGCGGACCATCTGGGGACTGTTCAGCAAAAGCTGAGCGACCTCGGCGACGCGCTCGACGGGCACGCCTCGGCGCTCGACAATTACGCCGACGCGTTCGATACCGCCAAGAACCGGCATCCCACGCCCCAGGAGATCCAGTACACCCGCGACAAGCTGCTCGCCGCGATGAAAACGCGGCCGCAGGACCCCGTCGCTGTCGCGGAGGCGCTCGCCAAATTCAACGAGCACAACGCGCGGTCGGTTCAGACATTCACGGAGTACACCGCCAAGTCGGGAACCTCGCCGAAGCCCGGTGACCCCGGCGGTGACCCGTCGAAACCCACGACGGGCGGCGGACAGCCCGTCCCGGGCGGAACCGGCACGTCCAACGGCAACAACGGCAACAACAACCAGAACAGCATGATGGCCGAGATGCTGCCGGCGCTGCTGAGCGGCGCGATGTCCGGCGCGAACAGCCAACTGTCGCAAAACAATCTGTCCAACCAACCGTCGCTGGTCCCGGCCTCCTACCCTGACACCCCACTGCCGTCCGTTCCGACGTTGTCCGACTACGGCGGCGGTGGTCCCGGCCTGCCCGGCGGCGACCCGGGTGGACCGAGTGTGCCGACGGTGTTGACCGACCCGGGACCGCTGCCGGTCGTGGGCACGCCCGCGCTGGCCAGCACCGTCTCTTCCGCGACTCCCACGGCCGTCATCGAGCCGCTGCCCACGGCGGCGAACGCCCGGTCCGCCGCCGGCGTCGGCACCTCGCCGATGGGGCCCTATATGCCGGTGACACCGGGC
This sequence comes from Nocardia sp. NPDC046763, assembly GCF_040645495.1. Lineage (NCBI taxonomy): Bacteria > Bacillati > Actinomycetota > Actinomycetes > Mycobacteriales > Nocardiaceae > Nocardia > Nocardia sp. NPDC046763. Next base: position 125,607 of record NZ_JBEYYI010000018.1, on the reverse strand, counting down.
ATGGGCGGCGGTGCCGGTGGCAGCGAACGCTCCCGGGTCGTCGCCTGGCACCCCGACCAGAAGATGTTCGTCGATCACACCCCGCATGTGGAGGCCGTGATCGGCGAGAAACCGACCATCGCGCCGACCCCGACACCAGCCACACCGGCTCCCGCCAATCAGACGGCCACGAAGACCGGAGGTTCCGTATGAGTGACATCCATCCCGACGTGCAAGCCGCCCTCGACGCCGCACGCGATCTGCGCAATCGAATCGCCGACGTCCGCGGGCGGATCGATGCCATTCGCGCCCGCCGCCCGTCACCGACCGGCGCGGTGGTGCCCGAGATCGATGCCATGGGCCGCCTGACCGATCTCTACCTCGCCCCCGGCACCACCGGGCAGTTCGACTGCGAAGAACTCGTCGCCGAGATCATGGCCGCCATCACCGAGAGCACCGCCGACGCCGGACGGCAGTACCAGGCCCTGATGGACTCCGATCCGTGGCACGACTCCGAACCCGCCTCGGCGACACCGGAACACGCCTCGTGAGCGACGAGCTCGCGAACGACGAGAACGACGTCACGGTCGCGGATACCGTGCGCTGGCTGCACGACGAGGGATTGGCGCGGCTGTGCGGCATCGGCGAACGCGCGATGAGCCCGATCGTCGCCTACACCGTGGACGTCGCCACCGGGACCGTCACCGCGTTTCCGGCAGCGGTCACCGGACCCGGCACCGACGTGGTGGCCATGCCCGCCGACGACCTGCCGGCCCCCGGCCCGACATCCAAACGCCTGATCGTGGTCGGGGTGACCGCCACCGAATCGGTCCTGGTGCTCGACCTGGCCGTCATCGCGGCGCTGGGCATCAACGCCGAGCGGCCCGAAGCCACCGCCCGGTCCTGGGTCGCGCAATTACTGCTCGGTCCGCAGATCACCATCGTCACCAACAGCCCCGAACTGGACGCCCCGGCGGGGGCGCGCTGCCGGCACACCTTCATTCCCGGCGGCGCCACCCTGTTCACCGTCGATGACGGGCAGCCACCGGTCACCACGGTGACCCTCAACCCCGCCATCGACGGGCCCGACCATCTCGACGTGGCCGACGACGGATCGGCGGAACTGTATCTCGGCACCCGCTTCTGGCAGCTGCAGCACGCGCTGAGCGTCAACGACCTCACCTGGGCGGCACTCACCGCTGAGCTGGAACTGCCGGCGGAAGAACCCGATTCGCTGGTATCCGGCCGAGCCGGCCATTAATTCAGGAGTATCGATGAGCGACGATCACGACGACCTCGACCCCGCCGCACCGGACTGGCGCGCCCTCAGCTACGAGGTGTTCAACCCCGATCACACCGTCGGTGTCGCCTGCAACCGCGACGGCGAGATCATCGGCCTGCATCTCACCGACGACGCCCGCGACAACGGCGAGACCTGGCTCGCCGCCGAACTGGTGCGCCTCGCGCGGCTCGCGCACCAGAAGTCCCGGCTGGGTCTGCGCACCGAGATGGAGCACAACGGAACCCGCGGTCATACCATCGATTCCTTCGACCTCCCGACCGAGGCTTCCTACCGGGCCATGGAAGCGGCCGAATTCGGCACGCAACACCACTGAGACGACGGGAACCACCATGGTCGACACGTTCGACATCGATGACCCGGACGAGATCGTCGCGGCCGCACACCATCTCGCCTCGGTAGCCGCGGCCATCGCCGGGCAGGTGTTCGACGCGGTGCGGGGCTTCGACCTACCCCGCAAGCCGGTGTCCCCGCTGGACTGTGCCCTCGACGCCGCGAAGCAAGCCCACGTCTTGACGCCCGTGAAAGGAGCCGCGTCGGCGTTTCGCGCCAATTCGGCCGCCACCTGCGACCTGGCAGCGGAGATCGCGCCGGTCTACCGGGTCGTGGACGATACCGGAGCGACCGCGATCGGCCGGGCCGGTCGACCGATCCGATGGACGTATGGAACCTGATCCGGAAGATCCGCGCTGGAAAGAGATCGTCGGCGACAACTGGCCCGACAACGGACCGCGGGAGTGGGGCGCACTGGCCGCGGCCGCCCGTGATGCGGCGGCCACGCTGGACAGCACCGGCTTCGAACAGGCTCGCCGGGATTTCGACGAAAAGGTCCGGGCGAGTGCCGGACTGCAACCGGCGAAGGACGCCATGCGCGCCCAAGCGGGCCGAATCCGGGACCTCAGCGGTGCGCTGGACGCGGCAGCCGACGCCTTCGGACAGATCGCGGATCTGGTGCACGGGACCCAACACAAGATCATCAACATCGTCCACGAAACGAAGGCGCGGCTCGACGAGATTCCCCCGGCACACTCCGAGGACACCTCCGACGATGACAACCGGCAGCGAGATCAACAGATCGGCGAAATCCTCAGCGAGGCCCGTGCCGAGGTGGCCGGATTGGTGAGGCAGGCCGCGGACCTGGTCGGGCCGCAGACCATTCCGGGCTTCGCGGTGATCGCCGAACTGCTCGGGCACACGGGAACCGCGGACGGCGGTGGTCCCGGCCACCGAGCACCGGGACACCCGCCCACCGGCCAGGGCGATTCACGTGGATCCGGCGCGGCGACCGCTCCGACAGCTCCGGTCGGTCCTGGACTCGGATCAGGGACACCGGCAACCCCTGGGCCGAATGACATCGGCTCCCCGGCCCCCGGCATCACACCCACGCCAGGGCCGGAGTCACCCGGCGGCCCGTTCGGCACGGTGCCGGATACGAGGACTCCGAGCATCGCTCCCTTTGGTCCCGACCGGTTCACCGGACGGAGTCCGTCGATCTATCCGAACACCGTCCATGGCACCGGCACCGGATTCGCGGGCGACGCGACAGACCGTTTCACCGACCACTCGCCCGATTCCACCGACCACTCCCCGGCGGTCACCGCATCGCGCGGCGTCGCCGTCAGTGCCCACCAGTCGCCGAACGCGCCGAGTACCGTTGCGGCACAGTCGAACAGCCCCGGGTATCAGCGAACCGACGGCGCACCGGATCCGGTGCGGCCGGATCCCTCCCACAGCGAATCGACGGCCACCGACGATCCCGCGACCGGCAGCGTATCGACTCCGGCCCGCGAGTCCGCGCGGACTGCCGACTCGCGCACGGCCGCATCCGATCAGGCCCCCGCGGGGACTGCCGAGCCGGGCGCCGGTCCGATCGGTGACGTGAGCGCGTTCATGCCGGCGTTCTCCCTGCTCTCGCAGACCGCGCTCCCACAGACCACCGCCGCTGCGGCGCCCACCGGTGCACAAGCCTTTGTGTCGCAATCGAATCCAGCCGCGCAGTCGTCGTCATCGACCGATGTGCGGGGTCCGGGCACCATACCCCGGGTCACCGCATCGACTGCGCAGACCGGTCCGCCCGGTTCGGCCGGTGGCGGTATCGGCTCGACGCTGCCGGCCCCGCACACCGAGCAGCGGAATCAACCGCGCGGCACTCACACCCCGGCCGCTTCCCCCGAGGAAACCGATGACAGCGCGGCGGAATCGGTGCGCGATGCCGTCGGAACCGCGATCGCGGCCGCCGCCGGCCCGCGCTTCGTGCTCGGGGAGCCGGTGGACGGCGATCTGGTACTCGCGCGGACCTTGCTGCGCAGCATCCTGGCGGCGGTCGAGCTGTCGCCGATCGCGCCCGCGTGGGCGGTCTCGGTCATGCGGCAACCCGCCGGGGTCAGTGTCTTCCTCACTTCGAACGAGGGCCGTGGCTGGCTCCCGTCCGGGCTCTTTCTACCCCGCGAGCTCTCCACACCGTGGACCTGGAAGATCTCGCGCGAAGCCCCCTGGGAGGGTTTGTCCGATCCCGCGCGCATCCTGGCCGAATTCGGGCTCGCCTGGGGATCGGCCTCGGGCACGCGACTCTCGGCGATCGCTTCCTCGTCCCCGATCGACCCGCGGTTGCGTGCCGACCTGCGCGAGGTTTCGTGCGAGGGGCAGGTCGGCGCCGCACCCGAACTGGTCCTGTCCGCGCCCGGGCCGGGTTTGGTCGATCGGCTGGAGACGACCGCCTCCCGGCGGCTGCTGGAGCGGGTCGCCGGGATCGGCACGGCCGAGATCGGCGATCGATGTCTCGACCTCGCCCACGACCTGCAGGGCCGCCTGGCGAGTGTGACGGCCGCGACCGGTGACCCCATGGGGGCCAGCGCTCTTCGGGATCGCATCCTGACCGCCATACGAAGTCGCCGACCGGTGCCCGAGGACCTGTGGACCCAACTCCGCGATATCGACGACCTGCTCGCGGCCACGGTCGTGGCGCAGCGTGTCGACGTCGCTCGTATTCCCCTGGGCGGACTGCGCAACGATCGGATCGATGAGCTGACCGCGCTGCGCGCCTTGTCTTTTCAACGGCTCGGCAACGAGCTGGTGCTCCTGCTCGCGCGGGCGCCCGACCGTTCGTGCCTGCGAGACGCGGTCTACGTCCACGCGCACCTCGCCGACCACCCCTTCTTCGACCGATCGGGTCCCACCGCGGGCGAAGACGGACCCGATCGGCGCCGGGTGACCACCGCACCGCCCGGGACCTGATATTCGGGGCGGCGGAACGACTGTGACCGTCGTCGTTGGCCCGTGCTTCCCACCGGCGGGAATTCGGCTGAGCTCACCGGCACCCGATGCCGCGACAATCGACCGGTTGGTGATGGAAGGAGAACCGCATGGCAGACAACGTCAGCTATGACTTCGCTGCGATGGAGCAGCTCGCGCAACACCACGAAGCGCGTAAGGACGAGATCTCCGCCTGGTCGCAGATTCCGAAGGAATGGCTCCGCACGTTCCCCACCAACTACGGCAGCATTGCCCACAAGGTTCACGATTCCCTGAACGATTTCTACAACGCCCGCTACGCGGCCGGGCAAGCGCTCGCGGACCACCATCAGAAACTGGCCGACGACCTGCGCACTGCCGCGAAAAAAATGCAAGATGTCAGCGGCGACGGCGCGGACGCGATCCGAGGCGTCGGGTCCGGCGACGGCTCACCGACCCATCTCCCCGCCCCGACGGGCGGCCCCTCCCACCCGGCCGGGCCTGTCTCGGGTCCCGTCACCCCGGTCGAGGCACACCCCACCGCACCCGTCGATGCACAGCACCCGGTCGGCTCACACCCCGCCGCGCCTTCCCACTCCGGAGCACCCGCCGGCGACCACGGACCCGGATCCTCGACCTTGGCCGTCACGCCCGACCTCTCCGCCGCATCGATGGAACAGACGTCCGCGCCTGGCTCCGGCTCACCCGTTGGCGGCAGCACTGTGACCGGCGCGCCGTTCGCCGGCCCGTTCGACGCGTCCTCCGACCCGTCCACTATGGGACCGGTCCTCCCGTCGGCGGGCGATCCGTCCTCGAACCAGTCCGCCGACGCTCCGACGGCCGACAGCGACGCGGCATCCGCCCCGCTGCTCACTCCGTTCGCCGCGGCCGTCGCCGCGGCCAAGGACAAGGCCGCCGCGCCCGCCTTCGTCGTGAACGAAACGACCAACGAAGACCTGGTCCTGGCCCGCACCCTGCTGGGGGCGGTACTGGCCGCCGCGGATTCGCCCGCCGTCGGACTGGCCTGGGCGGTGTCGGTCATGCGCGGACCGGCCGGGACCCGGGTGTTCATCACCTCCAACGAGGGCCGCGGCTGGCTGCCCGCGGGCATCTACCTTCCGCGCGAGGTGTCGACACCGTGGGCCTGGGACGACATGCTCGCCGCCGACGGCGGATCCCCGTGGGAGGGCGTCGCCGACCCCGCCCGGATCCTCGCCGAATTCGCGCTCGCGTGGGGGGCGAAGTCCGACACCGTGCTGTCGGCGCTCGTCTCCTCCGCACCCATCGACGCGAGCCTGCGCGGCGCGTTCCCCGATGTGGCCGTCGAGGACATGGTGGCACCGGTCTACGACCTCGACCTGCGCAACCCGACGCCCGACACCCTCGACCGACTCGCCCTCTCCGGATCGGCCACCGCCTCGGAAGACAGTGCCGCCGTGCCCGATTCGGCGATCCGCCGGCGCCGCGTAGAGCTGGCGGTCGCCGCACACGCCGAACTCGGCCGGGCCCTCGCCACGCCGCCCGAGGCCCTGAGCGCCCGCACCCTGCGCGGCCGGGTGCTCGACGCCATCGCGGCCGGGCACCCGGTGCCCGCGCAATTGTGGCAAGACCTCCGCGACGCCGACGACCTGCTGGCCGCCGCCATGCTGTCCAGGCGCGTCGACGGCGGGCGGGTCGAACTCGGCAGGCTGCGCATCGACGACGAGGCGGAGGTACTGCGCACCATGGTGTTCGAGCGTCGCTGCACCGAACTCGCACTACTGCTGGCAGACGAACCGACCCGGCAGACGCTGCGAGACGCGTTGTATGCCAGTGAGCAGATCATGTCCCACCCCGGCTACCTCGCTATTGCGACCAGTCCCGTCCGGACCGCGGCCGAGCGGGCAGTCGTCCACACCGACGGCGCGACGACCTCGCCCACCCCCACCGGCCCGCCCCGCGGTGCCATCGTCGGCCCGTCCGATGCACCGGCAGCGCCCGCACCGACGGACGGTCTGTGAACAACCGGAGGTAAACCAGACGATGGCGTGGGATCGTGGACGATCCCACGCCATCGAGGGACCGGCAAGTCGTTGACCCGCCAATGGCAACTCCGGCGGAATCCGCGCCGGAGCCCGGCGATGCGCACCCGGCGGCCGACAACGCAGGTGGGACGGGGATCCCGATGACGGATCGGACCCTGCGCGCCACAGCATGTTTCGGCTGCCGGCCGTGCTCGTCAAGCGGGGACGTTCGCCTGCGGGCTGTTCGGCTGGGGCGCGTTCGGATCGGTGCTCGCGGGTGCGGGTCCGGCAGGATTGGGTGCGGTGGCAGCGGGAGTGTTCGGGTCGGGCTGGGGCGTGGGCGCCGGTGCGGGTGGCTGGCCGTTCTGGTTCTTGGCGTCCGCGTTCTGGTTGTTCGTGTTCTGCTGGTTTTGTCTCAGCATTTCGAGCAGCGACGGCAGCATCGAGATGCCCATCATCGGCAGCATTGTCAGTATCTGCATCAGGCCGCTCATCATTCCGTCGCCGCTGCCCGACCCCGAGCCCGCCGCGGTGGGGGAGCCACCGCTGGAACCGGTACCGGTCGATCCGCCGCCCTGCCCGCCGCCGGCCATCTGCCGGTTGTGCTCGGCGGCCTGAGTGACCTGCGCGTACACGGCGTCGACGGTATCGGAGACCTCGAGTATGAGGGGGCTTTCCTGCGTGGGCTTCAACGTTTGTGAACCAAATGTGGCGCACGCTGTTTTCAGGTTGTCGGCCAGCCGGCCAACGCTCCGCATGATCGTCGCGAACGTTTGAGTATTCGCCGCCGCTACGGTATTCGACACCTGCAACACGGTGTCGTCCAGTTGGGTCAGCGCCGCCTGGCGATCTTGCAGCAACTTGAGGACCTGTTGATAATCCGCGCTTGTCGCACCTTCACCGAAATCGGCGATGATCACGTCGGTCGAAGGTGAATCGATGGTCGGCGGCGGTTCGGTCGTACCGATGCCGAGTAGATCCACCGCCATCTGTATCTCGACAGCCGCCGTCGAGATGAATGTCTTCAACCCCACCGATGCCCCACTGGGGCACGACAATTCCGGAATCTGGTTTCCGGGCGGCCGAACAGGTTGGTTCTGCTGATTTGCCATGTCTGCCGGGACCGCCTCCTACTCGATAGAGCTTCATTGTCCGAGGTTCCCGCAGCTGGGAAGCCACACCGGCGATCTTCGGGCATAGTCGAAGCGCAGGCGCAGCCGGCCGGCGATGCAGGGGGTTCCACATTGGCTGAGCCACAAAGCAACTGCCGCTCTTGGAGGCGATCAACGATGTGCGACAACGGGTGGTGCGAATGACGACCGCTCTCACCGGAGATCTACACGACGTGCTCGGTGCGCTACTCGGCCTCTACGGGTCGGGCCGGCCGGAGGGCGCGCAGTCGATTCCTGTGTCGAAAACCATCGCCGACTCGGGCGCACTCACGGGAGCTACGTCGGTCGGATACACCGACGCCCACGCGATACCGTTGCTGATCGCCGACGCCCATGCCAGACGCGAGGAAATCGTCCAGCAGGCCGTCACGGAGTCCGGTGGCAATACGCTCGAGGGCCGCAACCGGCTGACCAATCAGATCGCCGATCTGCAGTCTCGGGTACAAGCGATCGCCGCGGTGGGCGACACTCGCTTCGGCGGCCCGGCGTTACTCGACGCGGCGCAGATCGCAATAACGAACGCCGCCAAGCAGGTCGACGCGGACACCGTCGCCGCCCGCGCGCTGGCGGCACGAATAGCTCCCCCGTCGCTGCCGAAGATGATCATGACTTCGCGAACCGCGGCGCGGCGCCCCCGCTCTCGCCTCCGGTCACGCCGCCACCCCACGGTGCTGTCGGACGCGACCTCGGGCGGCAATGCCGTGCGGGCCGCCACCGGGTGGCTCGGCACACCGTACGTCTGGGGCGGCGGCGGAATCGGTGGGCCCAGCAGCGGTGGATTCGACTGTTCGGGGCTGACCCAGTACGCGATCGCGCAGGCCTCCGACGGCCGGGTGGTGTTGCCGCGCACCACCTACGAGCAGATCTACAGCGGTTCACGGGTTCCCGTGCACGACGTGCGCCCTGGCGACCTGGTCTTTCCGGCCAGCTCGTTCGGCAGGCACGGTCCCGAGCACGTGCAGCTGGCCGCCGGCAACGGCATGGTCATCGAAGCACCCAACTCGGGTTCGACGGTCAAATGGTCGCGCATGCCGCGCAACGCCGTCGTCGTGCGGGTGCTGTGATCGAGCATGATCATGATGGTCGTATCGATCGTGGTGGGGGGCGCTGCCGCGGGAATCGTGCACACCGTCGCAGTGGCCATCTTGTACGGGATCCCTTGGGTGTCGAGGAATCGCGGAACCCCGAGCGGGAGCGAGGGGAAGCCCTCCGACGGTGGTCGCCGAGGTCTCGGGATGAAGCTCCTCGGTACCCAGATCGAGATCTATGCGATAACCATCGGGTTCGAGTGGATTCATCCGCTCCTGCCACTCGACGGCCTGCTCGGTGCGTTCTTGCTGGCCGTGCTGTTCACCGTATTGCGGAGCTTCGCCCCGATCTGGGCACTGTGGCTGCAAGGGGTGTACTCCGGCCGCTACCTCGCGATCGAGGCCATCGGCGGGACGCTCGGCAGCGGCGCTGTCGTGCTCACGCTCTACGCGTTCGCGCTGTGGTGAGGTGTCTCCGCGGCGCTCTCGTCCACCAGGCGGCAATAGTTCATTCGGTAGGGGCGTAAAAGTGCGCGCATGAACGCGGGGCCATCCGAAATCGTGACGGGAGGTAACACCGCCGGGGTCTCTATCCCTTCCCGGTACCAGTGCAGGGCCAACGGGCATCCGCGGTCTTCGGTCACAGTCAATTCGACCGTCCTGGTTTCCGACAACCGGAACTCGGCCACCCGCTGCCACGCGTCGCGTCCATCGAGCTCATAGACCGCGACCAGGGTCGGCGTTATGGTTGTCGGTCCCATTCCCGCGCGCTCACTCTCTCCTCGCGTCCATTGAAGCGTCCGCGAGGGCGTGGCGACGATCGGGAATCCCCATCTTTGGGAAGCTGGGTTGGTGGAATAGTTGCTCCAGCCAGCGCAGAACCCATTGGAGCGCCGGACGCCACCGGGTGTCGTGAACGGTCCCCTAGTTGGCACCAATGGCGGCAGAATTTGCCAGCGCCATCCCCTACCCTCACTGGAATGCTCAGTGCGGCAGAGCCCCGCGTGAGTGTGCATCGTCGGATGACGAGGTCGGGATGGACGGCTCGGAGAATCGGCCCCACCGGACAGCACGACGACAAACCGGCAGGATTGCCGCACGTCGAGTTCGGGATGAGGCAATGTTCGGAAGGAAGTTCGACTTTCATGCGGATCACCACCAGCCGTTGCCGCAGCTTCGATTACACCGTCACGAGGCCGAGTCCGTGTGCCGTCGGCCTGGGCGCCGTCCAGCTCGGGTCGACCTATCGTTTCTCCGACTGTCTCGTCGCGACGATCGAGATGGAGCACGGTGATCAGGTGCTGGGAAGTGCGGTGGCGAGAGCGATTCGGCGCATCGCGACCCATAGCGACGCCGCGATGATCGTCATCGACGGCTACCTGCGTCCCCCCTCCATGAGTGAACGCGAATCCCAGGACACCGACCTGCTCACCGATCTCGCCGATGCCCTCGATCTGCTCACCGATATCAATGCTCAGCTCTCGCGCGGTAACGACGATGTCCACGTGATGCCGTTCGGATGGCATGTCCGCGCCCGGGCCGACGTGTTGAGCGGCGCGTTCGGCCAGCGATCGATTCAACTCGGAGGTGGTGATCCGATGGTCGCGGGACGGGTCGTCGCGGTGTTGGATGTGCCTGTGGCGCAGCGATTTTGGGAGGGATCGCCGACCTCGGCGCCGGTCGGGGCGTAATCGCCGAACCGGAGTGCGGTCGGCGGCTGTCCCTAGCCGCCGGCCGCAGTCGAGGCCGCCGTGTGGTCGAGGCGAACTCCGGATGTGGCCGGATCCGGAGCTCGGGGATCCGACCACACGATCGAAGACACGGGATGAGGGAGCCGTGCCTTCCACCGTCTTGGCCGCTATATAACGGCTCGTTAGATAATGGCAAATAATTCCGTCGCGCTCAGCGCGAGCTGTTCCCAACCGTGGGAGACTGCGTGACCGTGCCGGTCCGGCCTTCGCCTCGCATGATCAGTTTCCGCAGCAGCCTCGACTGCGCGGTGAATTCATGGACGAGCGTCCAGTCGCCGCGTCGCTCGCGAAACGACACGGTGCCCTCGGGCGGCATCCGTGGATCGATCTCGATCAACTCGCGGGAGAATCGGATGCCCTGCTCCAGATCCGACTGATAGATGCGCACACTCGCGCGCGGAGTCAGGATCAGCGATGGTGCCCTGTCGAGATCCCCGTGCGGAATCCGCAGTGACACAATGGAAAACGGCCCCTCCTGCGGATAGCCCTGGAACTCTCGCGTGCCCGCAGTGAAGCAGCTGACCTCGCGCAGCCGGACCGAACACGCGAACTCGATCGATTCGGTGGTCAGTGGCCCGGCAATCGAGGAGAGCGCGGTCGTGGTCGCGTGAAAGCGCTGGATCTGCGAGGGAATCGCCATGCTTTTCGCCGTCCGGATTCGGTGAGGGAGTGGTGGCCTGAGGCATTCAACCTGCGTATGTGGCGAAGATTCTTCCCGCTCGTGGGAAGGTCGCTTGCCGCCGACGTGTCTACCCTTCGAGCAGACCGGATCGGCGGAAGGAAAGCCCGAGTTGTCAGCGGCCGAGGACGCGTTCTACACCGGAGTTCAAAGTCTCGGAATGGTCGGAGGGGGTGTACGCAACGACGTACATGCGCTGGCCGCGTTCCGGGCGGCAACCGACCTCGACCCCGACGCATGTGATGCTTGGCTGGGGCGGGCCATGGCCGGTGAAGTCACCGGTGAAGTCATCTATGGCGCCTATCGATCCGTGCACAATCTCTACCGGGACCAGCAGCGTGCGGGTCTGTCCGACCGATCTCTGTGGTGCCAGATCGAGATCGGTGTCTACGGCCTGCGGATCGCCATGGCCGACCGCGATCAGATCGCCATCGCCCAGGCGTGTCAGTACGCCGACGGTGGCGAATGGGACGAGGCCATGATCATCCTCGACCAGCTCCCGCATGACGGCGTCGCGCAGTTCACCAGGCTGTCCATCTACTTCAGAACCCAGCGCTGGCTCGACGTCATCGCGGCCCGCGCGGCGAACCCGCTGATCGAGGACGGACTGCTCGACATCGCGGCCGAACTCATGACCGCGCAGGCACTGGCGCAGCTCGGCCGGTTCGGTGAGGCGCTGCCGCGCGCGCAGCGCATCGTGGAGGACAGCACCTCCGGGAGCCTGTCGTTCATCTGGGCCGACGCGCATTTTCTGCTCGGGATGGTGTTGCGCCACAACGGCGATCACGATGCGGCCGATCGAATCCTGAAGGGACTGCAGGGTTCCTCACTGTGGTCGCAGCGCCCGCAGTGGCAGCGAGCCGTCGCGGACAAGGCCTACCGCCTCCAGATCACCAGTGCCGAGATGATCGAAACTCGCACCGATCGCTGGGATCCCAAGTCCGGCGACGACCCGGCCGAGCTGGCGGCGACCGCGGCCCGTTCCGAGCGCGAGACGCTGGTGTCCGAGGCCTCGGATCTGCTGCGGGCGCAGATCGGGATGGACTCGGTCAAGGAGCAGGTCGACCGGCTCAAATCCGGTGTGCTCATGGACCAGGTCCGCGTCGAGCGCGGGCTCACCGTCGACTCCCGCTCCCACCACCTGATCTTCTCCGGCCCGCCCGGCACCGGTAAGACCACCGTCGCGCGAGTCATCGCGAAGATCTTCGCCGGTCTGGGAGTTGTCGAGAATGCCGAGGTGATCGAGGCGTCCCGCAATGACATGGTCGGCACACATCTGGGCCACACCGCACCCAAGACGAACGCGCTGATCGATTCCGCGCTCGGTGGTGTGCTGTTCGTCGATGAGGCGTACACCCTCATCCAGGAGGGCCTGTCCGGCGGCGATGCCTTCGGCAAGGAGGCCGTCGACACCCTGCTCGCCCGCATGGAGAACGACCGCGACAAGCTCGTGGTCGTCATCGCCGGATACGAGGACCAGATCGACCGCTTCCTGGCCTCCAATGACGGTCTCGCCTCGCGATTCACCAAACGCATCCGGTTCTCGAGCTATGACCCCGACGAACTGGTGCAGATCGCCGATCATATTGCGCACAACAAGGATTCGATCCTTGCGCCGGACGCGCGGGAGGCCCTGCGGCGCCGATGCGAGCACCTGTCGCAGGCGACGCGCAACGGTCGCAGCCTCATCGACCTGGCGGGCAACGGCCGTTTCGTGCGCAACGTGGTCGAATCCGCGGAATCCGAACGCGACTACCGGTTCACCCGCGAGCACGTCGACGTCGCGCGGATGTCCGATGAAGAACTGATGACCATCTCCGTGGACGACATCACCGCGGCCCTCGAAGGATTGGCGCCGACCGCGACGGTCTGACGCCCGCCACGGAAGGAACGAACACAGTGGCGCGCTTCCGCGTGGTGACCAAGTACCAGATCTCCGGCTGGCGCTTTCTGTTTCGCCGCATCGAACACGCTCTGGTCCGGCGTGACGTGTCGATGATCGACGACCCCCAGCGCGGCCGGGTCACGGCGCTGTCGGTCGGCATCGCGCTGGCCTGCGTGGTCGTCGCGGGGTCGGCTGTCCTGGCCTTCTTCAAGCCGGCCCGGCAGATCGGCAATGCCCACATCATCGCCGATCGCGAGAGCGGCGCGCTCTTCGTGCATGTGGGTGACCGGCTGTATCCGGCCTTGAACCTGACCTCGGCCCGCTTGATCGTCGGTGCGCCCGAGAACCCGGTGCAAGTTTCCGGGAGCGAGCTCGCCAAGTACCCGCGGGGCCCGATCGTCGGCATCCCGGGCGCGCCCGGGAGCATCGCCGAAACCGGAAATCGCTCCTCGAACTGGGCGGTCTGCGACAGCACCAGCGTGGGTGCGGGGGCCACGGTCGACCCGGCCACCGGACTGCCGACGATCAGCCGGTCCCCGGTGCGCACGATCGTCATCGGGAGCCCGCTGCGTTCCGATGGCGACACCACCCGGCTGCTGGCCGTCGGTGAGGCGCGGCTGTTCCGTGAGGGAATCACCACCTGGCTGGTGTACACCGGCCACGACCACACCGTCGTGCGGTCGGCCATCGATCTCGCCGACTCGGCCGTCGCTCTCGCCCTCGGCATCGACGCGACCGCTCCGGTGGTACCCGCGTCCAAGGGGCTGCTCGGCGCGATCCCCGAAGCGCCGCCGCTGCGCGTGCCCGATGTCCCGGGATCCGGCCAAACAGTCACTCTCGCTTCGGGTCCGACTGTTCCGGTCGGCTCGGTCCTCACGACAACGGCCGTCGACCGCAGCACGCTGTACTACCTGGTGTCGCAGTCCGGCTTCGTGCAGATCACCCCGGTCCTGGCGGCGATGTTCCGCAACGCGAACTCGCACGGCGCGATCTCGACGACCGCGGTCGGACCCGATGTCATCGCGGCCAATCTGCGGGCCGGCGGCTGGCCCGGTACCGCGGACTATCCGACCGCGGAAGTGCGTCTGCTCGACCCGCAACGGGATTCGGTCACCTGCTATCACTGGTCGCGCGCCGAGACCGACTCGACCGCGGCCACCGAATTACTCATCGGACGCCAATTGCCGCTCACCACCGAGGAACTCAACCGCTCCGTTCCCTTGGTCACGGCCGCCGGATCGCACGGAAGCACCGCCGATGCCGCGTACATGCCGAGGGATACCGGCCGATTCATCCGGGTGACCGGATCCGAACCGGCCTCGCCCCTGCGTGAGGCCCTGTTCTGGATATCCGACAGTGGTATCCGCTACGGCATCGACGCACCACTCAACGGCAACAGGATGGACCCCACCGTGACCGCGCTGGCGCTGCACGATCCGATCACCGCGCCGTGGAGCATCGTCTCGCTCTTCGCGGTCGGACCCACCCTGTCGCAAAAGGACGCGCGAATCCAGCACGACGGCATCGCCTCGGACAAGGCGGCCGCGGCGATGCCGGGAGGACAACCGTGACCAGTACCCGCCGGTTCGTGCGGCCCGCCAGAACGATTCGGGGCCCGAAGGCGCCGGCGGTCACCGAGCTACGGCTGCAGCCGCCGACCGAGCTGCCCAAACCTGTTCCGCCGTCCCGGATCCGGATGATCATGCCGGTCGTCATGATGGCCGGGATGGTCGGCATGATGGTCATGACCTTCCGCAGTGGCGGCACCTTCTCACCGACCTCGCTGTTCTTCCCCCTGATGATGCTCGTCTCGGTGTTCGGCATGGCCGGTGGCACACTCGGCGGCGGGCAGGGCGGTGCCGCCGCACTCAACGAGGAACGCAAGGACTACCTGCGCAGCATCGCCGAGCATCGCAGAGCGGTCCTCACCTCCGAGGCCGAGCTGCACGGCTACCTGCAGTACACCCATCCCGGACCGGCCGGGATCGCGCGATTGGTCGGCGGCCCGCGCATGTGGGAGGTACAGGTCGCCAGCCAGCAGTTCCTGCGGGTGCGGGTGGGTCTGGGCCGCATCGCCAACCAAGTGCGGGTGATCGTCCCGGAGGCGGCGCCACTGGCCGACCTCGACCCGGTCGGCGTGGTCGAGGTGACCCGCTTCGCCAAGGCCTACTCGACGGTCGGCGGCATGCCCGTCGCGATCAATCTGCTCTCCACCCCCGAGGTCGGATTGGACGGCGACACCGCTGCCGTCGCCGCCCTGGCACGGGCCATGGTCGCGGAAGTCGTTGTGCTACACGGCCCGGACCAGGTCGGCGTGGCCGCGGTCCTGCCCGATCCCGATGCTCCCGAATGGGGGTGGCTGAAATGGCTGCCCCACGCGCAGCACCCCTCCGAGACCGACGCGATCGGCTCGAGCCGAATGGTGTACCGCAGTGTCGCCGAGCTCCGGATGAAGGTCCTGGCGGGACTGAACCGGGGCCCGTTCTCGGCCAATAGCCAACCCTCGATGGACCGCAAGCACTTCCTGCTGATCGTCGCCGGCGGCGGCGCGGCCAACGACCGTGACATCTCCGGCATCGACGGCTGCACCTGGCTGCGGCTGGGCGCCACCGAAGCGCCGCTGGCGCGCGCCCTGCGGTTCACGGTCGACACCGACCGCTCGCTGTACGAACTGACCGCGCGCGGCAAGCGCCAGGTGGGCGACGCCGATGCCCTGCCCGAACCCAGCATGACCGCCCTGGCGCGCGCGATCTCGCCCTACCGGCTCTCGACCGTCGTCGAGGTGGTCGCCGCCGAGCAGGCGGGTGGCACCGCGTGGGAGGACCTGGTCGGTATCGCCGATCCCGGCGACATCCGCACCGCCCGCACCTGGGTCGCCCGGCGTGACGTCGACCGCTCCCGGCTCAATATTCCCTTCGGCTACGACCCGGTCGGTGCGGTCGTGCACCTCGACATCAAGGAATCCGCCGAGGACGGTATGGGCCCGCACGGCATGTGCATCGGCGCCACCGGTTCGGGCAAGTCGGAATTCCTTCGCACCCTGGTCCTTTCGGCGGTGACAACGCACTCACCGGACGTGCTGAACCTGCTGCTCGTCGACTTCAAGGGTGGCGCGACCTTCCTCGGCTTCGACCGCCTCTCCCACGTCACCGCCGTCGTCACCAATATGGAGGAGGAAGCCGACCTCGTCACCCGTATGGAGGACGTGATCAACGGCGAAATGACCCGCCGGCAGCGGGTGCTGCGTGACGCCGGGAACTTCGCCAGCGTTGCCGATTACGAGCGAGCCCGGGAGCAGGGCGCCCAGCTCGAACCGCTACCCACCCTGCTGGTCATCCTCGACGAATTCGCCGAACTGCTCGAACAGCATCCCAACTTCGCGAAACTGTTCGCCGCCATCGGCCGCCTGGGCCGCTCGCTGCGCATCCACCTGCTGCTGGCCTCGCAGAAGGTGCCCGCCAGCCGCATGGGCGAGCTCGAAGCGCACCTGTCGTATCGAATCGCCCTGCGCACCAACCAGACCAGCGATTCCCGCGATGCCATCGGCACCGCCGACGCCTACCACCTGCCCAAGAAGCCCGGCGCGGGCTACCTGCGGGTCGGCGCCGGAGACCTGCAACGATTCCAGGCCGCCTACGTCGGCGCGAACTACGCCGCACCGGCCCAGGCCGGCACCGCCGGCGCGCAACGCGCCCGACGCGGCGGCGGCTATCGGCCGCCGCGGGCGTTCACCGCGGCCGCCATCCAGGATCAACGACGCCCCGCGCCCGAACCGGAGATCGCCGCGCCCGCCGCGCCCGAGACCGAACCGGTGACGATCATGGAGACCGTGCTGCAGCAGCTGGCCGGTCACGGTCGGCAGGCCCATCGAATGTGGTTGCCGCCCTTGAATGTTCCACAGACCCTCGACGTGCTGGTGCGTGCGGTACAACCGGGCACCCTGCGCATCCCCATGGCGGTCATCGACCAGCCGCGCCTGCAACGCCAGGACGTGTGGTCGGTGGATCTGGCGGGTGCGGGCGGGCACATGGCCGTCGTCGGCGGTCCGCAGTCGGGTAAGTCGACGGCGCTGCAGACCCTGGTCATGGCGACGGCGCTGACCCATACGCCGGAGCAGGCGCAGTTCTATTGCCTCGACTTCGCCGGCGGTCTGTCCGGATTGCGAACCCTGCCGCACGTCGGCTCGGTCGCGGCCGCCCGCGACGTCGATCGGGTCCGGCGCACCTTCGCCCTGCTCAACGGCCTGCTGGCCCGGCGTCAGGCGATGTTCGCCGAACTGGGGATCGACTCGATGCGGGAGTTCCGCCGCCGCCGTTCGGTGCCCCATGAATCCGCCCAGCTCGACGCGCACGGAGACCGCCACGGCGACGTCTTCCTGGTGGTCGACGGTTGGGACATCGGATTCGCCACGAGCGGCCCCTACTACGACGACTACCATCCGACCGTGGAAGCCCTTGCGCTGCAGGGCCTCGGCTACGGCATCCACCTGATCATCAGCAGTTCGCGCTGGATGGCCGTGCGGCCCGCGATCAAGGACCAGATCCAGACCCGCCTCGAGATGCGCCTCGGCGACCTCACCGACACGGTGTTCTCCGGACACCGGCAGATGGTCGCCGCCATCCCCCCCAACCGACCCGGCCGCTGTATGTCGGCCGAAGCCCTGCACATGCTGACCGCGCTGCCGCGCATCGACGGCGTGGGCGACGCCGAATCGGTTGCGGCCGGGACGAATGCCGCGATCGAGGCGTTGCGCGGTCGATACGCGAGCCGGCAGGCGCCCGCGGTGCGGCTGCTGCCCGCCCGGGTCACCCACGACGAGGTGGCCGCGCTGGGGCGGCCACCGGCCACCCTCGCCGAACGCCTGGTGCTGCCGTTCGGTATCCGCGAGTCCGATCTGGCTCCCGCCACCGTCGATTTCGGCGTCTCGAACCATCTGATCGTGCTGGGCTCCTCCGGATGCGGAAAGTCCACGGTCATCGGGGGCCTGCTGGAATCCATCCGGCGGCGCTTCACACCCGACCAGGCCCGCGTGCTGCTCGTCGACTACCGCCGCCAGCACATGGACGCGCTGCCCGCGGAACTGCTGCTGGGATACCTGACCAGCGAGCGGGACCTGCTCGCGGAACTGCCCGGATTCGCGCAGACCATGGGCACCCGGCGCGCGCCCGACCAGGTGACGACCCAGCAGCTGCGGGAGCGCTCCTGGTGGAACGGCCCGGAGATCTTCGTGGTCATCGACGACTACCACATGGTCGCGCAACGCGGACAAGGCAATCCGTTGGATCCGCTCAAGAGCCTCATCATCGATGCCCGCGACACCGGCCTGCACATCATCGCGGCCCGCAATATCGCACAAGCCGACACGGCGCTCTACGACAGTGTGCTGGGCCAGATCAAGAACGTGAATTCACCCGGATTCATCATGGACGGCTCCAGATTGGACGGCACCCTCATCGGTGACATGAAGGCCACCAAACAGCCGGTGGGCCGCGGATATCTGGTCGAGCCACTGCATTCCAGGCGGGATCTCGTGCAGGCATCGATAGGTCCGGACCAGCGATGACGTCCGGTTTACCCGATCCTCGGGGAGTCGAAACCACTCGAGCCTTCCCGCTATTGGGAATGAAATAGCGTTACGCGCAACGCCGCTCGAATAGAGCCGACAGATCCATCGTGAGGAGACGATCCATGTCTTTCCGTGTCGTTCCCGACCAACTCAGGTTTCTGAGCGCCGAGCAGATCACCTATCAGGGCGTGCTGTCGCAGATCCTCAATGCGACAAAGACACTCGCCGCCCCGGCGCGGGCCGCGGGCGGTGATATCGTCCACCAGAGCATATGCACGATGCTGCATATTCAACGCGACACCATCTTCGACCACACCGAGACGGCGCACACGAACTGGGGTCAGTGCTCGGAAGCGATGAACATCGCGAGTCGCAGCTACGAAACGACCGATTCCGCCGGTGCAGCCGCGGTCCAATCGGTGAGCGTCAACGTCTGATTCCCTGATTCGGTTTCGCCGTCCGAGCAGTCGGAGTTACGCCCATGTGGCCTCTTTTCTACGCCTCCTTCACCGGGCTGCAGCCGGAAAAGGTTGCCCAGCAGGTAATCAACGCACGGACCTCCGCGTCATTGGAAGTCTCCGCCGACGCATACACTGTGCTCGCTACTGGGCTCTACACCCTGGCAGCGGCGTCCTATGCCAACACCGATGCGGCGACGGCGTGCTGGACCGGACCCGCCTCAGATGCCGCGTGCCAGGGGCTCAACCAGTTCTCGGGTTGGCTGCGCGGTCAGGCCGATAACGCCATGCGTACCGCGACGGTGATCAGGCAGGTGCAGTTCGCGGCCGCGGCCGCGGAGATTGCCATGGTGCAGGTGATGGCGGTCTACATTCCGCTCGCGGCGAAGACGACCGCGGACGTGGCGCTTTCGATAGCCCACCCCGCCGCGGGCTTGCCGTTGGTTGCCCAGGATGAGATCAGTTACAACGCTTTGCAGGCGGAAGCCACAGCGGTGATGACCGCGTACGCGACGGGAGCGGGTCTGTCCCTGAACACATTGCCGACCTCCACCGCGCCGCCGCTCATCGCCACACCTGCCGCCCTTCTGGACGGCGGGGGTTCGACGACCGGATACGGTGATCCGCTCGGGTTGCCGGGCACAGGTGGCGGGCGCAGGCACAGTGGCGGCACCAGCCCCGGTACCGGTGGCGGTCCGGTGTCCAATCCCAGTGGTTCCTCTCCGATCTCTGGTCAGACCGGGGGTAGCCAGCCCGGAGGTGGTCAGCCCGGAGGAAGCCAGCCCGGAGGTGGTCAGCCCGGAGGAAGCCAGCCTGGAGGTGGCCAACCCGGAGGAAGCCAGCCCGGAGGAAGCCAGCCCGGCGGCGAGCCGGGATCCGGGCTGCCCGACCCTCAGCAGCCGAGTGCGGACTCGCAGGCCCCGGCTTCGCCTTCCGACTCGCTCCCGAGCCTCGGCGACGGCACCGGCGGACCGGATGATCAGGGCGTCCTCTACGGCGTCTCCCCGAACTCGCCGACCCTGAACGGTCTGCTGGGCGTCGGTCCCGGCAGCACCGTGACTCCCGGCATGACCGGTGGCGGATCAGTGGTTTCGTCCGGGGGGCTCAAGCTACCCACCGCGTGGCGCCCCGCCACCGCACAGACTTTCGGCGCAGCGACGGAAAGCCCTGCCCCGCAGCCGGTCTCGCCGCGGCAGCCGCCGCGAGGGGCGAACGCGCCCGACGCGCAGCGTCGGCGCGACCGCAAGGACGAGCGGAAGCGCTCGGCGACCTCCGTGGCGGGCGACGGTGTCGAGGCGGCCGCCGCCGATCTCCCCTACGTCATCGAATCCGACGCCGACGACATCGAACCCGTATCCGAATCGGAGAAGGTGCTGGCGTTCGGCATGCTGGACCGGGACTCGCATCAGACAACGGAATTCCAGGACCATTAGATGCGTGCCCGGCGAATGGTCCGGGACGAAACCGCCAGTGTAATAGGAAGGGATTGAAATGGTTTTGAAGGCTACAGTCGATCAAATGAACGCGATTGCCACCGATTCGGGGCATGACCATTCGGAATTGCTCTCCGAGATCGCCGCGCTCGAAGGTGCTCGGGATGTCTTCGTCTCGAGTTTCAAGGGTCAAGCGGGTAGCGCCGCTGTCACGGGGCTGGCACAGACAATCGACGCTGCGAAGAGCACGGCCAAGGATCTCGAGGGCATCATCGATACTCTCCAGGAATTTGGATACAAGATCGCTGCAGCGGATCAGGCTGGTCTGGATGATGTGCGCTCCCACGGGGGAGTCGAGCATCTGCAGGCGTCCAAGGTTGACCTCTCCGCGATCAACGCGCTCTCCGCGAGCTGAATTCAGAAAGGAATACGAAAATGGCAGACGACATTTACGTCAATCAGCCCCTGTTGGCGGCGGCGACAAGCGACATCGAGTCGATTGTTGCCAAGATGACGAACACCGCGAACAATCTGGAGACTCTCAAGGGCCGGCTCATCGCTTCCGGTTTCGACGGCGACGGCGCAGTAGAATACGCCAAGCGCATGAATAGTTTCGACGGCGACTCGAAAAATCTCCAGACTCAACTGGGGACCTTGAACGGCAAGATCGAAGCTGCATACAAGGCTCTCACCCACCAGGACTATGTGTCGGGTCAGGCCTTCGCTGGTGGTCGCAGGGCGTAGTCGTTATAGGCCGAAATTGGACGAATGCGCAACAACGATCATCCGGTGAGCTATTGAACAACGATCCCACCGCGATCGACTTGAACGTCGATGCCGCGCTACTCCTGCAGGATATGGCCGGCATCGACTCCTACCCCGATGTACTTGTACTGCTGCCCAACGTGTTCCGCCCCGAGGACCTCGACCGCGTCCGCGCGGTGGTCTACGAGCAGCTCACCCGAGCGGGCATCATCGAGGACGGCCTGGTCCACCCGGCGGTCGAGCACTGGTTGCGGTGCCTGTACCGGCCGGACGTGGAACTGGTGGCACGCGTCGCGGACACCGAGTTGTACAGCGGCCCCCGGGGCATGCTGCGCTTCTCCCTCGTGCGCAGCGGCGAGACGCACGTGCTCGCGCTGCGCTACGACGACCATGTCGTCATCCAGCCGATATTTCCCCAGGACAACCGGCTGGATGCCGTGGCGGATGCACTGCTCGCCGTCCTGGGATCGCTGCCCGAGGCGCGTTTCGACCCGTTGCGGGTGGACGCGGATCGGTTCGACACAGTCCCGGTCGATCCGGTCGAAAGACGTTCGGCCCTGATCGAATTGGGCGCGTCGCCGCGCAGCGCGGGCGTGCTCGGCGCGGCGTTCGGCACCGTGGTGCGACGCGCCGAGGTGTACATGCTCGAACACCATCCCGGCGATGTGCCGCTGCCGGACCTGTGCGTGCAGGTGCTGGACACCCAGTCCGGGCGCGTCGTCGTGGTGCCACAGCGGGCGCTCGACGGACAGGCCCGGTTGAGCGTGCTGCCCGGTGACACGGCCAATGTCACCGCGGCGGTCCGCGCCCTGGTCGATCTGCTGCCCGGCGGCAGCTGGTTCGACCACAGCCGGGAGTAAGTGCCCCTCAAGGGTTTTCGAGGAGGATGAGGGAGATGAACCGAGCACCGAGTACCGACGGTGATACGGCCGGGTCGGTGCGGCCACGAGGCGGCTACGACGTGTTCTTCGTCGAACCCTCGGCCGAGAGCGACGCCTCCGCCAGGCACTGGCGCGATACCGTGACCGGTCGCGCCCACCGGCCGAAGCCGGAGCCGGCGCCGGTCGAAGAGCCCGCCGCGCCGCCGCAGCCGCCGGAGTCCGCGCCACCGCCGGAGTCCCCGGAGTCCGCGGAGTCCGCGCCTCGGTCGCCGCAACCTGCCGCTCCGTCGGAACCCGTGTCGCCGCCGGAGCCCGAAACCCCGCCTACACCAGGACCTCTCGCGGACCGAGTGCCGCCCGGCCGCGCGCAGAGCCCGGATCCGTCGCCTGCCCCGCAGCCTCGCCCGGCTGCCTCCGCCCCGCTGTTCGCGGGTCCGTTCGGTTCGCCGGAAGGTCCCGTCGCTTCGCCGGAAGGTCCCGTCGCGCCGTCCGCGGGTCCTGTCGGGCCGTCCGCGGGTCCTGTCGGGCGGCCGGAAAACCCGGTACCGCAGCCCGCCTCACCGTTCATGTCTCCACCTGTGCGGCAGGACGATCCCGCTCCGCCGCCCGCTCAGTCGTTCAAGGCGCCCGTTGGGCGGCAGGAGAACTCGATCGCACCGTCGGTCACGCCCGCTCCGCCCGGCCCCGCGGCGCTCGGACACCAGGCTCGGCCGGTGGCCGCCTACCCCACCGCCGATCCGGCAGGACCGGCCAATGTCTACCTCCCGCCGCGCCCGCGGCCGCAGGCCGGATACGGGCCGCCGCCCGTACCGGGGGCCCGCACCGATCTCGTTGTCCGGCAACCGAATCAACAATCCGGCCCGGCCGCCCCCACGTCGGGCGACCTGGCCGCGGCCGTCCCGGATCACGCGGCGGGCCTGTCGATCGCGCTGACCCCGGCCGAACTGCTCGGCCAGCTCACCCCGAATCGTTCGGCGCATCTGCGTTCGAGCACCGGCATGCGCGGAGCCCTGAACAAGGTGGGGTTCAATCTCGGTCTGTCGCCGGACGAACAGCGGACCGAGCAACGGCGTGCCCGGATCCGCCGTCAGCTCACGAGCGCCTATCAGATCGCGGTGGTCAATGTGAAGGGCGGCGTGGGCCGCACGACCACCGTCGCCGGGCTGGGTTCGATCTTCGCGGCCTTCCGCCCGGATCGGGTTGTCGCGGTGGACGCGAACCCGGATTTCGGTGACCTGTCCGGTCGTACCGGGCGGCATCAGTACGGTCTGACGTTGCGCGATCTGGTCCAGGCCCGCGGTCTCGACTCGTTCGCCGCGGTCCAATCCTTCACCACGATCAATAACGCGGACCTGGCGGTGGTGGCGTCGCCGTGGTCCTCGACTGCCATCGAGTCGCTGTCGGGGCGTGAGTATCTCGCCGCCGTGGATGTGCTGCGGCGGCACTTCAACCTGATGCTGATCGACTGCGGCACCGGCCTTCTCGACTCCGCCACCGCGGGCGTCCTGCAGACCAGCCACGCGATCGTGCTGGCGACTCCGGCCACGGTCCGGGGCGTCACCGGTGCCGTGGCCACCCTCGAGTGGCTCGATTCGCACGGTATGCACCGCCTGGCGGCCGAGTCGATCATCGCCATCACCCATCAGTACCCGATGAAACCGACGGTCGCGATCGAACGGATCGAGGAACTCTTCGCCGCCGCGCACCGTCCTTCCGCGGTGATCCCGTACGACGACCATCTCGCCGAGGGCGGCGAGATCGATCTTCGCCTGCTCGACAAGGAGACCGTCTTGGCCTTCGAGGAACTCGCCGCCACGCTCGCCGATGGCTTTCCGAGTCACATGACCGGTGGCATCGCCCACGCCGATCGAGGTGGTCGGCCGTGAGCACCGCATTCGCCCCGGCGCCGAGCGCCGCCGGGGCCGCCCCCTCGGCGGAGGTCGCGCTTGCCCGGGTCGCGATCATGATCGCCACCTTCCAGGTGGATGTCGTGGTGCCGACGAAATTCAGTATCGAGACCTTCATCGAGGATCTGCTCGCCGTGCTGGCCGGCGTGATCGACGACGAGACGGTCGATTTCACGCCGCGGACGGGGCAGTGGACGCTGGCGCGCCCGGGTCAGACGCCGATCCCGCGCTGGCGCACCCTCGCCGACCACGAGATCACCGACGGCGCGCTGCTCATGCTCACCACCGTCGAATCCTCCGAGCTGTTCGAGCCGGTCGTCGAGGACATCACCGACGCGCTCGCGCTGACCAACGAGCGGGAATTCGCGGAATTCGATGCGCGGACCGCGACATTGACGAGTCTGGCCGCGTTCGGCGGCGCCACCACGGCCATCGCGGCGATGCTGGTGTGGTCGTGGACCCGCACCGCGTCGCCGGTGTGGTGCACCGCGCCCGCGCTCGTCCTCGCGGCGAGCAGCTGGCTCGCGGCCATCCTCGCGCCTCGCCGAAACTGTTCGGCCCCAACCTGTGTCGGGCTGGCCCTGTCCGCGCTGCCCCTGATATTCGCCGCGGCCGCGATGATCGTTCCGCGACCGTACGGCGATCCCGGATTCTTCACGCCCGCGAACATCGCCGCCGGCTCCGCGCTCACCGCCGTCGCGGCCGGTTCGCTACTGCGCTCGATCCGGGGCGGGACGACCGTCCTGGTCGCGGCTGCGGTCTCGAGCCTGGTCTGCGCGGTCACCGCCGGCGCGATGACCTATTTCGACCTCTCCGTACGTCAGGCGGCGGGTGGCGGCGTTCTCATCGGGCTGATCCTGCTGTCCGCGGCGCCGCGGCTGGCCGTCGTGGCCGCCCGTATCCGTCCGCCGGACCTGCCCGATCCCGGGCGTGCGGTCGAACAGGCCACCCTGACCGACATCTTCGACGCCGAATCGGCCGGCAACGACGAATCCGAGGACGAGGAAGCCCAACGCCGCCGTTACCGCACCGGCATCGAAGCGCGCGCCCGTCTCGCGGTGACCACCTTGCGCGGGATAATCATCGCGACCGTGGTTGTCCTGGCCTGCTCGATCATCGCCGCCACCTCCGCGAGCCCCGGCGGGGTACGCGAAATCGTGCTGGCCGCAGCGGTTTCCGGCCTGCTGCTGATGCGGCCACGCTGGTACCCCGATCGAGTTCAGGCGATCATGCTGGTCGTCGGCGCGGTCGTCGTCCAGATCGGCGTCGGGTTCGTGCTGACCGCCGCCTACACCACCGCCCCGGCGCGAGCGGTCGTCGTGCTGCTCGGCACCGGGGTCGCGGTGGCCGGATGTTTCGCCGGCACCCGGCTGCCCGGGGTGCGGCTGTCCCCGGTGATGCGCAGGATCATCGACCTGATCGAATACGCGCTCATCCTCGCGGTACCGGTTCTCGCCTGCTGGATCATGGGCATCTACACCGCGGTCCGGGGGATCTGATGGGTGCCCGCCACGGTGTGGCGATGCTGACGGCCATCCTCGCGGCCGTGCTGGCGGGGGGTCCGGCCGCGGCCGTGCAGCCCCCGGTCGCGGTGGTCGGTGCGCCGCCGCCGGACGACGCGCCCGGGCCCGAGTTTCCGATGAAGCAGGACAAAGGCTGCCTCGGCGTCGGTGTCCTGCCCGACACCGACGTCTCCCAGAGCCCGCCGGCCGACCACGCCCTGGACCTGCCGAGAGCGCGCGCGCTCACCCGCGGCGCGGGCGTCACGGTCGCGGTGCTCGATACCGGTGTCAGCCCCAATTCGCGGCTGCCGAATCTGGTCGGTGGCGGTGACTATCTGCAATCGGGTGGTGACGGCTTGTCCGATTGTGATGCGCACGGGACGTTGATCGCGGGAATCATCGGTGCGACCGCCGCTACCGGCGACGGATTCCTCGGCGTCGCGCCCGACGCGCGGATCATCTCCGTCCGTTACCGATCCGGGGCTTTCAGCGCCGACGGCGCGTTGAACCTCGATGCCGCGGCGCAGGCCGCCGTCGACCTCAGAAGACTCGCGCGCGCTATCACGCACGCCGCCAACCTCGGCGCCGACGTGATCACGGTGGCGCTGCCCCTGTGCCTGCCGGTCGGTCTCGGTGTCGATCAGTCGCCGTTGGCGGCGGCGATCGGCTATGCCGTGCACGTCAAGGGCGCGCTCATCGTCGCCGGTGCCGGCGCCTCCTCGGGAGCGGGATGCGACCAGAACCCCGACATCGACCCCGGGCGGCCCACCGACCCACGCAACTGGGACGGGGTCAAGACGCTCGCCGCGCCGGGATGCTTCGCCAACGATGTGCTGACGGTCGGCTTCACCACCGTCGCCGGGGATCCGATGAGTGAATCCCTGGCCGGGCCGTGGGTGTCGATCGCCGCGCCGGGCACGGGCATCGAATCGGTGGGCCCGGGCGGTGGAGGTCTCATCAACGGGGTCGGAGCGTCCGACAAACTGGTCCCCGTCGGCGGCGCGTCGTTCGCGGCCGCGTATGTCAGCGGGACCGCCGCGCTGCTGCGTTCCCGATTCCCCAACGAGTCACCGGCCCAGATCGCCGCCCGCTTGCAGGCCTCCGCGCACGCCCCCGCACGCGGTGTGAACAATATCGTCGGCGCCGGCCTGGTGGATCCGCTGGCGGCCTTGAGCTTTCGTACACCCCCACAGTCACCGACCGGCCCCTACGGTGCGATACCCCTGGTGCTGCCCGCACCGCCGCGCCCCGCGGATGGGAAACCCGGTGCGGTCGCGGCGGGCGTCCTGCTGATATCCACGCTGCTCGGATCGGGAATTATCTTTGCGCACAACCTAATTCGGAGGAAACGGTGAGCGGTCCGCGGATCCGGCTCGGCGGCATCGACCGTGGACCGTTCGCGGTTCTGGTGGTGGGCGGCGCTCCGCTCGCGGCCGTGATGTTCGGGCGGATTCCCTGGTGGGGCATCGCGTTGACCGCGTCGTTCTCGGTCGCGATGGTGGTCGTGCGGGTCGGTGAGCGAACGCCGGTGCGATGGTGCCTCGACTGGGGTCGATACCGCGTGGGCAGGGGGTCCCGAGCCCGGGAACTCAACGCGCCCACCGACATCCGTGACTTCGAAACCACCAACGGAATCTGTGGCATCCAATTCGGCGATCCGATCCTGGTCGCGATGATCCAGCTCGCCCCGGATCTGGACCTGCCCACCGTCATTGCCGATCGGACGGTGTACACCGAAGACAAGGTCGCGGTGAACGCGCTGCTGCCGATGCTCGAGCAGTACGGCATCGAATTCGACATCGACATCGTCACCACCGGCCGCCGGGCCCGCGCGTCCAGCGGCTACAGCATGCTCTACGACCAGCTCATCGGCTCCCAACCGGTCGTGGGGGACCGGTTGACCTGGCTCGTCGTGCGAATGGACCAGGAACACAATCTGGCTCGGCTGACCCGGCGCGGGAGCGCTGCGGCGGCGGCCCCACGCGCCCTGGCCGCCGCGGCGTACCGGATCGCCACCGGGCTGCGGGCATACGGTGTCGGCGCCCACGTGCTGCCCGCCGCCGCGATGCGCGACGCCCTGCGGATGCTGCACGCCGGAGTCGAATTGTCGGATCTGCGGGAAACCTGGACTCGACTCGAATCGACCAATCCCGGTCGCGGTGTCAGTAGTTTCGCCGTCGATTGGAGCCGACTGGGCGACGGCGGACTCGACGACTGCTGGAGCTGGGATCGAGGCCGCACGACCGTGGTGATCTCCTTGTCGGGCCGGGCCGCGGGCCCGCGCGGTCTCGTGCGGTTCATCGGTCCCACGGTCGACGAGACCCCACCCGTCTTTCTGCGTCCGCTGGTCGGCCGCCAGTCGGCCGCGCTGCTGGCCACCCTGCCCAGCACGGCGTCGGCCCGAGACCTGCCGACCGCGCCCGGTCTGGACACCGCCCCTGCGGATGTGCTGTCGGAGTTGGCCGTACCCATCGGCCCCAACGGGCAGATCCTGGGGGTCATCAGCGGACAGCCCATGCATACCTTCGCGCTACCGCTGTTCGATCCGACCCGCTACAACCCGCAGCGCCGCAGCGTCGATATCCGCGCGGAATTGCCTGTCGCCCAGCAGATCATCCTGCGGGCCGTGGTCGTAGGCGCGGATGTGGTGATCCACTCCGCCCGCCCGGACCGCTGGCGGCAACTGGTCGCGGCGGTCGGTGACCCGGACTCGCTGCGGTTGGCGCCGGGCCCCGGCGAGGCGAGTGAAGACGTCGCCGTCGCGCCGACCGCGACCATCGCGGTGTACGACCAGTTGCCGCCCGTGCGTTCCGACGCCCCGACCACGTTGACGATCAACGAGCCCGGCGAGCCGCGAAGCCGGGCCGTCGACCTCGCGATCGAACAGGTCGACGCGCACACCGTCGACATCGGTATCCCGATGCGGACCGTCCGAGTCGATCTCATCGAGCCTCGCGGCGAAACCCGCTACTTTGAACCGATCAACACCGCGGCCGTCAATGGCGAAAGACACCGGCCGCCATCGTTACCCGCGCCGCCTTCGGTTCCGACGGCAGGGTTTTGAGGTCAGCGAGAGAGGGGACGGTAATGTCTGCGAATGTGGTAGCCGATTCCGAGCCGTACAGCGATCAGGTCCAACCGCTCGGCGACGGAGACGAACTCACGCCACGCCAGGCGGCGGCCGCCATATTCTCCCGGCGCTTGTCGGCCTTGATCTCGGAGTCGATGGTCTCGACCGAAGACGGAGCGACTCGCTCGCTGACCCTCTACTCACTGGCCCAGCATCTCGAGCTGGCCTATCCGGATGTTCCCGTTTCGCAATCCGGTCTCTATCGGCTCATCCATGGAGACGCGATTCCCCGATTGGATCTGATCATCGCACTGGCCCGGGTATTCGACGTTCCCCCAGACTATTTCGTCACCGGCGAAAGAAAGTAGCGGATACCGCCACCTCCGGTTCCCATCGCGGGGAACAACGAAGCATCGATATTCGTGGACACCCGGATACGATTCCGATCGTGCCCGACGAGGATCCGGGGGATGGCTTCCTCCGTCACAGAGCAGCGGTCCTGGACGCGCTGCTCGCCGATCCGGCACTGGGGCGATCCGCCCCACCCGAGGCCGAACAATCGTTCAGCGGAACGGATTTCAGCCTCGAACCGGACGCCGGCCTCGAGTCCATCACCCCGAGCTCCGCCCCCGCCGCGCCGCCGCCCGCCGGGGCGGGTTCGAGCGGCCCGAAGGCCAGCGAGCGCATCCTGGCACTGCTCAACGGCGGGGGCGGTGCGGAATCCGCCGGTCTCGATCTCTCGGGCAAACTGTCCTCGCTCGCCTCGAAGGAACCCGCACCGGAACCCGACACCCGAGCCGAACCCGAGACGTCGCGACCACCGGCCACACCACTGGCCGAGCGAGCGCGAGACCTGCTCACCGTCGTGCGAAACCCCAAGGCGGCGTTGGTCATCGGCGCCGCAGTCATCATGGTGGTCATCCTTGCCCTGGTGATGACGACCGGTGACCACGGCTCGGAGCGGGAATCCGCGCAGGCCTCGGTGACGCCGAGCCCCGTTCCGGCCACCACGCAAACCAGTGTCACGCCGACCGCTCCGGCGGGCGGCACCATCCAGGTCAAGTCCGCGGTATCGCACTGCCCGCCCGGCGGGACGCCGGGTATGGACGCCTTCGCCGGTCCGGGCAAAGCCTGGTCGTGTTCGCGGGCACACCGGGTCGACGGGCAGATCCTCAGCATCGACCTGGGTGGTTCCTACACGGTCGAGTCGATCGGACTGGTACCCGGATGGGACGCCATCGGCGCGGACGGTACCGATCAGTGGACGAAATACCGTACCGCCAGCCGAGTTTCGTATCGGTTCGACGATGCCGGTGCCACCACCTGTACCCAGCAGACCCTCGATCAGCGCGGTCCGGTGGTCACCACGATGAATCCGCCGGTGACCGCGTCGAAGATCGTCCTCACCGTCTTGCAGTCCAAAGGCGATCCGGGGCAGAACATCACGGCCCTCTCATCGATTGTGATCACCGGACATTGAGCGCTTCTCATTCTCTGTGCGCGTACTGCGGGCACCGCGATTCCGGTGCGGGATCGACATGTTCGCACTGCGGCGCCCCACTGGCGCCTGCCGCACCTGCGGGATCATCACTGCCGGGTGAAGTGCTCGCCGGAGCCGAGAAGACGGCGGTCGCCGTGGGAAAGGCCGTCGCCAAGGCGGGCATGGCGGCCGTGACGGGCACCGAGCACGCGGCTCGGCCGCTGCTCGCGCGGTTCAGCAGTGTTCTCGGCGGACTGATCGTGCTGGCCGTGCTCGCGTTCGTGGTGCTGCGATGGTTTCCCGGATTGCCGGGACTGCCGTCACTGGGCACGGCCGATCCGGCCGACTCGCTGCCCGCGACGCTGCGGACGGCGGTCTCGTGCCCGGGCAGTGCCTCGGTCAACGCCGATCAGTGCGTGATTCCCGCTCGCGCCTCGTTGCTGGCGGGCGGACTCAGCGGTGGTCGCGATCTGACCCTGAGCATTCGAGTGGTCGAGCAGGACAAACTCGGTGACGATATTCGCCGGTGGCGTGCGGCCGGGCCGTCGATCCGTTCCGACAGTGCGGTGTTCGCCGCGATCGGCCCACGCTTCGTTGTCTGGTACGCCGACCTTCGTAGTGGTTTGCGTATCGAGACGGCGGCTTTCAACGATCAGTCGTCCGCCCGGACCTTCCTGCAACGGGCCGGGCTGTCCGGATGACGCGGGCCGACATCACAAGCCGGTTCTGATTCGGCGTGGTCGCCCAGACCGCGCCAGTTTGCTACATTGGATAATGTGCCGCTATTTAACGGTACGTTAAATAGGTGACTGTGGCTGTGGGATACGGCCCAGATCCCGGGAAGGTTCGGGCGATGGCGACAACCACGCTTCAGACGATTACATTGCAACGACTCCGCGAGGATCCCAAGGCCTTCGAGGCCGTCTACTACCGCTGGACCCAGCCCGGGGCGACGACGCCGGCGGTCAGTACGCGAGCGAGCCGGATCTTCGAGTGCCACCTGGAGCTGGCGACTCTGCGCCGACCGGGCGCGGCGACCCTGCGGGTCTACCGGCCCGAGGACCCCACCGGGCTGGGACCGGCCATCCAGATCGTCAACGACGATATGCCACACCTGGTCGAATCGGTGTCGTCCATGCTGCGGCGGGTCGGTGTC
The DNA here is from genome assembly GCF_040645495.1 of Nocardia sp. NPDC046763. Classification (NCBI taxonomy): domain Bacteria; kingdom Bacillati; phylum Actinomycetota; class Actinomycetes; order Mycobacteriales; family Nocardiaceae; genus Nocardia; species Nocardia sp. NPDC046763. The sequence goes on along the minus strand of NZ_JBEYYI010000018.1, from coordinate 94,361 downwards.
GTGGTGACCGATATCGTCCACCCGATCATCGACGCGCTTCGAGACAACCGGGGAGTGTTACGCGCCATCGCTCCCTCGCGCAGCGCCGAGCCGAGCCCCGGTGACCATACCGTCGCCGAATCATGGATCCACATACAACTGGCGGAATCCGTTGGCGCCGACCAACTCCGCCACATCGAGCAGGCGCTCCCGCAGTTGCTGGCCACGCTCCGCAGCATCGCCGGCGATACCCCGGCGATGACGACCACACTGCTCGCCGTTGCCGCCGCCCTCGGCCGCGGCGCCGGAGCGGACTCCGAATCCGTGGACAATGCCAATCTGCTGAACTGGCTCGCCGACGGTCGCTTCACGCTGCTCGGATACGGCTATCACGCCATCGATTCCGATCGTGCACTCGAAGCCGGGAGCTCCGACACGGTCGCGACGACGGAGCTGCGGCCGACCGCGGGCCTGGGAATCCTGCACCAACGCCTCGACAACGAGATCGACATTCCGCTGTCCGGTCCCCGCCGGCCGGTGCTGCGCCTGTCCAACATCTCCTTGGATCCACTGCTGCCGGGCGCGGCGGATGGTTACGTCGTCACAGTGTCCGATTTCGGAGATACCGTGCGGGGCGAACACATCTTCATCGGGTCCTTCACCGTCACGGGCCAGCACGAGAACATCCTCGACATCCCCGTCATCTCCCGACGCATACGTCAGGTGATCGAGTGGGCCGGATTCGGAGCGAACTCCTTCTCCGGCCAGGCCATGCTCCAGACACTTCAGACGCTGCCGCGGGCCGAACTGTTCTGTGCGGACACCCGCCGACTGTTCGAAACCGTCTCAGCGATCATGGATCTCGGTCCGCGTCGACAGGTACGGCTGTTCCTGCGGCCGGACGCGCGCAGCACGGCACTCTACTGCCTGGTCTACCTCCCGCGCGACCGCTACTCCACCGATGTCCGACTCCGCATGCGCGACATCCTCCGCGACGAGTTCGACGCCGAACAGATCGATTACTCCGCGCGCGCCAGCGAATCCGAACTCGCTGTCGTCTACTTCACGGTCCACCGCCGCGCGGACGCCGCGCCGGTCGACACGTCCGCGGCCAATCTCGAACGGGTCCAGGACCTGCTGTTCGCCACGACCCGGACCTGGGCCGACCTGCTGATCACCCAGGCCGCTGTCACCCGCGCCGTTCCGGGCGAACTGGCCAGGGACTACGCGGCCGCGTTCCCTGCCACCTACCAGCAGGAATTCACGCCGGCGCGAGCGCTGGCCGATCTGTGGCGGCTCAATCGCCTCGACGACGGCACGATCGACACCGACCTGCACCGGGAGGTCGACGCCCCGGACGGCGAGTGGCGATTCACTCTCTATGTCCATGGCGCGGGGATTTCGCTGAGCCGGATTCTGCCGATACTGCACAGCGTCGGTGCGGAGGTCGTCGACGAACGCCCCTACCCGCTGACGCTGCCCGACGGCACCCACCGATGGATCTACGACTTCGGATTGCGCATCCCCTCCACACCGGCGAAGGCATCGAGGTCGGAGGACACCCAGGCTCGGACACTCTTCGCGCAAGCCGTCGAGGCAATGTGGTTCGGCCGCGCGGAAATCGACTCACTCAACGAACTCGTCCTGAGCGCCGGACTGAACTGGCGCGAGATCTCGGTCCTGCGCGCCTATGCGAAATACCTACAGCAAGCGGGATTCTCGTACTCCTTCGCAAGTATCAGCAAGGTCCTCCTGAGCCAACCGGCCACCGCCTCCGCGTTCATGGAGTTCTTCACCGCCCGTTGCGAGCCCACCGATATCGCCATCGAGGACGCCCGCACGCTCGACGAGCGGCTCCTCGCCGACATCGAATCGGTGGTCGGTCTCGACACCGACCGCATCCTGCGCGCGATCCATGGGCTGATCCGTGCGACCCTGCGCACCAACTACTTCCGAGTCGACGAGACGGGCGGTCCGCGTGAGGCCCTGTCGTTCAAGTTCGACCCTCGCGCGATCGCCGAATTGCCCAAGCCCAGACCGCAATTCGAGATCTGGGTGTACTCGCCGCGGGTGGAGGGCGTGCACCTGCGCTTCGGGCCGGTCGCCCGCGGTGGGCTGCGCTGGTCGGATCGCCTGGAGGATTTCCGCACCGAGATCCTGGGCCTGGCGAAGGCACAGGCGGTGAAGAACGCGGTCATCGTGCCGGTCGGCGCGAAGGGCGGTTTCGTGGTCAAGAATCCTCCCGCGGCTACCGCCGACCCGGTCGTCGACCGCCAGGCCTTGCAGGCCGAAGGAATCGCCTGCTACCGCATCTTCATCTCCGGTCTGCTCGACATCACCGACAACATCGATCGGATCACAGGTGAGGTCATCCCACCGCCGCACGTCCACCGCCGCGACGGCGATGACACCTATCTGGTGGTGGCGGCGGACAAGGGTACGGCGACGTTCTCCGATATCGCCAATGATGTTGCCCAGTCTTATGGCTTCTGGCTCGGTGACGCGTTCGCCTCGGGTGGTTCGGTGGGTTACGACCACAAGGCGATGGGTATCACCGCCAAGGGTGCGTGGGAGTCGGTGAAGCGGCATTTCGCCGAGATGGACATCGATACCCAGACCGAGGATTTCACGGTGGTCGGTGTCGGTGACATGTCCGGTGACGTGTTCGGCAACGGCATGCTGCTCTCACGTCACATCCGGCTGGTCGCGGCGTTCGATCACCGCCATATTTTCCTGGACCCGAATCCCGATGCGGCGACGTCGTTCGCCGAGCGTGAGCGTATGTTCGCGTTGCCGCGTTCGTCGTGGGCCGATTACGACCGGTCGTTGATCAGCGAGGGCGGCGGTGTCTATGACCGGACCGTCAAGTCCGTCCCGATCAGCGATCAGGTGCGCGAGGCGCTCGGCCTGGCTCCCGAGGTCACGGTGCTGTCGCCGCCGGAGTTGATCCGGGCGATCCTGAAGTCTCCGGTGCAGTTGTTGTGGAACGGCGGGATCGGTACCTATATCAAGGCGTCGGCCGAGACCAATGCCGATGTGGGTGACAAGTCCAACGATGTGGTGCGGGTGAACGCGAACGAGTTGCGGCTGCGGGTGATCGGTGAGGGCGGCAACCTGGGTGTGACCGCGTTGGGCCGCATCGAGTTCTGCCGGTACGGCGGCAAGATGAACACCGACGCCCTGGACAACTCCGCGGGCGTGGACTGCTCCGACCACGAGGTCAACATCAAGGTCCTGCTCGACAGAGTGGTCGCCGAAGGAAGTCTGTCGATCTCGGATCGCAATGCAGTCCTGGCCTCGATGACCGACGAGGTCGCCGAACACGTCTTGCGTGACAACGTCTCCCAGAACTTCCGCCTCGGCCTTTCCCGCGCACATGCCCCGGCCATGGCGGCCGTCCATCGTCGTCTGATAGCCGATCTCGAGGACCGGCACGGCCTCGACCGCGACATCGAGGCGCTGCCCTCGGACGCGGAAATGGCCCGAAGGATCGCTGCGGGAACCGGGCTGACATCGGCCGAGTTGGCGAATCTTCTTGCCCACGTCAAACTTTCACTCAAGCAAGAACTTCTTGCCGGGCAGCTGCCCGATAACCCTGCCTTCGCGGCGGTGTTGCCGAACTACTTTCCCGCGCCGCTACGCGAACGATTCGGCAGCGCGATGCGCCACCACCCGCTGCGTCACGAGATCGTCGCCACGACGGTCGTCAACCGCGTCGTCGACTACGGTGGCACCACATTCGTGTTCCGCCTCGTCGAGGAGATGGGCGTGACCGTGGACGACGCTGTGCGCGCGTTCACGGCGGTGACCGAGATCTTCGATCTCCACCAACTGTGGCTGCGCATCCGGACCACTCCGATGCCCACCGCAGTCCGCGACGAACTCGAACTGGAGACCAAACGAACCCTCGACCGTGCGTGTCGATGGCTGCTGACGAATCGTCCACAGCCCATCGCAATCGGCACCGATATCGCCCGCTACCGGCACGGCGTACGAGCGATGAGCACATTGGTGCCCGAGTGGCGGCGGGGGGTCATCAGCGACGAGCTGCTCGCTCGTGCCGGTGCTGCCATCGACCGTGGCGGCCCGCGCGATCTGGTCGAGGAGGTCTATCTGCTGATCTACCGATTCCCACTGCTCGATATCGTCGATATCGCCGAGGTAGCCGAACGCGAACAGCGTGAAGTTATCGCCCTGTACTACCACCTCGAGCGACAATTCGATTTTCAACGCCTCCTCGATGCGGTCGTCCGCCTCGAGCGCAGCGACCGCTGGCACACACTCGCACGGCTCGCGGTCCGAGACGATCTCTACGATTCGCTGAAATCGCTCACACTCGACGTGCTGCGAGTGACCGCGCCCGCTGACACGGTCGCGGAGAAGATTCTGTTCTGGGAATCGCTCAACAGCTCACGACTTGCCCGCGCCCGAGTGGCCCTGGACGAGATATTCGCCGCCGGGACAATGGATCTGGCTACTCTCTCGGTCGCTGCACGACAGGTGCGCAGCCTGGCTGGTGGCGTCGAACCGACCGCCGTGGTCTGAGCGATGGGGCCGGGCTTCGAGCCCGGCCCCATCGTGAAGCGTGTCCTCGACCAGCCACCACGAAAACCACTGCCACCCTTCAGGTGGCGGGGGCCCCGCAGCGACCGCAGAAGTTCGCGTGTTCGGAGAGTTCCGCCGAACATTGGCCGCACCGCCGAACCTGCTGGAGGTCCAGGCCGCAGTGCGTACAGAACCGAGCAGTCGGGGAATGGGATGTGCCGCAGGCCGCACAGGCCGATTCGACGGCCGCGGCGATCGGCGCCCGTGCGGTCGGTGGCGCCGTGTGCTGGTGCAGCGCGTTCATTCCCAGCGCCGCACCCAGAAACCCCGTGTCCCCGACGCCGCGCGCCAATCCCTGGCCGGCCCCCAGCGCGAGCTCGCCGGCGGCGTACCGCTGGAAGTCCCCGGCCAGCCGCACGTAGGTGGTGTCCTTCGCCAGGCGCTTGAGCCGTTCCGCGTCCTCGGGAGCAACGGTGATGTCGAAGTTGCCCAGCCGGGGAACCCGGAGCCCGTACTCGTAGAGCTGCAGATTCGCCGGTCGCAGTACCGCCTCCTCGATGTCGCCCAGATGCGCGGACAGGCCGAGGATGGGCCAATCGCCTCGCGATACCCCCTGCGTCACTGCGATTTTCATCACCTTCAGCAGTTGTTCGGCACACCAGGCCGGGGTTGCCGCCGGGTCGGTCGGAGTCGCACTGCCGGTCACCGCCGTGATCAACTGAGCGGGATCCCGCACCGACAGCGCGAATTCGCCGAACGATCGCAGCGTCAGCACCTGCGCGCTGACCGGATCCAGGACATCCGACAGCCGCCCTCCGAACTTGACCCGGGGAAACTCCTTGGTGGAAACGAAGTACAGCTCCGCCCGGTAGTAATTGCCTCCGGTCAAGGTGTCGATCAGCGCGCCGAGAACGGGCAGTTCCTCGGCGTCGATGCGGTGCCGTCCGGGACCGAGGGTGGCGAGAACACGGCCGGTTCGCACGAACACGGCGACCTCGTCGGCATTGATGATGACGCGCGAGAAGCGGCGGATATTGACATCCGGCCACTTGAAGACCAACTGGTTCTTACTTTGTTCGGGCACCGCGATGAACTCGCGCTCGAACCATGCCATCCGGCTACTCCATCAGTATCTGACTCATTAAGCGTATCGATAGTTGGCGGCTCACTCAATCAGGGGTGTTCACGGGTGGAGATCCCCTGTTGGCTGTCGGATCGCCGGACCGATCAACGGACAAACACCTATTGATCGTGCCGTTGTATAACGGTACATTGACACGGGTATGGCACGCGTCACGTGAAAGGTCTTCCGTCATGACAACCGTTCGACCTCCCGATGCGCCCGCGGAGGCCTTAGCCGCAGAGGACGCCGGCTACCACAAAGCCCTTCGCCCCCGCCAACTGCAGATGATCGCCATCGGCGGCGCGATCGGCACCGGATTGTTCCTCGGCGCGGGCGGACGTCTGGCCAGCGCCGGTCCGGGGTTGTTCCTCGTATACGGGATCTGCGGCGTCTTCGTGTTCTTCGTCCTACGAGCACTGGGCGAGCTGGTCCTGCATCGCCCGTCGTCCGGCTCGTTCGTCTCCTATGCGCGCGAGTTCTACGGGGAGAAGCTGGCTTTCGTGGTCGGCTGGATGTACTTCTTCCATTGGTGCATGGTCGGCATCGTCGACATCACCGCGGTCGCCACCTACATCCACTACTGGAACGCCTTTCAGGCGGTACCGCAGTGGCTGATCGCGCTCATCGCACTCGCCTTGGTGGTCAGCATCAATCTCATCTCGGTGAAGTGGTTCGGCGAACTGGAATTCTGGGCCGCGCTCATCAAGGTCGTGGCGCTGGTCCTGTTCCTGGTCGTCGGCAGCATCATCCTGGTCGGGCGTTTCACGGTCGGTGGGCACCACACCGGACCCAGCGTGATCACCACCCACGGCGGACTCTTCCCGACCGGGCTCGCGCCACTGGTCTTGGTCACGACCGGTGTCGTATTCGCCTATGCCGCAGTGGAACTGGTCGGTACGGCGGCCGGTGAGACGGAAAACCCCGAGAAGATCATGCCGCGGGCCATCAACTCGGTCATCGCCCGAATCGCCCTCTTCTATGTGGGTTCGCTCGTGCTGCTGGCGCTGTTGCTGCCCTACACCGCGTACAAGGCAGGTGTCAGCCCGTTCGTCACGTTCTTCTCCACACTCGGAGTGCCCGCGGCGGGTTCGGTGATGAACCTGGTCGTGCTCACCGCCGCCTTCTCGAGTCTCAACGCCGGTCTGTATTCCACGGGCCGCGTGCTGCGATCGATGTCGATGAACGGCAGCGCACCGAAGGTGGCCGCGCGGATGTCGAGCACCGGTGTCCCGTACGTGGGAATCCTCGCCACCGGCGCCATCGCGCTGCTCGGTGTCGGTCTCAACGCGGTCGTACCCGATCAGGCCTTCGAGATCGTGCTGAACATGGCGGCCATGGGCACCGTGACCGCATGGTCGGCCATCGTGCTCTGCCAGTTGCGGCTGTACTACTGGTGGCGCGATGGTCGCACCGACCGACCGTCGTTCCGGTTGATGGGTGCGCCCTACACCAGCTACGCGACGCTGTTGTTCCTGGCCGTCGTGGTCGTCTTGATGGCCAGCAGCAAGGACCACGTGCAGCGCTACGCGGTGGTGGCCATGCTGTTGGTCATGGCGCCGGCGTTCGTGGTGGGCTGGTTCGCGGTTCGCGGCCGAGTTCTCCGCCTCGCCGCCGAGCGCCAGGGATTCACCGGTCAGTATCCCGTGGTGGTCGAGCTGCCGCCTCGGCTGCAGGATTCCGCGGACTCCGGCGACGGCAGCGCCTTCGCGTATCCCGTCGTCTCGCGGCCCGGCCCGGGTCGGGAAGACGCGGCCGCGGAGGTCGGTGCGACGCTGGATCAATCGGCGGGGGAGTAGCAGGCCACAAGGTCCGCCCCGGTGCTGAACACCGGGGCGGACTCGATGCTGGGCGCCCTTCCCGCTGCAGGGAACACCCCGCTGCGCGGTCGTGCAGTGAATCCGAGAATGAGACCTCGATCGCACGGTGGGCACGAGAGGTTTCCATGCCGGACCAACCCAGCGCAGTCGGAGGTCCCCAGTCACACCCCTGGGCCAACCGGCGTATGCGCGGCACCGAGATACCCCGGCCGGTGCCGAATCCCTGGTCGACCCGACGATCGGTCGCGGTCACACCGGGGCAGCGATTCACCACATCGCTGCGCGCGGCACCCGCGGAAACCGAAGTCACCCGGCGACTCTCGCCCGACGAGCGAGCGAATCAGCAACCCGCGTCCGTGGACCTCATCGATATCGAAGACCCCGATGACGAGGACCTCGACTCCGATTCGCTGTCCGGGCGCAGCTCTCGATCGCGTCCCAGCGTCCGCCGTCTGGGCGGTGGCCTGGTGCAACTGCCCAGGGCCATGCTCGTCGATCCGCGCGAGGTGGTGCTCACCGATCCCGAAGTTCCCGAGGCCAAACGCTTCTGCTGGAACTGTGCGCGTCCGGTCGGCCGTCGTGAAGAAGGACGGCCCGGCGCCGTCACGGGGGTGTGCCCCCACTGCCGATCTCCGTTCAACTTCCGCCCCCACCTGCACACCGGGGATGTCGTTGCCGACCAATACGAGGTACAGGGCTGTCTGGCGCACGGCGGGCTCGGCTGGATATACCTGGCCATCGACCGCAACGTCAGCGACCGCTGGGTGGTTTTGAAGGGCTTGCAGAACCCGCTCGACTTCGAGGCGCACATCGTCGAGGTCGCCGAACGCCAATTCCTTTCCGAGATGGCGCATCCGGGCATCGTCAAGATCTACAACTTCGTCAAGCACGCGAACGCCGATGAATCGCCCCACGGCTACATCGTGATGGAATACGTCGGCGGCCGTTCCCTGAAGACGATGGTCGAGCAACACGAACCCGCCGTGCTGCCGGTCGCCGAGGCCATCGCCTATGTCATGGAAGTCCTTCCGGCGCTGGACTACCTGCATTCATTCGGTCTTGCCTACAACGACCTCAAACCCGACAACATCATGGTCACCGGCGAGGAGGTCAAACTCATCGACCTCGGCGCGGTCGCGGCCATGGACTCCTACGGCAGCATCTACGGCACGCCGGGGTACATGGCGCCCGAGTTCACCGAAACCGGACCCACGATCGCCGCCGATATCCACGCGGTCGGCCGCACACTGGCCGCGCTCGTTCTCGATCTACGCCGAGACGACACGGACGGATTCCCGCCCGGCATCCCCGATCCGGCCGAACAGCCGGTGCTGCGCCGCTATCCCGCGTTGCGGCGGCTGCTGCAGCGGGCCACCGACCCCGACCCCGAACGCCGATTTCCCTCCGCCTACGCCATGTACTGCCAGCTCGCCGGCGTGCTCCGCATGGTGCTGGCCACCGACACCGGAACCGAGCATCCCCAGGCTTCGGTCGAATTCAGCGCCATGCGTGGCGATTTCGGCATCGACACCTTCGTGGCCAAGACCGATGGCATGGTCACCGGTCTGCACCACACCGCCGAGCTCGACCCGCAGGCCATCGCCGCCGCGCTGCCCATTCCGCTCATCGACACTGACGATCCCGCCGCGCCACTGCTGTCGACCCTGCTGCACAGCGAAGCCCGCCACGCACTCGACGCCCTGTATCGCACGCACAGTCGAATCGTCGCGGGGACGATCCCGGCGCCGGCGTCGTATGAGCTCGAAGGCGCCCTCACCGCCGTCCGCGCGCACCTCGACCTCGGCCAGACGGTGCCGGCGTGCGAGCTCTTGGCCGAACTACGTCCGCGATATCGCAAGGACTGGCGGATCGAGTGGTACATAGGAATCGCGGCTTTGCTCGACCACTATCCGGACCGGGCGCATCGCCACTTTGACGCGGTCCATGCCATGCTCCCGGGTGAGATCGCCCCCGCGCTGGCATTGGCGGCCTCGGCGGAGCTGGCTTCGGAGGAACCCGGCGGCGATCGGGACCGCTGGCAGACCGTCGCGCTCGACAACTTCCACGCTGTGTGGCAGGTCAATCACGGCGCTATCAGCGCCGCGGTCGGCCTCGCTCGGGGCTTGGTCGCCGCGGGTGACGTGCTCACCGCGGTCGAGATTCTCGACCAGGTACCTACCTCATCGCGCCACTTCGCACTGACCAGGCTCACCGGGAGCCTGCTGCTCGTCTCACGGCCACCCGCCCATATCACCCAGGACGAACTCGCCACGGCCGCGGCGCGACTGGACGAGCTCACCGAGGAACCCCGCGCCCCACAAGTGCGAGTGCTGGTGGTCGGCGCCGCCTTGGAGTGCTTGCGCAAGGGATACCACCGGCAGCGGGCCGACCTCGAGATCCTCGGCTATCCGTTCCTCGAGAAGCCGCTCCGGCAGGGACTCGAGGCCTGCCTGCGCGCCGTGGCGCGTTTGGCCCCGGAACGTTTACATCGCTACCGATTGATCGATCTGGCCAACCTGGTCAGGCCCAGAACGCTGTGGTAGTCCCGGTTCACCGGTTGCGCAGGCCGAGTGTCATGACCGCGGGTATGGCCAACAGGAGCAACAACCACCACCAGTTACCGAAGACGAATTGGCACACGCCGGCCGACACCACGATCGCACCGACCCGAACCACCGTCCGGGGCAGTGCACCATCGGTCAGGTACGAACCCTCAGCGGAGGCGGGTGCCGCCGGAAGATCCGCGAATGTCTCGGCCAGTTGCCGGACGGTGATCGCCCGCCACACCCGGGAGCTGCGTTCCTCCAGCTCTTCGACCGACAGCCGGCCCAGAGCGAAGTGCTGTGCCAGCTCGTCGAGTGCACGGTCACGTTCGGAGGAACTCACCCGGGTGTGCGATGAGTCGTTCATCGGCCAAGAATAGGTCAGGGCACGAGGAGAAAAGTCTGTCGAATCACCAAGGGAGGGAAGAATTTCCGGGTCGGTGACCAGCGCTGACGTCCACGTGGCCCACCGGGTGTTGCTCGAATCGAGATCAAGATCCATCGGCACGATAATCGACGTCACAACGGTGCGTGGGACCTCGCGCGAATGATGTGGTTTCCTTGTCTCATGGCAGCAGCGGCCGAATACACCATCGACGAACTCGCGCAGGCCGCCGGGACGACCGTGCGCAGTGTGCGCGTCTATCACGAGCGAGGTGTGCTGCCCCCGCCCCAGCTGCGCGGACGAACCGGCTACTACGGCGACGAACACCTGAACCGGGTCCGCACGATCAGCCGGCTCCTCGACCGCGGCATCAAGCTCAACGGGATCAAAGAACTGCTTGCCGCCTGGGATCGCGGCGACGACCTGGGGGCCGTGCTCGGTGTGGTCGAGCCCGAGCCCGCGGCGGTCGACGAGCTCGAAGACTCCACCATCTCCGCGACCGAACTGCAGGCGCGGTTCGGCGACGTCCCGAACGGGCTCGCGCGTGTTGTTGCCATCGGCGTGTTCGAGCCGGTCAACGCCACGACCTATCGTGTGGCCGATCCGGCGCTGGCCACGCTGTTCGATTGTTCCGCCGCCCTGGGTGTGCCCTGCGCGGAGGGACTTCGCGAACTGGAACGATTGAAGGCCGACTGCGACCGGATCGCCCGCCGTCTGGTTGACCTGCTGCATCGCCATGCGTGGGAGTCCTACGCGACGTCCAATCGCGGCTCGGACGAGTTGGCGCAACTCGCCGCGCAGGTGGCAGCGATTCGGCGGGTGCCGGGCAAGGCCACGGGTGATCTGGTGAACCGCCTCATCGAGCGCGAGATCGAGCAGGACAGCGAAATCTCCGAGGTATTGCACAAGGCTTGATCCCGCGGGTTATTCCCACCGGTGGATACGCACCGTCGTAATGTGCCGTTGTTTATCGGTACATTCACTACGTCAGTCAACGTGTCAACATTCCAGCCAGTACCAGCGCGGAACACACGTGGCGAAACGGAGACGTCGATGTTCACGAACGCGAAACGCAATCAGAGTCACCACCCCAACCCGGTCTCCCGGCTACGAGCCCGGCTCGCCGCAGCGACCGCCGTTCTCCTCGGCGCCTTCGGGATCGCCGCAGCCACCACCCCGGCCTCCGCGGACATGCCGGGGGCACACTGCCTATGGGCCGGTGCCAGTTACGGCCAGGGGGCATCCGTCTATGCGGGTGGCCTCGCATTCACCTGTCAGACAGACACTTTCGGCGCACCGAGGTGGATCATGCGATCGGCGCAAGGGCATGCGAGCACCGTGGTGAGCCCCGGGTCCATTCGAAATCCGGCCGGGCAGTTCAGCCCCGGCGCCCGTCAACCGGGCACGGACTACAACGACTACTGTTCGGGCAGTCAGCTCATCGACGGCTCCGAAGACCTCTTCGAGGTCGTTTCCACCGGCGGCTTCCTCATGTGGCGTTCGGTTGGCCCGGTCTCGCAGTGGGCATTCGACGCCGAATCCACTCGTCCCGCGCCCACCTGGCGCTCGGCCAGTCTATGCATCGATGGCGTTCTCAGCTGACGGTCATCCCTTGATTCCCATGATTGGGAATACGGTTCATTCGCCGGTCGAATTTCTTGGCAGACTCCCTGATCACCTCCGCCGGAAACATATTCTGATCTCCGTAACGAACCGAAAGGAAATCCCATACATGGTACGCAAGCTGGTCGTCAACTTCATCGATGATCTCGACGGCGAGTCCGAGGCGGCAGAGACCATATCATTCGGGCTCGACGGAGTGTCCTACGAACTCGATCTTTCCGCCCCGAACGCCAATGATTTGCGTATTGCGCTTTCTCGATGGACTACACACGCCCGCAAGGTCGGACATTCCCCGCGCAGCAGGAGCACCAGACCCAAACCGGCGGACACTCGCCAGAATTCGGTCATCCGCCAATGGGCTCGCGACAACGGCTACGACGTACAGAACCGCGGCCGAATCCTCTCGGAGATAATCACCGCCTACCGCGCACAGCACGAGCAATTCTGACGAGGGTGTGTGGTACCCGCCTGAGGTCCGAGCGCCCATAGCACGGGAGTTCCCTACCTTCCCATGAGCGGGAGTGCGCCGATCGCGGTGCGGCCCATACTGGGATACATCAGCGTCAGCGCACACCGGAGCTGACCAGAGATCAAGGAGGAGGCCCTCATGAGTCGCAGTACCTTGTCGTTGTCCGAATTGTCGACGATGGAACTCACCGAACTGCTCGACTCGGCCACACCGGCCCTGCGATCGGCCCTGCAGCGCGGAATCGACGGCGGCAGCGATACCGGTATCCACGCATTCAATTCATTCATCGACGCGTAGAAGTATTTGTTGGCAGGATGTACAGCGAGCGCGAAACGTAGCCGATGGCCGCGTTTCGCGCTCGCCCATATCCGGGCCTCTTTTGACCGCGCTAGAGTGCGACGGAACGTGAGCAATGACAACCCCATTCACTCTTGATTACAAGCAAAACGCACCAATTCTGAATCCTGCCATCAAAAAAACTCGGGAATTCTTCGAGAAGGTGCTGCCGGTAGTCGGCGATGGTAACGCCGTAGCACCAATGGCGAAGAGTTTGGATGCGACCCCCGCCGTCATGCCAGGTTCCGGTGAACTTCAAACCAAATACTCGCTGAGTGCGGCACAGGCTGACAAGCTCGAAACCGACCTGAGTTCGCTCAACGCGAGCGTTGCCGATGTCACGGCGAAATCGGCCACCGTCGCGAACAACCTCAAAATGCAGACTTCGGGATATCTCAACGACGTCAAGGATGCTCTGGCCACTGTGCCCGACGAGAACCCGTCGATTTGGGATCAAGTCCGTGTGCACGCGACTCTCGAGGGTATCGTGGCGAAGGCTCAAAACGATTTCGATCAAGCCTATGATCAGCTCCAGGCGAATTCTGACGCCGTTCACAATGAAACACCCGCCACGGACGGACCTACGCCCTTCATTCCGAGCGGCTACAATTCCCCATCCTATTCCGGCAATGCTGACAATCGGTACGTACCGTATGCACCTGCCAATCCGGCGGGATCGGGCACATATAGGGATGCGGCATACGACAACTCGGGGCGCAAGGGCAGACACCGCGCCCTGAGTGAAGCGGAATTGACGATAGAGATCGGCAAGGCGCTCGACTATCTGGGGATTACGGATCCCGTCGCCCGTGAGAATTGGACAAAAGGTTATTTAACGCTCATATCCCGAGAATCTGACGGGGACCCCGACAGCGTGAACGACTACGACAGCAACGCTAGGGCCGGGACTCCTTCGCAAGGTCTTACTCAAACGATTCCGAGCGTCTTCTTGGCGTACGGGCCAAAGGGGGCAACGCTCGCCGATATCAAAGATCCGGTGGCCAACATAATCGCGAGCATGAACTATGTAATGCACGACCCCGGCCACGCGTACTACGTCAAAATGGATGGGTCCAACCTGGCCGAAAGGGTTCAGCAAGCGGATCCAAACCGACGATCGAAAGGCTACTGACGCCGGGAGGCAACCAACAAACCCGCCTTCTTGTGACTTGACGAAAAATGGCTGGGCTCATTCCGGGCCTCGGATGCACTCGGTGGAGGGATTACTGCCGGAGGCGGACCCTACTCGGGCTGCAAGCCGAGTTCGGTCGCGGCTAGTCTGTCGCGGCCTGCCAGCGGGCAGTTGCGCGGCGGAGCGAGCGCGGATCGGAATACCCGACGCGGCGTGCACGCTCGACCGCGGTCAGTTGTCGAGCCTGGTCGGCGGCTTCGCGACGGGCTCGGGCGAGTTCTTGCCGCCACGAGGTGCCTTCGTCCTCCAATCGTCGTTGCAAGGTGCGTCGGCCTGTCATGAGTCGGCGCGCGACGGCGTCGATCGAGATCTCTCCGCTGGGGAGCATCGAGGAGAGTTCGAATGGATTCGTGCCGACAGGGGAGGAGACCGAAACCCCAGCACGACTGGAAGAGTATGGTATTCGAGCACCTCAGCAGCACCTGGTTCGTCCGGCAGCGGAATCGGAGAGCCGACCGCCACTGTGAGCCGTACGGGTAGTGGCAACGATTCGAGCGCCATTGGATGGGACTCGAGTGATGTTGCGGGTGCGGGGACGCTCGCGCTTCCTCTCGTCGGGAAGCGACAGGGTCCAGTGCGTGGGACCCTGCAGATCACCGAAGCCACCTACTACCGCTGGCGCAACCAGTACCGGCCAGCAGCAGAGTGATGAGCTGGTCGCGCAGCTCCTGATCGGACAGCGGTGCGTCCGACGAGTTGTCGCCCGCGGTGCTGCCGATCGGCTAGCGCCCTTGGGGTTTTCACTCGACGGCACCGGTGTGGCGCCCCTCCTGCTACTGCTTTGTAGGGCGTGCTTCGGCTCGCTGCGCGAGCACCAACGCTTCTCGCGTGACAGCGGTGTACCGGTGGTCTGCACCGAAGACTCGGACGCGGTCTGCCAGGGCGCGGGTGAGGGTGGTGATCGCGGCGTCGCGATGACCGGCCGCGTGGTAGGCGCGGCCGAGGAGGTGTCTGGTCGACAGAGCGCCCGGGTGGTCCGGGCCGAGTACCCGTTCTCGGTCGTCCACTGTGCGTGCGGCCAGGGCGATCGCCTCGTCGTGGTGCCCGGCGGCGACGAGGGCGAACGCCAGGTTGTGGGAGGAGGCGAGTGTGTCGGGGTGTTCTGGACCCAGGATGTGGCCGCGTCCGGCAAGTGCAAGTTTGTGTTGTTCGATCGAGTCGGTGTAGCGGCCCAGTGCGCTGTAGGCGGCGCCCAGGTTGTCCCGGGTGAGCAGTGTCATCGGATCGTGCGGGCCGACAACGCGCTTGCGGACAGCGAGGATTCGTTCGTAGGCGTCGGCGCAGCGGTCGTGTTGTTTGAGCTGTCCGTAGATCGCGGCCAGATTGTGCAGGGTCAGCAGGGTATCGGGGTGGTCCGATCCCAGGGTGTCCATGCGGATGGTGAGGACGCGTTCGTGCAAGTCGATCGCTTCCGGAATGCGATCGGTCTTGTGGTAGGCGTGGGCGAGGTTGTTGCAGACGACGAGGGTGTCGTTGTGGCGCGGGCCGTAGTTCCGCTCGTGGTGTGCGAGTAGGTGTTCGCACTGGTCGGCGGCCTTGTCGAACTGCTCGAATCTGGCGGCGTAGAGGTGGGACAGGATACGGCGTACCGGAATGGTGTCGTCATGACCGGGGCCGCGTAGCCGCTCGTGAGCGGCCAGGACCTGTTCGAACAGCGGCAACGCGTGCTCCGGATTACCGGAATGCCATGAACTCCAGGCGAGTTGAAACCTCGCTTCGATAGTGTCGTCGTGGTCGGGGCCCAATTCTCGCTCGCAGACGACCAGATCGTAGGCAAGCAGCGGAATCTCCGAGGCGTAGCGATTGGTGCCCCGATACAGGGCGGCCAATCCCTTTCTGGCATGGACTGTCTCGGGGTGATCCTTACCGTGGACGCGCTCGGCGGAGTCGAGAATGCGCTCCAGCAGCGGGATCGCCAGTTCGTCACGGCTGTTTTCCACGTAGTACGACATCAACCGGTAGCGAAGGTCGATGGCGACCGTATCGTCGAGGTCTATGATGCGCTCCCGATCCCGAAGTGCCTGTCCCAAAACGACAATCGCCTCCGACACCCGGTCGGGAATTCTGAGCAGCGCCAATGCCAGATGCTCACGTGCTTCCAGGGTCAGGCGACTGTCGATGCCTCGAACCCGCTCGTTGTCGGTCAGGCTGCGTTCGAGCAGCCCGACCGCATCATCGTGTCGGCCGCGCCGATGCATATCGACCGCGACCGCAGTGCACACATCGATCGTCTTCTCATCGTCAGCGGCATAGAGCGTTACGCAGTCGGCGATCAACCCCTCGAAGTCCGGCGCATCGACGTACTCCGCCGAGTCCAACAAGACCGCCAAGGCCCGAGGGTGACGTGAACCGAGCTCCTGCTGGACGGTGTGCAACGAATACTCGTGGAGCCGAACCGAATCGCCGTGCCAACCCGCGAGTTGATGTAGGAGATGATCGTGTTCGCCGGTGGAGATCGACATCTCGAAACTGTATCCGCCGCTGCGGAAGTCGTATTCCCACCAGAAGTTACCGCACTGGGCGGCAGCGCGGTGCGCGAACGCCGACGAGGATCACTCCGAGCGGTTCGGCCGACCGCTGCATTCTTGCGACACCTGGGCGCCCCGCCCCGACCATGAGCCGCCGACCACCACAACAACAGTGCCCCAACAGATTCCCCTGATCAGAGCGTTACAGAGCTAACGTGAGCAGCCTCGTCCGGGCTGCCGATCACCGCACCGATGCGCGGGGGACGGCCACCACGGGCGTCCAGGGCCAGCCAATACTCGCGCAACTGACCCGCGGATTCCGGCAGCGCCAGGAACGGCTCGTCGATCAGGTCGGCGAATGTGACCGTGTCGCTGGCCGCCAGCCGATGCTGTCGCGGAACTGCGACACAGCACGACCCAGCGGAAGCGGCGGTTGTCGGGCAGCGGCAGCCACACAAACGCCATGTCGGTCGGGCCGTCCGCCAAGCCTGCCGTCGGGTCGTGCCAGCCGACCTGGTGCAGCTCCACCTGGTCCGACGGGAACAGGGCGGTGAAGGTCGATGGTCGCCGGCGGCGGTGCGACTCCATGGATCCCCACCATCAGCAAACTCGGCGGTCTGCCCTCTGGGACTCTTGTATTTCACAGTCTGATGTAATGCTCGCTGTTCGTCCGTGGTCCACCTTTCCAGGAGTGGGGAGCTCCTAACCTGGATGTCATCCATGTTTGAAAGGGACTATCGATGTCGACAGCGATCAGGAGTGGACGTCGGACTGTCGATGATATGCCGTGGCAGGATCTTGGAGCCTGCAACGGCATGGATTCGGGCGTCTTCTTCCATCCCGAGGGGGAGAGGGGTCGCGCTCGAACAGCTCGAATTCGCCGGGCTAAACAAGTCTGTCGCACATGTCGCGTGCTCGATAACTGCCGGACTTACGCGCTGATAACTGAACAACCCTTTGGAATCTGGGGTGGAATGTCGGAGCGGGAACGGCAGGAGCTCCTCTGACGGGACCCCGTGATTCGGTCCGCCGTGTGTGAGAGCCGGTTGTCGGTGGATGCAGGTTGCAGCGTATCGGGCTGGAGTGCTGTAGCCCAGCGCGGAATGTCTTCGGCGGTGGTTGTATTCGTCCTTCCAGTCGCTGATCACGACCCGGGCGTGGGTCAGGGACCAGAAGCTGTTGATGTTGAGGCATTCGTCGCGCAGTCAGCCGTTGAACGATTCGATGTAGCCGTTGCGCCAGGGCTGACCGGGTGGGATGAACGCCAAACCGACCCGTTCCCCAGCGGCGTAACCAATCACGCAGCGCCGCATCAGGATCGGCTGCGGTCTGGGCGGCCGGTGAGCGGCGTTGGGTACTTCGGTGTTGCCCGGTGACCCGGCAGGCGAGGCGTTCGCTGAGGCCCAGCACGCGCCACGGCCGCCCGCCGGTGTTCCGGGTCTAGAAGTTTCCCTTGGCGGTCTCCTTCAGCGCGGCTGTGCGGCCTTGGCTGCAGCGCTCGCCTTCGGTTGGGCGGAAGTCGGTTTCGCTGCGCCCAACGGAAGCGTGGCGTTGACGCTCTACCGGGTACGTGCGTTCCCGGACGAGTTCGTCGGCCGAATCTTCGGTGTCTTCAAACTCATCACCCATGGCGGGACTGCCTCGGGCGCGCTCGTCGCGGGGATGGCGGTCAGCAACGACAAGTTGACATAACGATCATTATCGGCGGAAAGATGTTGGTGTGCAGAGTGATTCGAAAATCCTGCCTCAGTGCGATGGGCTCGATCGATCACTGTCGGCGCTCGCGCATAGAGCTCCATGTCGACTGCATCGACGCTCGGATGAGCAGGTGTCTGAACATGGCATGTTCGATCGGTCGCGTCCGCAACCGCGTTCTCCAAGGCTTGCCAATTTCGGTTATTCGTCACTGTGACGAAAATTAGCATGAGGGCAAGGATGCCGAGCTAATGGGCTCGTCCAACCAACATCGGCAAGCACGACCTCAAGAACCCGCTCGCCTGGCCCATATGGTCCGGCGGAGTGTCGGCCAGTATCGGTACCGTCCAGTGTTGTGGAACCTGGGGTACGAATCCAAGAACTTGCCGAACGTGTCACCGCGCTGCGGGCCGCCTACTACGAGGGCGCGCCGTTGGTCGCCGACGCCGACTACGACGCGCTCGAGGACGAGCTGCGCGGCCTGATCCAAGCCCATCCCGGGCTCACCCCGGATCCGAACCCGCTCGACCAGGTCGGCGCACCGGGTGTGCTGCATGCCCCGGTCCGGCACGCACGCCCGATGCTGTCTCTGGAGAAGGCCACCACGCCTGAGCAGGTCGCGGCGTTCTTCGCGCGCTTCCCCGGCCAATCGATGGTCGTGATGCCCAAACTCGACGGACTGTCGCTGTCGCTGGTGTACGAGAACGGCCGTCTGGCCCGCGCGGTCACCCGCGGCGACGGCACCACCGGCGATGATGTCACCCCTCTGGTGCGCGCCCTCGTCGACGGTGTCCCCGACCGCATCGGACCCTCCGGCCGGGTGGAGGTACGCGGCGAGGCAGTCATGCTGCGCTCCACCTTCGCTGCCTACAACGCCGCGCATCCGGACAAGCCGCTGATCAATCCGCGCAACGCCGCCGCAGGCACGCTGCGGGCCAAGGATCCGGCCACCGTGGCCGAGCGGCGGCTGCAGTTCTTCGGCTTCGACCTCGACTCCCCCGCTGGGGACACTGAGGTGGATCTGGAGGCCGGGCTGCAAGCGTTGGGCTTCACCGGTGCAGCCATGCAGCACTGCGCCGATGCCGACCAGGCCCAGGCTGCCATCGGCGAGATCGAACGCGGCCGCGGCGATCTCGACTACGACCTCGACGGTGCGGTGTTGCGCCTGGCCGACCGCGACGCCTACGCCGCCGCCGGCACCCGCTCCAACTCCCCCCGCGGCGCGCTGGCGTTCAAATTCGCCGCCGAGGAGAAGACCACCCTGCTGCGCGAGGTCATCTGGGACGTCGGCAAGACCGGCAAGATCGTACCGGTGGCCTGGCTCGAGCCGGTGTTCGTCGGGGGCACCACCGTCACCAAAGCTACTCTGGCCAACCAGGAAGTCATCCGCGCCCGCGACATCAAGGTCGGTGACACCGTGCTGGTTCGCCGCGCGGGCGACGTCATCCCGTTCGTGGCGGGCGTGCTCGACGCGGCCGCGCGCACCGGCGCCGAACTCGACATCGTCGCCCCCACGATCTGCCCCTCGTGCAAGCAGCCGGTGACCGAACAAGGCAACAGTCGAGAGTTGTTCTGCACCAACATCTCCTGCCCCGCACAGACGGTGCGGCGGCTCATCCACTGGGCCTCACGCGCCGCCGCCGACATCGACGCCATCGGGCAGAAATGGATCGAACGCCTCGCCGAGGCGGGCATGCTGGAGAACCCGTCGGACTTCTACGCCCTCACCAAAGAGCAACTGCTCGAATTCGATGGCGTCGGTGAGGTTTCCGCCACCCGCATGATCGAATCCATCGACAACAGCCGCCCCGTCGGCCTGCGCCGCGCCCTCATCGGCCTGGCGATCCCCATGGCCTCCGACGGCACCGCCGCCCGCCTGGCCCGGTCCGGATTCGCGTCGCTGGAAGAGGTCGCCGACGCAGGTGAAGAACGGCTGGTCGAGGTCGAGGACATCGGGCCGAAGGTCGCTGCCTCCCTGGACACGCACCTTGCCCGGCTGCGTCCAGAGCTCGAGCGACTGCGCGCACACGGTGTCTCTCTCGACGTGCGCGAGGAGGACCTGCCCCCGGTCGTCGCCGCTGGCGCTCCCCTGGCCGGCAAGACCGTCGTGATCACCGGCGCGATCAGCGACCCGCGCTCCGGGGAGAAGGTCGCCCGCCCGACCTTCCAGCGCCTGTGTGAAAAAGCCGGGGCCACAGTCGCTTCCTCGGTCTCGGCCAACACCGACATGCTCATCACCGGCGCGGGTGTCGGCGACAGCAAACTCACCAAGGCCGAGAAACTCGGCGTGGAGGTGGTCGATCAGGCCGACATCTGGAAACTGCTGATCGACGCCAACGTCGCCTAGGCTCTCACCGTCGCCCGAGCGGCCACCTCGGCAACCTCTCTCGTACCGCCGGAGCCCTATATGCCGCCCACCCCACAGTCGTTGTCCGAGAGCGACATCCAGCACCTCGTCGCGGAACTCGAACACGGCCGCCAGCCCGCCGTCTGGTTCACCAGTACTGCGGTTTCGATCGAAATCGGCTGCGCGGCCTTGCCTGCCGGGCATGCGTCAACGGTAGGAACGCTGGTGGCTCGATCCCACCGTTCAGCAGCGCCCGAGGCGAATCATTGCAGTTCAGGGGTGTGAGAGGGAATTCCGGACCGGAATTCCATGGATGGGACAGCGCCCACCGAGGACTGTTATCCGGACGTCTTGTGCGGCACGCCGACAGTCAGCCCGCCGTCGATGACATGTTCGGCACCCGTGGTGTAACTGGATTCGTCGCTCGCCAGGTAGACGATGAGGTTCGCGACTTCGTCGGAGTTGGCGGCACGTCCGAGCGGGATCTGCAGGAAGTCCTCGGGGATGCCCTGTGTCATCGGTGTTCGCACCATGCCGGGGTGTACCGAGTTCACCCGAATGTTGTGCGGGGCCAGTTCAAGTGCGGCTGATTTGGTCAGGCCTCGCACGGCGAACTTGGTGGCGGTATAGCCGTGCAGTCCAGGGCTTCCTCGCAGGCCTTCCACCGAGGAGATATTGATGATCGAGCCGCCGCCGGCGTCCATCATCGCCTTGGCCGACGCTTGAATGCCGAGGAAAGTGCCGGTCAGGTTGATGTCGACGATCCGTCGCCAGGCCGCGAGTTCGTAGTCGATGATGGTGTTGCCGTTGACGATTCCGGCATTGTTCACGAGGACCGTCAGCGAACCGAACTCCTCGACGGCCGCGCCTACAGCCTGCTTCCAGCTGCTGGGGTCGGTCACATCGAGGTGCGCGAAGTGGGCCGCCGAACCCAGTTCGCCTGCCAGCGCCTTCCCTTCGGCTTCCAGTAGATCGGCGATCACCACACTAGCGCCGTGCTCGACCAGCGCACGGGCGTGTGCCGCGCCCATTCCGCGCGCGCCACCGCTGATGAGAGCAACTTTGCCGGTTACTCGCTTGTTCATGCTCGGACCTCCGGGTGAGTGGTGATGATCAGGCGGCGGCTCGGCTGCCGCTGGGACGTCTGCTGGGCGCAATTCGGACGCACGGAAACCGCGTCATAGGTCTCGGTCGGCAACCACCGCTCTGCGGTGAGCGATCGAACACGGGTGTCCGCCGAGAGTTTCTCGGTCATGGGAGCAGTTAACCATGCTTTCAATCACTGATTGAATCATTGTTTGAATCAATAGCTCGGGCACGACCTGGCTCCGACCTCGCCGCCGTCAGTGCACGCCAGCACCCCGCGCACGGGGGCCACACCGCGTACCGGGGATGGGAAACGGTGTCGCCCTCGCCGTCTCGGCACCGATGAGAACACCAGGTGGTAGCCACGGTCTCCGAATACCCGGGGGTGGGAATGGAGAGGCCGCCGCGCGGCCCGATTCGGTCACCACCGCGTGGCTGCGATCCAGGGGGCGTGATTGTGCTGTCTTACTTCTGAATGCGACCTTCGGCACAGTCGGGGGGTGTGCGTGACGGGCTTCACTCGGGCAAGCTGCGAAGGTTCGCGCTATCGGATTCGAGGACTTGATTCATGAGCAACGCCGTTGATCTGCAGGCACTGGCCGCGCAGGTGGCCGGGAAGTTGACCGGGCCGGGTGGGCCGTTCGAGATGGCGGTCGAGCCGGTGCTGGGTGTGCCGTTGCCGGTGTTCAAACATCGCCGCGGTTCGCTGCTGGAGTTGTTGGACGCTTCCCGGGAGCTGGGTGATCTCGAGTATCTGGTGTCGCCGCGGACCCGCTACAGCTTCGCTGAGCATCACGCGGCCGCGGGTGCGTTGGCTGCTGCGCTTGCCGAGCGGTACGGCGTGGGTAAAGGTGATCGTGTCGGCATCCTGGCCGCCAATGCCCCGGAGTGGGTGCTGACGTTCTGGGCCGCGCAGCGGTTGGGTGCGATCCCGGTCGGCTACAACGCGTGGTGGGTGCCGCGCGAGATCGCCTACGGCTTAGAGCATTCCGCCCCGAAGGTAGTGATCGCCGATGCCAAACGGGCCGCGCTGGCCGCTGAGACCGGTACCGAGATCCCGGTGCTCACGATGGAGACCGATCTGCCGGTGTTGATTGCAGAGTTCGCTGGCGGCAACCCGAGTGTGGAAGTGGCCGAGGATGATCCGGCGATCATCCTCTACACCTCGGGCACGACCGGCCGCCCGAAGGGTGTGGTTCACACCCAGCAGAACATGGTGGCCGTGGCCGACTATCACCGGTTCATGGACGCTCTCGCGGCCGGTTTCGGTGGCCGGGCCTGGGATGGTTCCCCGGCGGGTCGCCGTTATCTGGCGACGATGCCGTTGTTCCACATCGCGAGCCTGCACAACCTGTCGGTCCCGCGTTTGGCCACTGGTGACGCGGTGGTGTTCCCGACCTCGGGTGAGTTCGATGCGGCGTCGCTGCTGAAGCTGGTCGAGACGGAGAAGGTCACCCACTGGGCGGCGGTGCCGACGTTGGCGAGTCGTATTCTGGGCGTGGACATCTCGCAGTACGATCTGTCGTCGCTGACGGCGTTCTCGCTCAACTCCGCGCCGTCGTCCCCGGCGCTGGTGCAGCGGCTGCGTGAACGGTTCCCCGTCGCGTTGCAGGGTTTGACCACCAGCTACGGGTGCACCGAGTCCGGTACCGCCGCGACGGTGGCGACTCCGCCGGAGCTGGCTGCCGACAACGAGACCGTGGGTCGTGCGGTGGTCGGTGTCTCGGTCGAGGTGCGTGATCCCGATGGCAAGCCGGTGCGCGATGGCGAGGAGGGCGAGATCTGTATCCGCAGCCCGTACGTCATGCTCGGCTATTGGAACAACGAGGAAGCCACCAAGGCCGTCATCGACGAGAACCGGTGGCTGCGTACCGGTGATTACGGCATCCTGCGCCAGGGCAAGCTCTACATCTCCGGTCGCCGTTCGGATCTCATCCTGCGGGGTGGGGAGAACGTGTACCCGCAGGAGATCGAGAACGTCCTCGACGAACACCCGCTGGTGCGGGAATCGGCCGTGATCGGTATTCCGCACGAGGATCTGGGTCAGCAGGTCGCCGCGATCGTGGTGGTCGATGACCCGGAGTCGTTGTCGGAGGACGAGCTTCGCGATCACGTGGCTAAGCAGTTGGCCTACTTCAAGGTGCCCGTGCGCTGGCTGGTCACCGCGGATCCGTTGCCGCGCAATGCCACCGGCAAGGTGCTGCGCCGCGACCTCTCCCTGGGAAAGTGAATTCCTGTGCACGACACCATCATCAAGAACGGACGCTGATGTACCGGTCTCGGTGGGCCAGGGACCAAACTCGGCCGTAGTCACCTGAGTCCTACCGAGGAGCCGGCCATCGGAGTGCACTCACGTCCCGTTGGATCGTCCGGGATGCTGTGCCCGAGAGCATATTCGAGCTGGTTGATGTCATTGTGGTCGGCGGGTGGGGCGAGGTTCTCAGACGCTGGCGGGACATTGACTCGCAGCCAACTCACGTAGTCCTCGAACAGCTCGATTGCGTGCACTCGGGATGCGTTTCCCCCATATCGTGGAGGCCGGACCATAGAGGAAAGGCCAGATGGCAGAGAAGAGACGCAAGTACGATGCGGAGTTCCGTGAGGGAGCGGTCAGGATCGTGCGCGAGACCGGGCGGCCGGTCGCGCAGGTCGCCCGCGAGTTGGGGGTCAACGAGGGCACGCTGACCACGTGGGTGGCCCAGGGTCGGCAGCAGCGCGACAGCGCTGCCGGTGACCGGCTCAGCGAGTCCGAACGCGAGGAGTTGCTGCGGCTGCGGCGGGAGAACACCGAGCTGGCGATGGAGCGTGATGTGCTCAAGCGATCAGTGGTCGGGTGGGTGAAGGAGGCGACCAAGTGAGCGTGGCCGGGTTCATCGCCTCCCAGAGGACCGAACATGGTGTGCCGCATGCCGTTTCGTGCCGCGCTCTCGAGGTCAGCGAGTCGTGGTTCTACAAGTGGAACGACCGTGAGCCCACCGAGCGCCAACAACGCCGCGAAGATATGACCGCCGCGATCGGCAAAGAGTTCGCCGACTCCGTGCCACCTACGGCAGCCCGCGAATCGGCCTCGAATTGCGAGAGAAGGGCGGGCGGGTCTCCGACAACACCATCGCGGCACGGATGGCCGAGAACGGCTGGGTGGCAAGGAAAATCAAGCGCAGGCACTCGACTACACGTCAAGGGAAACGGGCAGCGGCACCGGATTTGGTGCGCCGCCAGTTCACCGCCGTCGCCCAGGATGTGCTGTGGGTTGGTGATGTCACCGAGATCGTCACCGACGAGGGGAAGCTATATCTGGCCGCAGTGGAAGACCGGTTCTCCGGTCGGTTGCTCGGCTACGCCACCAGTGCCCACCATGATCCGAACTGGCTTGTGCCGCACTGAAAATGGCCGTCACAACACGAGGCGGGTTCGACGTGATCGACGGGGTGATCTTCCACTCCGACCGCGGCAGCGAAGCTGGATTCAACTGGTCGTTGCAACACCTTGATTTTGGAGGTGTGTGTTGGTGTATGGGAAGCGACAGTTGGAGGTTCGGGCCTATCGGGGGCAGATTCCGTCGCCGGGAAGGCCGACGGCGGCGTGGCGTGAGGACAGGGTGCGGTTCTGGGCGGCGATCGCGCGTGGGGTGATGACAGAGGACGCTGCCGTGGAGGCGGGGGTGTCCTCGCCGGTCGGATTTCGGTGGTTCTGGCATGCTGGCCGGGTGAATCCTCGTTTGTCGCAATCGGTTTCGTGTCGGTACCTGTCTTCGGGCGAGCGTGAGGACATCGCGTTGTGGCGCGCGCAGTGTGCGGGCGTGCGTGAGATCGCGCGCCGGCTCGGGCGTGACCCGTCGACGATCTCGCGCGAGTTGCGACGGAACGCGTCCACGCGCACGTATCGACTGGACTACAGGGCATCGACGGCGCAGTGGCATGCCGAGCGGCGCGCGAGGCGTCCGAAGACCGCGAAACTCGTCGCCAACGACAGGCTCCGCCATTACGTCCAGGACCGGCTCTCCGGTGTTGTCCGTGCATGTCGGGCTGTATCCACTGCTGGGCGATACCCGGGCACTTCGGATGGACGTGAACCTCTCATTTCGTCGGATCATCCTGCTATCGTTTGGCCTTCCGAGTTGTATCCGTGTTGAAGGGCGCTCCGATGAGTCTTGGCACCACCGGAGACCTCGATACCGCAGAACATCATCGGGCCGGTATGGGGCATCGGCGCCAAACTTTGCCTGACCTAGCGGACCTGCGTCGGCTGCTCGCGGAAGAACCCGGTGATCCGGAGGTTGTCGAGCAGGCCCGGCAGCGCAAGGATGCCGCACTGCTGGAGCTGGGGTTCGGGCAGAGCGTGGTGGCGTCCTGGTTGTATGCCAAGTGCCACCATCACATTCCCACTGTCGCGATTCCCACCGCCGCGGTGATGGCCACCGGCGACGGCAGCCGCGCCTTGCTCTACAACCCGTACTTCTTCCTGGAATTGGACGTTGACGGCGTCAAGTTCGTGCTGTTCCACGAGGCCCGGCACCTGATGCACCGGCATCTCCACATCGAGGAGGATCTGCGCACCGACCCGGTGTTCACCGTCGCCGCTGAGGTGGCCATCAACCACGTCGCGCTTCGCCGGCTGGCGCGATCGGCGCTGCCCACGATCCCGGTCCGGTCCGGTGACGGTGGAGACGGAAGCGGGTCGCGAGAACCGGTCGGCGTCGACCCGGACCTGGTTTACCAGGCGTATCAGGAAGATCTGCGGCGGCAAGGACTTTCGCCGTTGCCGTACGAGAAGTTCAGTTACACCGACCTCACGGTGTACAGCGAGCTGCGCCGAATGCGGACGCTCACCGGGCCCTCGCCCGGATACTGCGTCCACCTGCACGGCGGTGATCCGGGCAGCGACCACATCCCGATGGATGACGAGACCGTGGAGCAGTTGGGGGGCGAGGTGCTGCGGGAGGTGATGCAGGCGGCGTTGCGGGGCAATCGATCTGCCCGTGACGAGCTGCTCGACCTGGCCGACCGCGCGGATGGCGGCAGGGAGCGGCTGAACCGGCTGTGGGGCAGCCTTGGCCTGGACCAACTGCGCGGGGTGACCCCGAAGACCCGCCGAGTCGAATGGTGGCAGCGGTGGCTGACCGACGTGCTCGCCTCGAAGCTCGAGGAGGGCGAGCGGCTGGTCTACCCCAAAAAGCACGGCGCGATCATGTTGGCGCTCGGCCACGACCCGTTGCTGACCCGGCGGGGACCGCAACGGATGAAGACGGTGCTCATCGCGATCGACACATCGGGTTCGATGCCTGACTCCGTTATCGAGTGGCTGACCACACTGGTCGGGCAGAGCGACGGGGTGGACAGCCACTGGCTGAGCTTCGACGGCGTCGCGATGCCGTTTGTGCCAGGGGAACGGGTGTGGGGCGGCGGCGGCACCGATTTCCAGAACGTCGTCGACTACGCGGAGGGCCGGTTGGCGGTGAACCGCAAGCGACTCGAGGTCGAGCCCGACGCGATCATCATCGTCACAGACGGGCACGCGCCCCAGGTCACCCCCGCGGAGCCCAGCCGATGGATCTGGCTGATCACCGACGGCGGCGATGACTGGCCGGAACGGCATCATCCCGCGATGGCTTGTCACCGCGTCACATCCGGACGATGACCAAAGGAGAAACTCACCAGTTGACGGCTACAGAACTGTCCTATGCGGACAGAGAGACTACGCGGAGGGCGGGGCGAGGGTGGCAGACCACCGCCACGTATCCGGAGCCACCGGAGGACGGCTCGGTCGCGAAGCTCGAAAAGTTCATCGACGCGATGATCGCCATCGGCCAGACCGGACAGATCTTCGGCGAGCACGGCATTGGCAAGACGTCGACGTTCGTGTCGTACATACCGAAGCGGTTTCCCGGCACCGCCCTCGTGATCATCCCCGCAGCCAACCTTACCCCGGACGACCTGCTGGTCAACGCCCCGGTACGTGACGCTCGCAGCGGAGAACTGGTGCTGCGCCAGCTTCTCATGCGGCAACTGGTCCCGGGCAAGCCGTTCGTCCTGCTCATCGACGACTCGTTGCAGGCGGGCACCACGGTGCAGTCGCAGCTCATGCAGATCGCCTGCAACTGGAGCCTTGGCGAGTACGACCTGCGCGAGCTTGGCTGCGTCGGCGTGTTCCTCACCGACAACGAATCGCTCGCCGAGACCAGTGTGCGCCGGTCCGATCTGGCGATCCTGGACCGGATGGTCACCCTCCGGCTGACCGCGAACGACACCGCGTGGCGGTTCGCCCTTGCCGAGCGTTATCCCCACTGGGACCTGCGTGAGGTGTTCCGGCACTGGGCCGCCCTTGGCCCGAATCTGCGGCAGTTGCTCTCGCCCCGCACCCTGCAACACGTACTCGACTGTGCCAGCGCCGGATTTCCGCTGGCCTGGGGACTGCCGTTACTCAACGGTCGCCGGCTGGCGCTGACCGAGGAGGGGAAGGACGGTGAGCGGGGTCGGGACCGCACCGCGGAAGTGCTTGACGGCATCGCCAAGGTGGTCGGGGCGAGCAACCCGGCCACGGTGGCGGACCCTGTCCGCCGCATCCTCCGGGCCGCGATGACCCATCGCTGGGCTGTCCTGCTTCAAGGGCCACCCGGGTGCGGGAAAACCGAGATCACCAAACAGATCAGCCGGGAGGAGACCGGCCGGGAACCGGCCTACTTCTCCCTGCCGGTGACCAATGTCGAAGACCTGTGTGTGCCGGTGCCCACCCCGGACGGATCGCTGGACGCCATGCTCGCCAGGGCGCTGCTCGACCCGGAACCCAAGGTGCTGATCTGGGACGAGTACAACCGGCCGAAGGACAAGGCGACCTTCGCCAAGCTGATGGAGATCACCCAGGAGTGGACCCTCGCCGGGCGGCCGATCCCCGGCCTGCGGGCGCAGGTGGCGTTGCAGAACCCGCCCTACCACCTCGGCCGCAAGCTGCTGGTCGCGAGCAACAACGTGGCACAGGCCAGCCGGTTCACGATCAGCTACGAGGTACGCACCGAGGATATCCCGGCCAACGAGTGGCTCATCTCGACCTACGGTGAGACGGCCGAGACGGTGCTGGATTGGTGGAAGTACGACATCGACGACGAGGGCCGGGACTGGGTCACCAAGCGCACGCTGGAACGGCTGATCAAGTTGCACCAGGCGGACATGCCGCTGCAGTCGGGCCTAATCTACCTCGGCGACGGCGAGTTCGCCCCGGTGCCGTTGTCCGGGCTCCAGGCCCGCCTGGCCGACCGGCCGCAGACCAGCCTGGCCGAGATCGCCGAGCACTGCCCGGCCTGGGAAGCCCGGCTGTCGGCAGCGGCGGAGATGAGCGACGAAGGCACCAACGACACCGACCTGGTCCACCAGATCTTCTCCAACGCTGAGGTGTCCCAGCTGGAACGACACCTCGACGTGGTGGCCCGGCTGCTGGCATACCTGCCACCCAAACTTCGGGCCACGTACCTGGTCGGGCAGACCGAGCAACGGCAACGCTTCTGGATAGCGGCACTGGCCCGCATGGCCGTACTGTCCGCGGCCGGGCGCACCGGAGACCGGGCGTCCTAGTCACGACGGCCAGGTGGCCGAGGCGGAGGGTTATCCTCCGCCTCGGTGGACCAGCTAAACCTCAGATTCGTCGTCCTCTTCCTCGTCTTCGTCGTAGCGGTCCTCCCAGTCTTCGTCGATGTCGTCCTTCGAGAAGGGGCGGATCATCGGGATGGACACCGTGGACCGCTCCTGATCGACCATCCAGGAGTTGCGGAAAAAGTCGAACTTCAGGTGGTAGCAGTCGGCCGACTCGGCGAACAGGATCGGCGGGACGAGCAGGCTCAGCACTTCGACCGTGCTGGCTGTGGTGATGAATTCCTTGGCCGGGGCAACGGGAGGACCGCCCTGACAGGAGGCGAAGTTCACTGGTGTCAGCGAATTCTTGCCGAGAACGTGAATACGGTTGCCCTCGACGACGAACCTGTCCGGATCAAAGACCACGTCCTCGCCGAGCAGCAGAATCGGCGCCGGTATGACGTCCGCCTTGGCGGAATCCTGTGCGTGCTGGTACTGCTCGATGATGTCGCCGTTGCGCGAGGTGTCGAAGTGGGGGGTGAGTACACCTTCGTCGCACAGCCCGCAAGCACAGTCGGGCATCTCGAGGGTGGCGGGTTTTTCCGGCTCGGGGAACAGCATGGACTTGTCGAACGGCACGACCGGCGACTCGCCGCGTTTGTCCTTGAGGAAAGCCGGAATCCAGTCCGTGCTGTTCGCGTGGACCACCTCCGAGTCGCACAGGGCACGGAACGCGCTGTCGCCGATCTTGCAGTTGAAGTAGTCCAGGAGCGTGATCACGGCGCACTCGGCCAGGGATAGTTTGTCGCTCTTGGCGAACCAGAAGTCGTAACCGTTGGCGACGAAATCCACACCGCGGAACCGCTTGTGAATGACGGGCTCCCGTGCGGTGCTGGTGGCGAGGCCGTTCCAGTGTGCCGAGGCGACCCGGTTGTAGTAGTCGTCGGCGTGGCGGGCCAGCTCGGGAGCGAAGACGCTCTCGCCGGTCAGATAGCAAGCCTTGCTGAACAGCGCCGCGATCTCGGGATCGTGCTTGACCTCTGGATCGGTGAAGATGAGCTCGGTCCGCAGGAAGACCTTGCGGCCGTCGCGGTAGGGCGCGCCCTCGTGCTCGTATCGCTGATCGAAGACCACACAGGTGAAAGGCTCGATTTCCTCGAGCGTTGCGCCTTCGGTCAGGTCCAGGACGGGCGCACCCGAGCCGCCGGTGAGGTAGAGCAAGATCGTGTAGCGAGAGACGTGGTGGCGCGCGGCGTCGTAATACGGCGTGTCGCGGTGCCGGTGGAAGTTCGCATCACCAGGCTCGAAGCGGTTGCATCGGAAGACCGGATTCACGTGCGAAAAGCCGTCGAGCGACGACTGCGGCATCGCCTCGGCCACCGCCTTGGTGAGCGCTTCGGCGAGGAGCGCCGAGTGGAAGATGAAGCGGTCGCCGCCACGCGATGCGGCGTTGAGTGGCGGGACGTAGAGGTCCAGCGAGTCCAGGCGTTCCAGGCTGGCGCGGGCCGTGTCGGGGAGCTTCAGCGAGAACGCGTACGCGCCGTCAGCGAACTCCTCGCGCCCGGTGAGGTCCAGCTCCAATCTCGCGTCCGTGAAAAGGTGGTCCAACGGAAGAATGTTTTCGAACGTGCGGAATGACAACTCATGCGGGTCGACGAAGACGGCGGCCAGATACGGCGCGGCGACACTGGGCCGGGCGAACAACTCGCGCACATCGGCGTCGATGCGCTCGGCCTCGACAAAGCGCACCGCCTTGAATCGCGCCGTTGGGTGCCAGCAGATCGCCAGCCCCTCGAACGTCGTAGTGGGTTCGGCCTCAGTCGTGTCCACCTGGTCGCGGTACTGGGCGACCTCGTCAGCGGGGGCCCGGCCGGTCGACAACTCGAAGAACCGATCACGGAGCTCGGTGTTCACACACTCCTCCAATAGCTTCGCAGTGCAGGCGGAAGTTGGGGAGCGGACGCGAGCATCTTCGCGCCGTCGTCCCCCACGTCGGTGCGGTACAGATACAGTCGGCTGAGCGAGCCGATGAACGGCGCCGCGAGCAGGGTCTGTATCCCCTCCGCGCCGATCTCGTTGTATCGCAGGTCCAGTTCGGTTAGCCCGGTGAAGCGATGCAGCGACTGCACGCCCTCCGCGGTAATTAGATTTTTCTGCAGGCGCAGTCGACGTACACCACCGAAAGACGGGGACGCCGCGATGGCGGCGAGACCAGCGTCGCCGATATGGCAGTACCGCAGGTCAAGCACCTCGATTCGGCCCATCGCAGCGCCAGCGGCGGGGTTCTCAGCAGCAGCCGCCTCAACGCGGAAGTATGCCGAAACGGCGAGTGCCTCGGCGCCGAGCCCGCCGATGCGAAGGTACGAGAGATCAAGCTCGGCAAGCCGGCCGAGGTTGAGCGTGGCGAGAGCGCCGGCATCGATGGACGAGGACGGTTCATCGTTCTCGTCTTCCCCCCAGTCGTCCTCGTCCTCCCCTTTGTCGGACGGCTCGATTCGGAGGGCGGTCACGAAGGGGGCTCGCAGGGTCTGCTCGATCAGCACGGGCGCGTCATCGGACCATTCGAGGCTGACCTTCGCGGCGAATCCGTGCCGGCGTGCCAGGAGGGTCACCTCCGGCGGCAGCTCCGCGTCCCAGCTTTCCTGGTGCTCCCGGACCAGCGCGGTGATCTCCTGGTTCAGGGCCTCGCGATCGGCAGGGCCGACGTGCGCACAGCGCTGTTCCAGCTGTATCAACGTGCCCCTCGCGTCGCTCTTCTCCAGAAGCCAGTCGCCATAGGCACGCCACGAGTCGACATCGTCGGGGTTCTCCCGCAGATTCTGTTCGAGGACCTCAACTTTCATCGTGTAGATGCTAGCGCAGAGCCGTCGCCGTCGATCAACGGCCGAGTCATGATCGCGCCACGCGATCAAACTGACGCTCGGTAGCGAGTAGTGGTGTGCGCCAGTACTTTCGGGTTCCGTTCACCGGCGATCAGGGGCATCCGTCATCTGCCGCCCGGAAACCACGAAAATGTCGGAAGCTACGACTGAGCTTGAGATTTAAGGTTTTGAGGCGGTGCCCCGGTTGAGCATGGGTGAAGCCCTGGGTTGATGATTTGTCTTGCGACAGAACAAATCCGCGGTCGCCCAGAGCTGGACGCGGCTGCACCCCCAGCTCGTCCATCAGGCCCGTTGGGCTGAGCACCCCGGCGAGTTACCGATCATCGAAGGCAGCGCGATCCGCCTCAGCGTGGACCGGCTGCCCGGTGACAGGAACCCGAAGCCGTTGTGGCTGTGGACATCTCACATCGACCTCACCACTGAGCAAATGGATCGGTACTGGCAGGCGTTCCTGCACCGCTTCGACATGGAACATACCTTCCGGTTCTCAGGCGTGCTGTTCGGTGGTGCGTGCGAGTCGGCGGGTAAGAGTGTGGATAGCGGCGATGTAGACCATGGCCTCGTGATGGTCGGGTCGGGTCTCGTAGTCACGGACCACACGCCGGTGTTTGACCAGCCACCCGAAACTTCGCTCGACGACCCAGCGGCGGGGCAGGGCTTCGAATCCGGTGGTGGTGTCGCTGCGTTTGATGATCTGGATCGTGAGTGCCAGAACGGTTTTCGCCCGCTCGACGAGCCGTCCGCTGTAACCGCCATCAGCGAACCCGAGCGTGATGGTGGTGAAGCGGGCTGCGAGGGCGGCCAGTAGCCGGTGCGCGGCGTCGCGGTCCTGGATCGAGGCGGCGGTCACCACGACCGCCAGCAGCAAGCCGGAAGTGTCGGTGGCGATGTGGCGTTTGCGGCCCTAGGTCCGGCGACCCATGGCAGGTGATGATCCTCGCCCCGATGCTCGTCGAAAGCTGCACCGGGGGCCAGCGTAATGCATGAAATAGATTGCGGCACAGCATGATTACAGCGCCGATAATGTATCTTATGTAAATTATGGGACCGAAGGCGCGGTGCTAGGAATCGATCTGGCTATGACCCTGGTGGCTGTGATTTCCCGGGACGCGGGCACTTCAGCCATAGCACCTGTTGTGTGCGGCAGTTTTCGAATGTGTTGTGCGAGTTCGGACGTGTGCTGCGGTGGCACGACCATAGCCGCCATCCCGCCCATCAGCCACACCATGAGCGCCATGCCCGCGCTCTCGCTCGGCGCCATGCGGGTCTTCCGCATCCGCCGCAGGATCCGGGCCATCACCGCTCGCGATCGTGTCGATCGAGGTGAACGGGCCCACGAGCTCCTTCCCCGTATTCGGATACGCCTTGTTTCATTCGGCACACTAGCCCGATGATGGCGTGGCCCCGCATTTCCCATCTTGGGGAATAGTTGTCCGGCGCTGCTATGGTGTTCATCCAGCTCTTGCGGGAGATGCCATGAATCCAGCAGTGAAACAATTGAATTCGATCATGCCGCCGATTCCGCTGCCACCGGTTGTGGCGCCACCGTGGATCGATATCGAACACGCCATGGGTGTACGGCTGCCGACCGACTACCGCGAGTTCATCGACAGCTACGGCGACGGCCAGATGAATCGGTCTCTGTCGGTGTTCTTTCCGGCCCGGCGTGGACCACACCGCACTTCGATGGCGGCTCTTTCCGATCGCACCGCCGGCTTGTACGCCAGCGGATTCTTCGACAAGTTCGGTATCGGCGACGCCGAATTCGCCAGAGCCAAAGGTAAATCGGCCGCGTTGCTGCTGTGGGGGCAGAGCAAGCTGGGCGACCTGCTGTTCTGGTCCACCGACAGTGAGGACGCCGACCGCTGGACTGTCACGGTCTTTCTTCAGGAGACCCTCGAGCATCGCCGCTGGTCCCATTACGACCAGGGGATGGCGGAGTTCCTCGTCGCGGTCGCCGAGCGCACCATTCCCGAATCCGCCAGACTGCTCGGCCCCGCGGCCGGCCGGGCGCGATGGAGTCGACTGCGGGACTGGGGCCAGTACTACGGTTAGCCGTCCGCGCGCCACCGTGCGGGCGAATTCCCAAGGGCGGGAACACGATTTCGCGCACCATCGGCACCCATCGATACATTGGTGCCGGTCGATGGGCGCAGGATGCGCTCCCCGCGCGGCCGAACGGACACGCGGACGACACGCGCCGAGCCCGGAGGGGAACCGACATGAGAGCTTCAGCTTTTCGAGCAGTGACGACCCGAAGAATCTGTTATTTCGCGGTAGCCTCGGCCGTTGCTGCAGCCCCTTTGCTCTCCGTGGCATCGGCCTCCGCGGACATCGTGCTCGACAACCCGGCGGCACAGACTGCGGAGTCCAACAGCCTGGGCAATATGCCCGCGCCCCCCCGTGAGGTGCCAGGCAGCGATCCCCGCCTGCACATGCACGACGAGGGTCCGGGTGAGCCCGGCGATATCAACTGGCCCGGTTCCTACCCGGATTACCCCGCTTATCTCGATTACCCGGGCTGGAACCACCACCGGCACCACCCGCCGTATCCGCCCTACCCGCCGTATCCGCCGTTCCCGCAGGAATCCGGCAGCGCTTCGGGCAGCAACATGTGAGTTGTTCTCTCCGACAATAGAATATCGATCCGATGCCCGTGGGCGAGCCATCCTGATGGCGCCCGCGGGCATCGCCGCGTCTACGCCACGACAACTGCGAGCGGACGGGGCGGTCGCCGGGCCGCAATTGTTCTCCAATCCCGGAGAATATCTCGCATATTCCCACCGATGAGAACTCTATTTTGCGGATTATTCTCTGGGTTCTCCGATAGGAAAGGCGCGACCATGGTTCACCGAAATGGGTTGCCCGCCAAGAGAATGAGTCCGCTGTGGTACATGCTGACGCCATTGGCGTTGCTCGCGGCCACACTGTGCTTGATGATCAGCCTTGCCGGGTGGGCTTCGCGGACGGTCGTCTCGTCGATCAGGACGGCAGTCCCGTGTATCTGGAGAGTGGTAGGTCCTACGCTATCAACGGCGATGTGATCGCCGGCGATCATATCCTGTGCGCGTTCGACCCGACGTCGGGAAAACTCGGCTTCGACCGCATATTCCGTGTCCCCGCACAACAGACGTGGAAACACCCGACGCTACTGCCGATAGGGATGTTCACGGTGCCCGATGCGGGGTCGTATGCCATCACCTGCCGATCCGATCGCGGTTCGGTCGGCCAGGTCCGCATCGACTCGCCAGGACCGGGCTGGCTGCGAACGGTCGAGATAAGTGGCAGCGTTTTCGGCGTTTTCGGCGTGGCATGGGTCGCCTACGTCTTCGTCCGCCGCAGGAGATATGTGCGCTGGAGTTCGATGAGCGCCATTTCCGGGCTTGTCGAAGCGATATGACGCGCTGCACGAAATGACCTGGGGAGGAACATGTTTCGGGTACAGCCACGACTTCCCACCGCTGAAGACAGCACTAGGGTCCCAGTTATGAGGCGCATGCGACCGCAGCTGTGGGCCGGTGTTGGCGCCGCCCTGCTGCTCCTGTTCGGTTCGACCACCGCCTGCTCGTCCACATCGGACGAGTACGAGGCGTCGTGCGCGACGACAGCCCCCAACGGGTTGCCGGTCGCCTCGGGCGTCCCGGCGGCCGCAACCTCGACGAACCTGGCCACGAACCCGGAGATCGCCACCGGCTACCGCACCGGCATGAAACCAGTGCACACGGCCAGCTTCGCGGTTTCCACCGCCAACCCGGTCTCCACCGCGGCAGCTTGCCGGGTGCTGCGCGACGGCGGCACTGCCGCCGACGCGCTCATAGTCGCGCAGACCGTCCTGAATCTCGTCGAGCCCCAGGCCACCGGGATCGGCGGCGGCGCATTCCTGCTCTACTACGACGCCACCGCCAAGACCGTCGACGCGTACGACGGCCGCGAGACAGCGCCTGCCCGAGCGACATCCGACTACCTGCGCTGGGTCAGTGACGCCGACCGGACGGCACCGCATCCCGACCTTCGCGCCAGCGGCCGCTCCATCGGCACCCCCGGAGTGCTGCGCCTTCTCGAACTCGCGCACGACGAGCACGGTAAGCGGCCCTGGAAGGACCTGTTCGACCCGGCCATCACCCTGGCCGACCACGGTTTCGCGATCAGCCCCCGGCTGGCGAGCCAGATCGCTTTCTCCGCACACGATCTCGCTGCCGACCCCAACTCCCGCGCCTACTTCCTGGAGCCCGACGGCACCGCGAAACCCACCGGTGCGACCCTGACCAACCCGGCCTTCGGAAAGACACTCGCCGCCGTCGCCGCCGAGGGCACGAAAGCCTTCTACACCGAATCGATCGCCGCCGACATCGTCGACGCCATCGGCAGCACGGCGGGCGGCCGCACCCCCGGGGTGACGACCGCCGCGGACCTTGCGGCCTACCAGGCCAAGAAGCGCACCGTGCTGTGCGCGCCCTACCGCACGCACGACATCTGCGGCATGCCGAACCCATCCTCGGGCGGCCTCGCCGTGGCGGCGTCGCTCGGCATCCTGTCCCACTTCGACCTGTCGTCGATGAAACCTGAGCACACCGGCGGCGACGGCAACGCCGCACTCGATGGCGGTACTCCAACCGCACAAGCTGTGCACCTGATCTCGGAGGCCGAGCGGCTCGCCTACGCCGACCGCGACAAGTACGTGGCCGATCCCGATTTCGTTCCGCTGCCGGGCAATTCACCTCAGACCCTGATCAACCCGGATTACCTGGCGCAGCGGGCGGCGCTCATCGACGTCAACCACAGCATGGGCGCGGCCGCGCCCGGCAACTTCGGCATGGCGACGGTCGGTGTCGGCCCGCAGCAGGTCGAGCATGGCACCAGCCATATCTCGGTCGTCGACAAGTACGGCAATGCCGCCTCCATGACCACCACCGTCGAATCGGCCTTCGGCTCCTTCCATATGGTCGACGGGTTCCTGCTGAACAATCAACTCACCGACTTCTCGGCCGAACCGGTCGACAAGAACGGTGTTCCGGTGGCCAACCGGATCGAGGCCGGAAAGCGCCCACGCAGCTCCATGGCTCCGACACTGGTCTTCGACCGCGAACCCGGCGGTTCCCGCGGACCGCTGTCCTACGTCACCGGTTCCCCCGGCGGCGCGGTCATCATCCAGTTCGTGGTCAAAACTCTTGTCGCCATGCTGGATTGGGGGCTGAGCCCGCAACAGGCGGTATCGATGATCGACTTCGGAGCCGCCAACACACCGATCACCAATGTCGGCGGCGAACACCCGAACGTGAATGCCACCGACAACGGCGACCACGACCCACTGGTACAGGGATTAAGGCAGTTGGGCCACCAGGTCTCGGTGGCCCCGCAGTCGAGCGGCTCCTCGGCGCTGACCCGCGACGGGACCGGTTGGATCGGCGGCGCGGACCCCCGCCGCGAAGGCGCGGTACTCGGCGACCAGCCCAAGCGATAGGCGCCACCACACCTGCCTCCACTCATCGGTGTCGCTCGACCAGGTCGCTCGTCGCGCACGCCGAATGATCAGCTTGGGCGATCACCCCAAGATTGCGTCCCGGACGGCGGCACCTTGGGCGACATTTGCCGAGGCCGAGACCACGGCATTGACGCCCCGAACCCTCGATATGACATTTCAAGACCAACGGGATTGAATCTCCTTGCACAACCGAAGGAGCATTTGTCAGATGATCAGGGTATTGGTCGCCGAGGATATGCGGCTGTTGCGTGAAACCGTAGTCGCCGCATTGGAATTCGAGGATGACATCGACGTGGTGGCCGTTCTCGAAGACGGTGAGACCATTGCTTCGGCCGCAACCGAGGCGCAGGCGGAGGTGGCTGTTCTCGACATCGACCTCCCTGGCCGGACCGGGCTGGAGGCCGCCGCAGAGCTGCGGACGAGCTATCCGCAGTGCCAGGTCCTCATACTGACAGCGCTGGCCAATCCCCGACATCTCAAGCGCGCCATAGAGATCGGCGTGTGCGGATTCATCCTCAAGGACGGTTCCCGCCAGGACCTCTTGCGCGCCGTCCGCACAGTGGCAGCCGGTGGCAGCGTATTGGACCCAGGGCTGGCGGTCGCGGCTTTGCGCACTCCCGATAACCCGCTCACCGAACGCGAGACGGAAGTGCTCCGGTGCTTCGCCGCAGGTGCAGCACCCAAGCAGATCGCAACTCGGCTGCACTTGTCCTACGGCACGGTGCGGAACTACCTGGCTTCGGCTGTGACCAAGTTGCAGGCGCGCACCCGAGTCGACGCGGTGCGTCTGGCCACCGACGCCGGATGGTTGTGAAGAAGCTGTCTGCGGACCTGGACCCGCGCAACCGGTTCGTGCGGGGACTCCGCGAAGACGGAACGCTGATCCGGGGTATTGGCGTGGTAGGCGGAACTGCAATGCTTCCGTCGGAAGTTCGCACTACCTGGCACTAACTTAGGTCCTTGCGTGTGGTGAGTCGGATTGTGCGGGCGCCGAGTTCGCGGGCGGTGGTTTCGGCGCGGCTGAGGAGTTGGGAGGCTCCGCCCTGGCCGCGGTGGTCGGGGCGGATGAACATGCGTGTCAGTTCCAGGGTTTGGGCGTCGAGGTGGCGCAGGCCGAGGCAGCCGGCGGGCCGGCCGTTTCGGCGGGCGAGTAGGAGCAGGCCGGTGGGTGGGGTCAGGTCGTCGCTGGCGTGGCCTTCGGCCAGGTAGCAGCCCATCTCGGCGTCGTTGGTTGGGCGGTCGTAGTAGCGGGTGATCATCTCGGCCAGGTAGAGCCGTAGGAGAGCGGCCGCCTCGGGTGAGTGAGGTGCGGCGGGCTCGATGATCCATCCGGCGTGGGCCCGGACGCGGCCGCGGGGGCTGTCTGTCACCGCACCACTGTCGTTGTTCGGCAGCATTTCTCACCGAGGAGGGATACGTCTGCCATGGCCAGGGCTTGGGCGATCGGGGTGCCCGTGCGTTCGGAGAAGAGGATTCGTTCGCGGACTTCGCGGGGTGTGCGTGGTCTGTAGCCGGGGCCGGTTCCGCAGCAACCTCCGTAGAAGGTCAGGCCGGAATCGAGGACGGTGGCGAGGACTTGCCATGCGGTTTTGTCGACTCGTCGGGGAACTTCGAGGTGTGGGCCGGCGTCGAGGAGT
Source organism: Nocardia sp. NPDC046763 (assembly GCF_040645495.1). Lineage (NCBI taxonomy): Bacteria > Bacillati > Actinomycetota > Actinomycetes > Mycobacteriales > Nocardiaceae > Nocardia > Nocardia sp. NPDC046763. The sequence continues at coordinate 55,190 of NZ_JBEYYI010000018.1, read as the reverse complement.
TGGCCTTGGCAGCGTGGGCATGACGCCGGGCCACGTCCGATGGAGGACTTGGAGGAGACCCGGCAGCGCAGGCATACGAGATGCGTCCGGCTCGGGTAGATGCACATGGGGGGAGGGTACGGCTGCGGCTTTGCCGGAGTCGAATTATTTTCCGCCCTTTCGCATTTCGGGCAATATCGACGATTGGGTGGTTGGGGCCAGGAGTTGGTCGAGCATCGATCGGGCGGTGCTTATGCGGTCGATATCGGCGGTCATGCGTTGGCGTTCGTGTAGGAGGCGGTCTCGGCAGGTGGCCAGTAGTGGGGTTTCGCCCGAGGCGCAGGCGAGGATGTCGGCGATGAGGTCCATGCCGAGGCCGGCCGCGAGGAGGGTTTGGATGTGGGAGACGGTGTGGATGGCGGTGTCGTCGAAAACCCGGTAGCCGCTGGGGGTTCGGAGGGGTTTCAGCGCGCCCTTCTCCTCGTAGTAGCGCAGGGCGCGCACGCTGGCGCCGGTTCGGTTCGACAGTTCACCGATCTGCATGCCGTCTCCCGCGCGTCGCCGGACTTGACCCTCACGTTGACGTGAGACTTTAGCGTACCGGCATGGTTGTGCCAGCAGTGTTGATGTTCTGCGTATTCGGCGTCACGACGGGCGAATTCGTCGTGGCGGGGATCCTGCCCGAGGTGGCGGGCGATCTTGACGTTCCGGTCGGCGGCGCGGGGCTGTTGGTCACCGCCTACGCCGCGGGGATGATCATCGGTGGTCCGGTGCTCACCGCGGTGACCGCGACGGTGAATCGCAAGCGCCTGATGCTGATCCTGCTCATGTTTGCCGGGACCGGAAATCTGGTGTCGGCGTGCGCGCCCGGGTTTGCTTGGCTGCTTGCCGCACGGGTTACCACCGCCCTGGTGACGTCGACCTTCTTCGCGCAAGCGGTCGTGGTGGCGGTCCGCTCGGGGCCGCCGGAGCGAGCCGCCACCACGGTGGCCAGGCTGGCGTTCGGCATGAATCTGGCCATGATTCTGGGCGCGCCGGTCGGTACCGCGATCGGTCATCAGTGGGGTTGGCGGGCCACCTTCGCGACTGTGGGAGTCACCTGCTTGATCGGCGCGGCATTGGTCGGGCTGCTGATCACCGCGCCGAGCGAGGACCCGCGACGGTCGGCGCTCGCCGAGCTGCAGGTGCTCATCCGCCGCCCGGTGGTGTCGGCCTTGGCGACCACCGCGATCGGCAATGTCGGCGTGCTGATGGTGTTCGTCTACCTAGCACCGCTGCTCACCGATCTGGCCGGGCATCCAGAGCACAGATTGCCGATCCTGTTGCTCGGCTACGGGATCGGCGCCACCCTCGGCAACCTCGTGGGCGGCACGCTCTATGACAGGAATCCTCGCTTCTGGCAACCGGCCCTGCTCGCCCTGCTGGCCGCCACCCTCGCCGTCACCTGGTTCCTGGCCCGCACCGCGATTCCGACGGCCGTGGCGGTGATCGCCATCGGCGCACTGGGATTCGCCATCGTTCCCGGCATGCAGGCCAGGGTCATTCACGCCGCGGCGGACGCACCGACCCTGGCCATGGCCGCGAGCGCGTCCGCCTACCAGATCGCCGCGGCCTGCGCGGGCCTGATCGGCGGGTACATCGCGGACTCCGGCACCGGACCCCGCCCGATCTATCTCGTGGCCGCCGCCCTCACCGGCGGCGGCGTCCTACTCACCCTCCTCGGCTCTCGCCCGCAACCCGCCGACGTGCGAGGTCGGGGCGCAGTCGACATCGACACCCTTCAATGAGCCCGGATTCCCAGTTCGGCTACGGCACTGGTGCATTCGATCGAGTGCCCCACCATCACCGCCCGGAAGGGACCGCCGACCGTACCGAGCAGACTGCGGAGGTTGCTATGGCCGGTAATCGCGCACGTAGATCGTGTCCACTCCCAGGGCGCCGACTCTCGTTGCCCCGCCCGGATGTCCGAGTGCCGATGGTCGTCCCGGCAGTGGGTCGCTGAAGAAGCGGGCGTTCTCGAGGATGAACTGCTCTTGTCCCGCGGGGACGTCGTCCTCGTAATAGATGGCTTCGACCGGGCAAACCGGTTCGCAGGCGCCGCAATCGGTGCATTCGTCGGGGTTGATGTAGGCCATCCGGTCGCCTACGAAGATGCAGTCCATGGGGCATTCCTCGATGCAGGCTTTGTCCAGGACATCGACGCAGGCGGCGCCGATCACGAACGTCACGATGTGCTCCTCTACAGTTGCCGGCCCGCGTGATGCGGATGTCCTCGATCCTGAAGTCCGCCCACGTCGGTGTGTAGTGATCAAATGCCGATCACGTCATAAGGTGTCCTTTTGACCTTGCCGCCGGGAACGCCGGATTTGGAGGTGCTCGATCTGCTCGTCTCGGTCGCGGAGCTGGGCAGTCTCGGTGCGGCCGCTCGCCGGCACGGCATGAGCCAGCCCGCCGCCAGCATGCGGATCAGTGCGTTGGAGCGGCGGCTGAATCTGCGGCTACTGGACCGCGGGCGCAGCGGTTCGATGCTGACCGATGCCGGGCACACCGTGGTCGACCTCGGCCGGCCGGTGCTGTCGGCCGCGCTGGCGTTGACCGACGGCATCACGGCACTGCACCGTGAGGCGGCGGCCCGGCCTGCGCGTGATGGCCTCGACAACCATTGCCGACCAACGCATTCCGCATTGGCTGACGGCACTGCGGAAAATCCACCCGGACCTGACCGTGGTCCTGGATGTGGCCAACTCCGGGCAGGTGGCCGCGGCCGTCGGCGACCGTGAGGCCGGGCTCGGATTCGTCGAAGGCCCCCACCCGCCACCGGGATTGGGCAGTCGAGTCCTCGCCGCCGACGAACTCGTGGTGGTCGTCGCGCCCACCCATCCGTGGACCACCCGACGCCGCGCCCTGACCCCGCGCGAACTCTCCGACACCCCGCTGCTGTGGCGCGAGAAGGGTTCCGGCACCCGCGACACCGTCTGGGAAGCCCTCGCCATTCACGGCACCCCCGCCCAGCCCGCCGCCGAACTCGGCTCGGCCGCAGCCATTCTCGCCACCGTCCGTGGCGGCGCGGCCCCCGCCGTGGTCAGCCGCCTGATCGTCGCGCACGAACTACGCGCCGGCACCCTCCGCGAGGTCCGCCTGGCCGACTCCCTCATCCTGACCAGAAAATTCCGCGCCATCTGGCACCGCCGCACACCCCCCAACGGCCCCGCCGCGGACCTGCTCGAACTAGCCACCCGCATCGAATCGGCCCGCATGCGCCCGAGGTAGGCGACCGTCGTTCGATGCCCGATTCGAATCTCCGTGCGGGCGTTCGCACCAGGCTGCCCACGATGTTTCGAGTCGGCGCCTCTGCGCAATCATCGTGCGGTAAGCGAATTTTCGATCGCCGACACAATTTCCTGCGGTTGGTACAGCGAGACTATTCGCGTCAATGGAGATCGGGCCAGGCCCGTCGCGTCCGGATAACGAATTCTGTTGTGGGCGTGCGCGATGGAGTCCGCCAAGCGTCCCGAGCCGGCGAGGACGATGAGCACCCGACCGGCCGAGAGGCTTCTGCGCGCGTCGTCCCGAGTGATCAACCCGCCGTTGATCAGCAGAGTCGCCGACGGCGAACCCTCCGCGATGATGGTTGCGGTCGCGGACAACCATGGCGACTCGTCTCCCCACAACCTGCCCGGAACCAGAATCAGGTGACTGTGATGCGGTTCCGGTAGTGCGCCCGCGCGCCGGTCACGATCGCCCGTGCCCGTTACGGTCACGGTTCCCTCGGCGGCGATGCCGACGAGCGGAAACGACGCCCCGGTTCGAGCGTGAGCGCGACCGATCACCCGCATGATCCCGGCGTCGGTTCCGCCGTCGACGATCGCGCCGCCGAGCCGTTCCACCATCGGTATCAACGATTTCACGAACAGGTCGCACAGAATCGGCTTCAACCGCGGGTCCATCCTCGACGCTCCGCCGATCAGCACCAGCACCGGACGGTTCCTCGCGATGCCCGCGCTCCGCACCGCCTGCACCAAACCGGCCATCGTGTCCGCGTACAGAATTCGGGGCGTCATCCTCCCCGAGGATGTGCCAGTGCACCGCGTCGAGGGACAGGCCTTTCGAGTGGGTGGCGGGGCTGTTCGATGCCATCAACCGATGGTCCACCGGAAACCGCCCGCCGCGTTCATCGTTCGGAAAAGTGTGCGACCCGGGCGGTGATGAGGGCGGCCAATTCCACGGGACGTTCCTCCGGGATCCAGTGGGAGGCGTCGAGGGATTCGTGGGTGAACGGGGCCAGGACGTATCGTGCTGTCAGCGTGTCGTTCTTCGGGTGCATGAAGAGGTCTCGGGTGCTGGAGACGTGAGTGGTCGGGACGGTGACCTTTCCGAACGCGCGCCGGGGGTTGGCGATGAGCATGGCGCGGTACCAATTCAGGGAGTATTTCAAGGCTCCGGAGGCAACGATGTCGTGGAGGACCCGATCGAACTGCTCGGCGTCCATGCCCGACATCGCGAGTGCCCGTCGTCGCCGATCGGGATGGGCGGGAGCGTCGATGGCGCGAAACACCTTGGAAATCAACGACTCCGGCAACCAGGGAACCTGGAACAGCACCATGTAGAAGGTGCGGAAGAACTGGGTGGTGGTCAGCATGGTGCGCAGGAAGGCCATCGGATGCGGGACCGAGATCGAGGTCAGGGTGCGGACCAGGTCGGGGCGGGCGGCGGCGGTGGACCAGGCCACGGCGGAGCCCCAGTCGTGGCCGACGAGGTGGACCGCCTCACCCACGGCCTCGATCAGGGCGACCGTGTCGCCGACCAGGGCGCTCATCCGGTAGGCGTAGCGGCCACGCGGACGCGCACCCGGCGAATAGCCGCGCTGGGTGGGAGCTATTGTGCGGTAACCGTGTTCGTGGAGGTACGGGGTGAGCAGAGACCACTCCGACGCCGTTTGGGGCCAGCCGTGCAACAGCACGATCGGGGCGCCGTCGAGCGGTCCCTCATCGATCACGTCGAAGGTCAGTCCGGCATTGGTGAAGGTTGTCAGCCTCGCATCCATGATTCCCCCGTGGCAGCGCGTGCGACTCGTGTGGTGCAACGCTACGACAACTCATCAATTCCTAATAGTGCCGATCCCACGATGGAGTGATGACGAGACGAGTTCTGATGTTGGTCACGGCCGGATTAGCCACCACCGCAACGACACTGGCGTTGGCAGCACCCGCCTCCGCCAAGCCGGACCTGACCATCACGACCACCTCGAGCGCCATCACGGTACACACCACCGGACTGGATTCGAGCTATACCTGCACGCTGAAGGACATTTCGACGGGGAAGTCGGTGGACGGGCCGGTCGGCGCGGACGGCACCGCGACCCTGACGCTCACCCCGGCCCGGCGCGGCCAACACGCCATCAACGTCGAGTGCAGACGCCCCGACGGGATCAAGGTGGTGCTGGCCAACCATCGAACCGCCCCGGTACACGCCTGGTCCGCACCGAAATCCTTTTACTCACAAGGACTTTCGGCGCGACTCGACATACGCGCGCGCGGCGGCGACGAACGCGTGGGTCAACGGGTTCTGGTCGTCGGCGCGCCAGGCCAGGACCAGGGGACTGAGCGGGAGTCCGGTGAGCGGCACGTAGGAGACACCGGGGCGGGGGAAATAGAGTTCGGCACAGGCCGTCGTGAGACTGATGGCGCGACCGGCGGCGACGGTATGGAGTTCGTCGTCGAGGTTGCGGACCTCGATGCGGCGGGGCGGATCGGTGCCGGCGCGGGCCTCCGCTCCGTACCAGAAGTCGACCCACACCCGGTCGGAGCTGGCGCGGTAGATGACCGGATCGGCGAGAAGGTCGGCGACATCCACGGTTTCGCGGTCGGCGAACGGGTGGCTGGAGGGGAGAGCCGCCACGCGCGGGTCGACGCTCAGGGTGAGCAGCCGCAGGCCTCCGGTGTCCATCGGCGGTCGGATGAAGGAGAGCTGGACCTCGCGGCCGCGCAGACCCGCGGTGGGATCCGCCCAGTCGTAGCGGCAGAGCTCGACCTCGACGCCCGGGTGATCGGCCTGGAAGGCGTCCATGATGGCGGGGGTGGCCTCGCAGGCGGCGGCACCGAAATAGCCGACGCGAACCACGATGCCGTGGGCGGAGTTTCGGCATTCCCGCTCGGCCTCGTCGAGCAGCTGCAGGATGTCGCGGGCGCGGGCGGCGAAGTCGGCGCCCGCCGCGGTGAGGGTGACGGTACGGGTGGTGCGGTGGAAAAGGTTCACGCCCAGATGCCGTTCGACCGAGCGGATGCGCGCCGACAACGCCGGTTGAGACATGTGCAGCCGCTTGGCGGCGCAGGTGAAGCTGAGCAGGTCGGCCACCGCGACCACGTAGCGGAGGTGACGCAGCTCCAGATTCATAACGGCAGCGTACAGAATCCGAGCGTTTCGGTCTTTCCCTCACGCCCGCTCCCCCACCTACGGTCGAACTCGGCCCAGAAGGAGGAACAGTGCGCCGAGTAGATCCCGAAACCGCTGCCGTACAGGCGGTTTGTCCACCACCGCCGGCTACCCGGCACCGACTGCATCGCTGATGCCCTTTTCCGCCAGGCTCTTTTGTTTCACGGAATCAACCTTTATAGTTGATACATGGAAGCAAACAAAGAACAGGTATCGCAACTGGCCCGCAGCACCGCCCGATTCGCGGAAGCCATGCGGCAGGGCACTTCTCGCGCCTTCGACCCGGTTCGGGTGGGCGTGCTGCGGTGCGCGGTCGAGTCGGGACCGCTACGAGCCGGCGAGATCGCCGAATGCCTCGACGCACTGCCGTCCTCCATTACCCGCCACATACAGGCGCTCATCGACTCCGGTCTGGTCAGCACCTCCCCCGACCCGGCGGACCGGCGGGCGGTGCTCGTCGAGGCCACCGAGGCCGGGCGGGCGGAGCTGACGCAGTTCCTGGAGGTCGGCGATCAGGTGTTCGGCGAGGTCATCGCCGACTGGCCGGCCGAGGACGTCGAGACCCTGACCCGGCTGCTGGATCGCATGATCCAGGCCTGGGCCACCGCGGGAGCACATCAACAGCAACGGGCGAATCGCAAGCGCCCGGGCGGATTCGGCTGGAGCCGGATCTGAGCACAACGAGAGGACCGAACTTTCATGGCCACCAACGGCCCCCTGCACGTCATCATCGCCGGCGGCGGCATCGGCGGACTCGCACTCGCCAACGGACTGCACCGCGCGGGCGTGAGCGTCAGCGTCCATGAACGCGAATCCCAGCGCACCGACCGCCTCCAGGGCTTCCGCATCCACATCAACCCCAACGGCAGCAACGCCCTGGCCGAACTGCTCTCACCCCCGCTGTACGCCACCTTCACCGCCTGCGCGGGCCACGGTGGCAACGGATTCGGCTTCGTCACCGAACAATTGACCGAACTGCTGCAGATCGACCCCGACGAGGGCGAGGCCACCGCGAGCGGGCACTACGGCATCAGCCGCATCACCCTGCGGCAACTGCTACTGGCCGACCTCGACGGCGTCGTGCACTACGGCAGCATGTTAGAACGCTACGAACGCCTGCCCGACGGACGGATCCTGGCCCACTTCAGTGACGGCACCACCGAGATCGGTGACGTACTCGTCGGCGCGGACGGAGGTACCTCGCGCGTGCGGGCGCAGTTTCTGCCACACGCGAAGAGGATCGACACCGGGATCGTCACCATCGCAGGGAAATACGGCCTGACCCCGCAGTCCCGGGCAGAGCTGGACGCGCGGTTACTACGTAATCCGCTCAGCGTGATCCCGCCCAGCGGCTGCGGAATGTTCCTGGCGCCCCACGAATTCGACATCCCCGAGGGCGCCGAGCAGATCGTCGGAAACCAGGCCGGAATCCCGGCGGGCCTACTACTCGACAACACCCAGCCCTACGTGTTCTGGGCCTTCGCCGCCAAGCGCGAACGCTACGGCGCCGACCTCGAATCACTCTCGCCCGTGGCACTACACGACATGGCGGTGCGCATGACCACGGGCTGGGCACCCGAACTGCGCACACTGATCACCGAATCCGATCCCGAGACCGCCACCCTGCTGCCGATCAAAACCTCGGTACCGATCCGGGCCTGGGAAACCACCAACGTCACACTGCTCGGCGACGCCATCCACAGCATGACCCCCTTCGCGGGCATCGGCGCCAACACCGCCCTGCGCGACGCGCTCGGCCTGTGCCGCGCGATCACCGCCGCCGAACAACGCGAACGCGGCCTCATCGAAGCCCTGCACGCCTACGAAGCCGACATGATCGACTACGGATTCTCGGCGGTGAGCGCCTCACTGAACGCGGCCAACCAATCGGTGTCCGACAGCCGGTTCGCCCGCGGCGCGGGCAAACTCGCCCTCCGCACCATCAATGCCATTCCGGTCATGAAACGACTGATGGTCGCCGACTTGGGCGCCTAACTTAGGCGAAGCCACGGGCACAGCATAGGTGGGGGATGCAGGGGCAACGATCCGATACGGACCTGATGCGGACCTGATCGGATTCTGATGGGGACCTGATCGGATTCGTCGTCCGATCAGAATCGCATCGGTTTGGCCCGAAAATCGGTATCTACCTGCGCCTTCGGCGCCATCATCAAACCAGTTGGTAGATAAAGAATCTGGGAGTTCAGAGGGAGACCATAGAGAACCACAAAGCGGGACCACAAAATGAGGGACCACAAAGAGGGGCTTGGGTGCGAACCTTGCGTTGGTGGAACTGGGCGCGTCAGGATGTCCGCCGCCTACGGCAGCGTGTTCGCGCGTCAGGACGCGCTCAGTGCGGTGGTCAAGCGATCTGCCAGCGCCCAGCTACCAGGAGGACCACAAACAGAGGATCAGGCCCGCCGAGCTGTCAGCGCGGAGTATCGGCCGCCCAGTCGAGGGGCTGCGTCCGAACGTCGTTGATGGACAGGCTGACGCAACCGAAGTTCTCGGATCCGGCGCTCAGCAAGGAATGGAAGGTCTTGGCACGAGCATCGAGACAGTCAGGGTCGGCAGCGATCGCGACGGGGAACCGCCATGAGTCGACCAAGAGCGACTTCCATGTCTCGATCATCCGGTACTGGTCGAGCAGCGTAGCCGGGTCTTCGGCATCGGTGTCGGCGAGTAGGTCTAGCCACTGGGCAGCCGCGTGAGCTTCGGAATCGGCGTCGGGCCAAGGGGTTCGATGCAGGGACACCGCGGCTTCCCAGATCGGGTCGGCCGCCATTGCGAGTTCCCAGTCGAGGATCCAGACGCCGGCCTCGTTCAGCAGTAGGTTGTTCGGGTGCAGATCTGAGTGAACGAGCACGCATCGCCGCGTTGTCTGGGATGGGTCGGGACTCCAGAAGCGTTCGAGAGGCGGGACCTGGAGATCGCGTATGCGGGCTGCATGCACGGCAGGTAGTCCGGAGTACAACTTGCTCATGAATGTTGATATCCACTGCTGTTAGTTGTGTACGTCAGACGGTAGCGATGTCGGCGCGGGATGTTTCTGAAGTCGGCGAACCTGCTCAAGCAGCTCGGGTAACCATGAATCCAGGTCTGGCTGGACCGTTCGCGGCTGATCTCCAGGTAGATTCCCGGGTCCGACGTTGGACAGGGCGGAGATTTCGATCGCTGCGGACGTCCTTATTGGCGACGGTCGATTCGAAACGGTCCGGGAATGCTGTTCTGGTTTGTCGTCGGTTATTTCGGTTTCGTTGCATCGCTGGTGGCTTATTCGGCTCACATGACCTGGCTGCAAGCGCGCAGTAACGACGTCCATCGGTGGCTGGAAGACTCCTACCCACTGCCTGGCTCACAAACAGCAGGCAAAACCGAGATCACGGTGACACTCACCCCCACACCCGGCGCACCGCCCTGGACAGCCACGCAGTACTCGGCCGACTCACTGACGGGATAAGGCTTCACAACCGCGGTCACCTTCTCAGCACCATTTGACCAGACCGTACGGTCGGTATGAAATGACCGGGTGTCCACGCAGCTGCTACCGAGATCCACCGGATATCTCCTCCTCGTTGTCCTGCTGCTCTCGGTGCTCGCACACGATGCCGTGGCGGCGGCCGTGTGCGGTGCGATGCAAGCGGGGCTGCTCGTTGTAGCGCAGCGGTATCCGGCAGCGCGCGCTCAGGTCCTTGCGATGCAGATCGCGGCGACTTGGCTGCCGATCCTGGTGATCGGCGGTGCCGTCAGCACGGATTACTTGCTTGCCGCTACCGCCTTGTTCGCTACGCGCAGGCGATGGCGCTGGGTGGTCTTCGTTCTGATCGTTGTCATTTCCGGTGTTGTGCACGGTGCGTGGCAGCCGGTATGGCCGGGACCGGTGTACGTCGCACTGGGTACGGCCGCGTCCGGTTTGGTCCTGTACAGCCTGCTGCGGCTGCCCGAGCTCCTCGATCGGCTCTCGGACACCCGCTCGGAGCTGGCCCAGGCGACCCTGGTGCAGGAGCGCTTACTGATCGCCGACCGATTGCGCGCTGCACTGGGCGACCAGGTGGCTACAGTGCGAGACCTTCTGGCCGACGCCCGCCGAGAACTGACCACGCGACCCGACCAGGCACGCACGGCGGCCGACCAGGCAGCGTCCGCAACCCGCCGGACGATCCGGGCCGTCCGCGAAATCGCCACCGCCCAGCGCGATCTCGATGTACAGCCAGTGGACGGGGCGCCGATCGCACGGTTGGTTCCGCGGCTGACGATCCTCGCGATAGTGGTCGGCCTGTTCGGCTGGACAGCCAATCAGGCCATGGAGATGACCGATCACCGCCTGTCGATCGCGATCGGCGGAACGCTGCTTTCCTGTTTGTTCCTGGCCGGGCTGTATACGCCTCGTTACGCCCTGCCCCTGCTGACGGCGCAGGCCGTGATCACGCTGCTTCCCCTGCCGTGGTTCGGCGCCTACTGGTCGGCATGGCTGATCCTCCTGGCGACGGCAGTGTTACTGACACTGCGCGGGCCCTGGGCGGTAGCGGTGGTGATCGCGTTGTTCGCACTGCGAGCCACCTACACCAAACCGGGAGTCGCACCCATCGATCCGTCCCTGTGGCTGCTGCTGGCCCTGCAAGCGATGCTGGCCCTGTTCGGTCTAGCGCGGTTCTGGCAACTATCGCAGCAGCTGAACCGCTCCCGTGCCGAACTGGTGCGCAGCACACTGCATATCGAGCGGCTCCGCCTGGCTCGCGATATCCATGATCTGCTCGGTTTGACACTGTCGGTGCTCGCACTCAAAGCGGATCTGATCACCGGGCTGATCACCCGCGACCCGGAGCGGGCAGCGCGAGAGATCGACGAGGCCTCGCGGATAGCCGCAGACGCCCAGTCGGAAGCGCACGCACTGGTGGACGCGGACGCGGCGAAATCGCTGGGCCGTGAACTGGACTCGGCCAGAAAAACCCTCGCCGACACCGTCGCGATCGTCGAGCTCGGCTACGACGACGAACTCCCCGACCAGGCCGGTGCGGTCCTGGCCCCGGTGCTGCGCGAGGCGATCACCAACGTGCTGCGTCACAGTGCCGCCACCCGAGTCCGTATCGAATGCCGTCGCCGAAAAGACCATCTCCACCTCGATATTCGCAATGACGGTGCACGGCGCGCGAGTAGGCCCGGGGGACAAGGCATCGACAATATGCGAGCCCGCGTGCTCGGAGCGGGCGGCTCTTTCACCGCCGAAGTTTCGCGCGGTGATTTCCTGCTGAAAGCCCGCGTTCCCTGTTGAGAATGTGCATTTTGCACACCCGGACAGGCTGCATTACGCACATCCGATGGGTGCCGTCGGCACTACCTGCGAATGGCGTTGCCTGACAGGCTCTTTCCTGTCGAATACAACACCGCGAGACCCGTGCCACCGGGTACCGCCATTCAACGAGGGATATTCACCATGCCTGTGGTCAGGATTCACCACTACCGTGTCGCCGAGGATCAGCTCGAGGCCTTGCTCGCTCAGCGAGCCACTTTGATCGACGGAATCCGCAGAGCCAACCCCGGTTTGACCGAGACGCGGCTGACCCGGCTGGAGGACGGCAGCTACTCCGACACCTGGTGCTGGGACTCCGCCGAGCAGATGCTCGCCGCCATCGGCGCGTCACAGGGCTTCCCGTTGGTGGCAGCCACCATGGCGCTCACCACCGACGCCACGGCCCAAACCGGCGAAATCGTCGACGAGCGATAGACCCCACGACCAGGTGGGCAACGCACGTCACACGCGAGGGGTGTGTGTCGTCATCCCATCGAATCCGAACGAGAAAGCGCGAAAGAGGTAGCAAGCCATGAGCACACGAGTCGCCGTCGTCGGCGCCACCGGCCGATTGGGCAGCCACGTTGTCGAGGTACTGCGTGAACAGGGTCATGAGGTCGTCGAAATGTCCCGGACCCAGGGTGTGGATGTTGTCACCGGAGAGGGCCTGGCACAGGCTTTGACCGGTGTCGATATCGTCATCGACGCCGCCAGCACGCCGTCGCCGGACCAGACCGAGGCCACCGAATTCTTCACCGCCTCAGCACGCAATCTGCATGCCACCGCGCATACTGCTGGCGTCCAGCGCCTGGTTGTGGTCTCCATCATCGGAATCCACGCTGCCGCAGCGGGATACAACCTCGCCAAGCTAATGCACGAGCAGGAGGTGTTGGCAGGTCCGGTGCCCGTTGCCATCCTGCGGGCCGCCCAGTTCGACGAATTCGTCGAACTGCTGCTGCGGTGGAGCATCCGCGGTGACGTCGCCTACCTCCCGCGCATGCGCACTCAACTGGTCGCAGCCCGCACCGTGGCCGAAGAACTGGTCCGCCTGGCCTTCGACCCGAATGCCACAGCGGCCCTGCCCTTCCCCGAGGTGGCAGGACCTCGCGAGGAACGCCTCGCCGAGGCCGCCGCCCTGATCGCCGATCGTCTCGGACTCGACATCCGCATCGAGGAGATCAGCGACCCGGACAACCCGGATACGCCGCTGAACGAGGACGGTGGCCTGCTACCCAGCCCGCACGCACGTCTCGCAGGTCCCACCTTCGCCGAATGGGCCTCCGCCGCATACCCGTCCCGCACCGCCTGACACCACTCCCCAGGGGATGCCCGGCTCGCCACTGCTCCCGATCGCTATGGGACCCGATCGGCGAGCCTCGCGTAGCAACTCCGACTTCTACAGAAATGGAATTCTCATGAACATCGCCTACCACATCGTCGGAACCGTCGCGGCCCTGTGGGTCGGTTTCTCCGGCTACTCCTTGTTCGCACAGAAACAGTTCGTCGTCGATCCGCTCAAAGACTACGGGGTTCCGAGGTCGTGGTGGAACTGGCTTGCCACCGCCAAATCCCTTGGCGCGCTGGGATTGATCGTGGGATTCTTCATCCCCGCCATCGGCATCGCCGCAGCCGTGGGTGTCATCCTCTACTTCCTGGGAGCGGTCGCCACCACCATCCGTGCGCACTCCTACAAGACGACCATCTTCCCTGTGCTCTACATCGTCCCGGTGGCCGCGGCCCTGGCACTGCAACTCGCGAAGTGAGCACGGCCGCCGGTCCAGCGGCGGCCATAGTCTGACGAAATAGACTGGTAGATAACATTATTCGCTGTCGGCGGTGGGTGGGACCGCTATTTCGCCCTCCAGTTGATCGGCATCGTGCGACATCGTGGGTGCACGCCAGGCGAACCAGTCGGAAAAGCCCGCCACGAGTGTCGGTTCCCCGTCGACGTTCACCCGACCGGCGTGAATGGCAGCGTCGAGGATCGAAGTCCCGGCCACCAATCGGTGCAACTCGGCCAGATCGGCATTCACCCAGATGTCGACGTCATATCCGGGGTGTCGATCGCACGCGCTGGTCTCGCCGGGCGCGAGCACGAGCCACGCATGTTCGTCAACCGCGCTACGGAGAACGAACTCGACAACCACCCGCCGGGCAGGTAGGCGGTCTTGGCGCACGAACTGCCGCAGCCGCCAAAGCACCCACGCGCTGTCGAGTTGCTCTTCTTTGGGATCGCCGAAATACCAGCGACGTGCCCAGTCACCCAGTTGCCACACCAATGGCTCCAGTGCGGCCCCGGCAGGTGTGAGCTGGTACTCCGGCCGACCCTCGCTGTCGAGCGTGCGAACGACGAGACCGGTGACTTGCAGTCGCCGTAGCCTTCCTGACAGCAGGGTCCGGCTGATCCCGGGCATGCCGCGATGAAGGTCGTTGAACCGCCGCGACCCGAACAGCAACTCACGTACCAAGAGCAGCGTCCATCGATCACCGACCACCTCGACACCGGCCGACACCGGGCAGTATTCGATTCCTCGTCGCACGCGCACCCCAGTCCAATTCTTGTACCGCCGGATCACAATATTGCACCGGCAAACTGGCGCTGCCCCACCGAATTCGCGAAGGATGTGTCAGCCGATGACCGTAGTAGACGACCACTACGACCGCCTGCTCGCCGAGCACTACACATGGATGCTCGGCGGGGACCTCGAGAGGGTCGCAGATAACCAAGTCGAACTGCTCCGCAGCCTGGGGATGGCTGCGGGTCCCGGCGACACCGCGACCGCGGTCGATCTCGGCTGCGGGCCCGGTCCCCAGGCTCTGGCGCTGGCTCGTCTCGGCTACACATCGGTGACCGCGATCGATACCAGTGCCGCACTACTCGATGAACTGGCCGAGACTGCCGAGCGTCTCGGGTGCGAGTCGATTGTCCAGCCCATCCGCCGGGATCTCCGTGGTGCTCTGCCGGATCTGGCCACGGCCGGTTCGCTCGCGGCTGTGGTGTGCATGGGCGATACTTTGCCGCATTTGCCCACGCGCGCGGATGTGGTGGAACTGATCGCAGACGTTGCAGAGGCACTACGACCGGGCGGAAGCTTCGTTGTGACCTACCGCGACCAGACACTCGCACTGCCCGTTTCGGACCGCTTCATTCCTGTCCGAAGTACTGCCGATCAGATTCTTACCTGCTACCTCGACTACGTCGACGAGGACACAGTGCTGGTCCACGATTTGCTACACGTTCGGCGCGGCGACAACTGGTACCTCACGGCCGGCAGCTACCCCAAACTCCGGCTGTCGTACCGGTGGCTGAGCGAGCAATGCCAAGCGGTCGGCCTCGACGTCCACCACGAAGATAACGGCCCGTGCGGAATGAAGGTCCTACACGCCGTCAAACCCTAACGACACCAACAGGTTTCGAATCAAGGAGTCAGATTGTTCTCCGTACGCAACGGCGCCCGATATGGCGGCGGGTTTCAGGTCTCCGCACTGGCGGCCCGATTCGTTGCCATCATCGGCCCTGGGAATCCTCCGGCGGTGTGACGTGAATCCAGATCGCTCATCGCAAGGTTCACTTCGCTCGTTCGTGATGCCGAGTGTCGGGAGTTCGGGTGCCGGTCGGGCCGGAGTGTTTCCTCGTGCTGTTCAGCCGGCCTCGGCACCGCCCGAGATGCACCATTGGGGTGCCTCGGGTCCACGGGTGATCCTCGTGCACGGTGTCCAAGCTGCGGGGCCGAGCTGGTTCGCGCAGCGGCCGCTGGCCGATCGAATGCGGATCGAGGTCGTCGAACGTCCCGTTCGCCGTAGTGGCTCGCTGTTTCGTGGTGGCGATTATCTACGCGATGCCGATGATCTGGTCGGGTTGATCGGGACCGAACCGGTGCACCTGGTCGGTTCGGGCTATGGCGCGCTCGGATGCGTGGTCGCCGCGGCCGGGAGACCGCACCGAATCCAATCCCTGACCTTGATCGAACCGACCTGTATCGGTGTGCTGGCACATCCGGCGATCGTGACGCTGTGCCGACGCTGGCGGCACGAACGCCCCCAGGATCTGGCCCAATTCGCCGCCGGCCTCTGCAGATTGGCCGGAATACCGACCGCTACGGGGTTCACCGCCGAACATTGGGGCACGATCGAACGGCTGCGCGAGTACCGGCCACCGTGGGACACCCACCTGCCGCTGGAAACCATTGCCCAGTGGGGCATTCCGACCCAGGTGTACTCCGGCGGGCATTCACCGGTACTGACCGCGGTCGCCGCCACCGTGGCCGCCGACCTCGGTGGCGAGCATATCGAGCTGGTCGGCCGAGAACACGCCCTGCAGACGCTGGGTGATCTATTCAACGACCGCCTGCGACGCCACATCGAACACACACAACACACCTGAGGGCAGCGGTCCTACCGTCAGGTGGCGCCGTATGCCCAACCGCAAATCCCGAAATACATTCCTACCCTGGGGAATAGCAAGTCGGCGCGGTTACCGTGCATTTTTGACATACCGAAAGGGGCGTCATGAATCCGGCAGTGACACAGCTGATGGATCGCTGATTCCGTTGCGCTGCTACAGCCAGACCGGTGGCGATCAACCGTATTTCGGAACCACCGGCGTGACTCGCGCGCTCATTCACATCGACCCCGCGCGGACCGGCATCCACCTGGCGGGCGGGAGCCTGCGCCCGAGTCAAACTCCGAAATGAGCTGTGCCACGTGATACGTGACCCATCAATTGGCTGATCTTCCGTTTCTTCGATCGGCACTGCTACCACGGCGCACGAGTCTCGACGCTCGGTTAGTCGACCGCGATCCGGCCCGGCGACGATCGCCGAGTCGGTCTCGATGATCTCCCGCTCGACGTGGCGATGTCACACATCGGAATCGCGTCCCGTCACTCAGGCGATCAAGTAATCGCGACAGAGGAGAGTTATGGAGTTCACATCCCATTCTCTCCCCCAAGCTGCGTGAGTACGCTCAGCGTCGGTCCACCCGAGCAGCAACCCGACAGTGCTCTGTTCGAGGGCTGGCTGCGCGGCCCCGTTCACCGGTGAACCGATCCGATGGGAGGAGATGACGAATGCTGGTGGGAGTGGACTGGCGGGCGGTTCGCACGAGCCTGCCGCCGGGTGAAATGCTCAGATTCCGGGCCGACTTCGCGGAGCGAATCTGGACGACGCCAGATGCGGTGGCGTTCGCGGTGACATTCGGAATCCCATACTCGCGCGGGCTGTTTCGCATATCGGCCGAAGTGGCCGACCGCGATCCCACCAACCCCGATCTGGCCTTCATCGACGACATCGACTCAACGCCGACGCACACACCCGCAGGAGAACTTCAGCCACCGGGCCTGTTGTTCCACAGCCTGCTCTACGTCCGTCCCACGGACGGCACTATCTGGGTATCCGATCCGGACGCGGAGGTGGAATTCGAGTTGATCCACCGCGACCTGTCGTCGCTGGCATACCTGGTGTACAAGGTCGAGATCGAACGACCTGGCCCCGACGAAGACCCGACACCCTTCGACTGGGCCGAAATCGAGGAGATCATCCAGGAAGGAATGAACCGTTGGGACACAACACCTTTCGAGTCCGAGACGAGGTTCTGGACGACTTTTCTCGAATCCTATCCAATGATGTGAACCGCGGAGACTCGCCCCGATCCAGTACCTGATTGAATCCGCTCCTACACCGGGACCTTCGGATCATTCGTCGAGGACGATGACGTGCCGGGCCGAGCAGTACTTCTACCTCATCCGGTGGAAGCGGACAGCCAAACACTCTGACGCCTGTGGAGTTCGTCGCAGAACTGGCAGGCATGATTCTCTACGAATCGGGGAGATAGACGTGGTGACTGTTTCGCGTCGTCAGTCTCTCCGGCGGCGCGAATCTTCCACGGCCGCAAGGGCGAAATCTATCGCGCCTACCACGACGGCATCGAAGACCAACTCTCCTCCCTCGGACTCGTGCTGAACTGCGTCGTACTGTGGAATTCCCGCTAGATGGACCGCGCCTTGGACGCGCTGCGCACCCAGGACTACCCCGTCCGCGACGGGGACGCCGCCCGGCTCTCACCGTTCGTGCGCGAGCACATCGGCCTGGACGGGCGCTACGCCTTCCACCTGCCCGACTTCGGCGACGGTCACCGGCCGCTGCGCGATTCGGACGCCCGTGACGACTAAATCTCGTTGCCGCTCACTGCTTATCCCTGGCCACGAATGCAGGACAGTCAGGTGCTGCAGTTACCGCAGCATGTGAAGGCCAGCGAGGCGTGGTTCCTGCCCCGACATGGTGTGCTGCGTCGTGGCCTGCGATACCAGGAACGGTGCCGATGTAGTTCAGTGGCAGAACTCCTGCTTCCCAAGCAGTTTCAGACTGCCGATCGCCTCGGCGATGACGGTGATCTGGTCATCGAGGTCGAGAATCCGGTCCTGCTGCAGACGGCCGACATCGGCGAGGGTCGACACGATCAACAGCCCGTTCTGCTTAGCCGTAGAAGGGTGACGTCAGATCCATCCGCCAGCGGCGTCGAGGGTGGCGCCGGTGAGGTAGGAGGCGTCCTGTGAGAGTAGGAACGCCACCACTGCGGCTATCTCGTGGGGTTCGGCCCAGCGGCGCAGTGCGTTCTTCGACTCGAGCACCGCCGCGCGATCCAGACCGGCCAGGGCCGGATGAATGTAGCTGTCTGTTGCCTTGGCGGCCATGTCGGTGGCCGTTCCCCCCAGGGGCGACGGCGTTGATGGCGATGCCGCGTTCGGCCAGCTCGGGTGCCAGGTTGAGCGCCATCGCCGACACGGCGGCCTTGCTCGCCGCGTACAGGGTGTGGTGGTGGACGGCGATCCGGGCGCTGATCGAAGAGGTCAGGACGATCCGGCCGGCGCCGGTCATCGCTGCGACTGCGGCCTGTGTGGCGAAAAGCTGGCGCACGTCGTCGCATCAGGCCGACGGCCTGTTGTGGCAGCCGAACAATGCCGCTGTCATCGTCGAAGTCGAGCTCTCACCGAAATCACCTGCACGGTTGACGACCATTCTTCGGTCCCACGCCGAACGGCTCGAGGCAGCCACCGACCCGGCCGCGCATCTGCTGTATCTGACCACGCGCACCGTCGGCCAGCTCGTCGCGCGGGTGTGGCACAAGAATGGCCACGCCGCCGACCACCCGAACCGAATGCAAGTCATTCACGCAGTCGACGACACCACCCTCGGCATCCTGCCGAGATTCGCGCCCATCCCCATCCCCGCTGCATGATCATTGACGAAACCCGCACCGCCGCCGAACGAATCGAACGACCAGCCCCACCCGGATCCCCCACCGACATAGTTAGGCTCCGCGGCGGAACCAGCATCACAGTGCACGCGGCAATGCTATCGATTCTTGTGCTGGGCTGGTCCGGAGGCGCGGGAACAACAACTACCGCGCTCGGCCTGGCCGCCGCAATCGCCACTACGCCACCGACCGGTGCGGATGAATGCCTCTCCCCCGTCGTCGTCGATGCCAGCCCGTGCGGCGATATCAGACGCGGCTGCGACGCAGCCGGTCCCGCGAGCACCGTACAAACCTGGCTGACAATGCAACATCGTTCGTTCGCGTCGAAAGTCGTTGAGGTCTGCGGAGAATCGAGTGCTGAGACCGGTGTGCTGCCGCGGACCGCGGACCCGTTGCCGCTGCGCGAAAGTGTGGATGCGTTCGCGCAGCGTCATGGCGAGGGCGTCCGCCAGTCGGATTACGAGCGCGCGGCCCGGCTGCGAGCGGCCGCTCTCGATGAAGCTCAGGTGGCGTTGCGTCGTCCCGCCGCGTTCCGCCAGGTCCAGCTGGCTCCAGTTCCGGACCTTCCGGCTGTGCCGCAGCAGGTCGCCCAGCGTGGGGTCCATGTGATCAGATATACCGTTCTGTCAGTCGCGCAGCTATTCCCTCGCGGGAATTGTCGATCACGTCCGGTCCTCCCAGGATCGTGGTCATGAAGAGCTATCAGCTGACCGCGCCAGGCGCGGGTATCGATGGTGTAGTGCTGCGCGAACATGATGAACCGACGCCGGGTCCGGATCAGGTTGTAGTCAGAGTCGCGGCGAACTCGGTGGGCTACCGTGACCTGCAGGTTGTCGCGGGCGACTACCCGCTGCCGGTCCGGCCCGGAGTTGTCCTGGGCTGTGAGGGCACGGGCGAGGTCGTCGCGGTGGGTAGCCGGGTCAACCGGGTCGCTGTCGGCGACCGGGTGGCGGGGGCGGTGTTCCCCCGGTGGATCGACGGCCCGTTCAGCCGGGACAACGCGGCACAGCTGGGCACCATGCTCGATGGCATGCTCACCGAATACGCGGTGCTGGGCGAGGACGGCGTTGTCCCGATTCCCGAGCACCTGTCGTATCCGGAGGCGGCGGCGTTGCCGTTGTCCGCGGTGACCGCGTGGAACGCACTCACGGAGGGCCGGCCGCTGCACAGCGGTGAGACAGTGCTGACTCTCGGGTCCGGTGCGGTGTCGACCTTCGCACTACAGTTCGCCAAGCTGGCGGGTGCGCGGGTCGTGGTGACCACCTCGAGTGCGGAGAAGGCCGACAAGCTCACCGCACTGGGCGCGGACGCGGTGATCGACTATCGGCGAAACACGCAGTGGTGGCAGGAGGTTCGTGCGCTGACCGGTGATCGCGGCGCCGATCGGGTGGTCGACGCCACCGGTCCGCTCGGACAGTCGTTGCAGGCGGTCGCGGCGCGAGGAGAGATCGCCTTTGTCGGATACTGGGTCTCCGGCGCGGCGGGGGCGCAACCGATCGAGCCGGCGAGCCTGTTCAAGTCCGGCGCGATCGTGCGTTGTGTGGCCACCGGGAGTCGCGCCCATTTCCTCGCCCTCAACCGCGCGGTCGAGGCGCATCGCCTGCGTCCGGTGATCGATCGGGCGTTCGGGTTCGACGAGGTGCCCGAGGCGCTGCGATACTGCCGGTCGGGTCAGGGGTTCGGCAAGATCGTCATCACCCATGAATGACGTTCGCGTCGACGTGTCGGGTGACCAGGGCCCTGAGCAGCGGCGTGCCCTGATCACCGGGGCCAGCCGCGGGATCGGTGCGGCCATCGCCCGCAGGCTCGCGCCGACGTACAACCTCCACCTCGGCGGGCGCACCGCAGCGTCGGTGGCGCCGATAGTCCGGGAATTGCCCGACGCACAACCATGGCCGGTCGACCTCGCAGACCACCCGGCTCTGATGGCTGCCACCGTGGGGTTCGACCGGCTGGATGTTCTCATCCACAGCGCCGGTGTCGCCGCGAGCGGACGGGTGGACGAGTTGTCGGGGCAAGACTGGCGCGGCGTCATGGAGACCAACGTGATCGCCGTCGCGGAACTGACCAGGCTTCTGCTGCCGGGGTTGCGCGCGGCCGGCGGGCATGTCGTGCTGATCAATTCTATTGTCGGGCGGCGGGTCACACCCGGGTGGAGCGCCTACTCCGCCAGCAAATTTGCCGTGCGCGCCTTCGCCGACGCATTGCGGCAGGAGGAGCCGCTGCTGCGGGTGACCTCGGTCTATCCGGGGCGTGTCGACACCGAGATGCAACGCCGCATCGTCGCTGCCGAGGGCCAGCCGTACCGGCGCGAAGAACTGCTCGAACCGGATACCGTCGCCCGCCATGTGTACCAATTGGTCAGCACATCCACCGACGCCCACCCCACCGACCTGGTGCTGTGGCATCGTGGCGCGAGCCCGCACGAACAAGTCCGTGAACGCTAACGTGCCATAACCGCGGCTACTCCCCCGACGTCGTCTCCGTCGGGCGTGCTACTCAAATGGGGAACCCATCGACAGCACGCGAGGATGTACATCGTGCACGAGAGTGACCACACCGAGGTCGGTGTCGGGAGGCTGAGCAGATATTTCGTCGGGTGCGGGGCGACCTGGTGGGCTTTGATGCCGTCCGGCAGCGCTACCAAACCTCGAAGCCCGTGGCAACGCGGCACCAACGAGAACACCAATCGCCCCTTGTCGAGGACAAGCTCGCCCACTGTTGCTCGACGAGGGTGGCGCGCAGCTGGGGACCGATGCTGGATCGGCCGAGCGGCGCCGCGGCGCTGCCGAAGGTTCTTCACGGAGAGTGAAATCGAGGAGGCGTGGGTTGGTGTTGTCGGCCGTGCGGGACCTGCGCGAGTTCCGTGCTCCGGCGACCGAGGATGAGATCGCTGATTTCGAGACCGATGTGCTGTCGGGGTTCGTGTTGGCTCGGGCATCGGCAGGGCTGGTCGACTCGACCATCCGCAACGACGTGAATCACCTTGAGCTGATGCGGGATTGGTTCGGGCGGCCGTTGTGGGAGATGCAGCCCGAGGACGCCGACACCTATTTCGGCAAGGTGCTGCGGGAGGCGAAGCCCGCGACGCGCACCGGCCGCGCGGCCGCGTTGACGGTGTTCTTCCACTTTCTGGAGCTGCGCCACAAGGTCGAGCTGCATAACCTCACCGGCCGGGTTGTCGAATGCCCGCTTGATGAGATCAACCGGCCCCAGGCCGCGGTGGATCCGCAGTTGCGGATCCCGCCGACGGTCGAGGAGATCGATGTGCTGTTCGCTGGGTGGCGTGAGGAGCTGGCGACCTGCCGCAAGTTCGCCCCGACCGCCCGCAACTACGCGGTGGCGCGGCTGACCGCCGACGTGGGGCTGCGCATCAACGAGGCCCGCATGCTCGATCTGGACGACGTGCGCTGGGAGTTGGGGAGGTTCGGGAAACTGAATGTCCGTCACGGCAAAGGATCTCGCCGCAAGGGGCCGAAACCCCGGCTGGTGCCGCTGATCAACGGTGCTGACCGGAGTCTGCGCTGGTTCATCGAAGATGTGCTCGGCCAATTCGACATCGACGCGGCCGGTCACGGGGTGCCGCTGTTCCCATCCGAACGCAACAACGCCGATGGCAGCGCCGGGCGGGCGACCGCGGATGTGTTCCGTCGAGCTCTGGCCGACGCGGTCGATCGGCATCTGCCGGCGTGGTCGGGGAAGCTGACACCGCATGTGCTGCGGCATTTCTGCGCTTCCCAGCTCTATCTGGCCGGGATGAATCTGTTCGCTGTTCAGGAATTGCTCGGTCACGCCTGGACCGGGACAACGGCCCGGTATATCCACGTCCATGCCACCCATGTCGAAGACGCCTGGGTGACCGGACAGCGTCGGGTCGCCGACCGATGGAAAGGACTCGCCCAATGAAATGGAATCTGCGCTTGGCCGCAGCGAATCGGGGCATCTGGAAGGCCAGCGAGTTCCAGCGGATGCTCGCCGACCGCGGCCTGGTCATCAGCACCGGCAAGATGTCGGGCTTGTGGTCGGGCAGCCCCAACGTGGTCAAACTCGAAGAGCTCGACGTCTTCTGCGCCGTCCTCGGCTGCCGGGTCGATGAGCTGCTGATCCTCGAACCGGAAACCGTCGCCGCGCCCCGACCGGCCACCGAGGATACCTCCATGGCGGTCGGGCAAGCCCGACCGGTCGTGCCGCGCGGACGTGGGGGCAGGTCGCTGCCACCGAGGTGACCTGCCAATACTGCGCCACCCCACTGCCGGACAAACGGTGACGGAACATGATCTATTGCAGCAGAGCATGTTCCGCGTTGGCGTCGCTCTACCGGCGCAAACTCGGTCAGTCCGTCCCACCACGATGGCAACATCCGGCGTTGAGTTCGGAGAACCCCGTCCTGCGATCGGCTGCCCACCATGCCCACGAGCTCGGCCAGGCTCGCGGCTGGAGCCCCTCGACCACCAGATGCGTGCTCGATGGACTGACAACGGTGCTGCAGGACCGGCCCGCCGGAGAGCCCGTTCCGCTCAGCGAGGTCCGGACCCGACCGCATCGGCACGTGTCACGGCCACGATTGACCGAAGTGCTCGCCGATCTGGGGCTGCTCCAAGACGATTCCGCCACCGCGATCAGATCCTGGATCGACCACATCACCCGCGATCTCGCCCCCGGATTCGCCGGTCCAGCACGGCACTGGCTCACCGTTCTACTCGATGGCGACAACCGCGCCCAGGCTCGCTCACCGGGCAGTCTCTACGTCTACTTCAGTTGCGCCCGACCATTTCTCGAACAATGGGCAATCCGCCACGACCACCTGCGCGAGGTCACCCGCTCCGACATCACCGCAGCACTCGAGCCGCTGCGCGGTTCGCAACGGTCCAACGCCATCAAGGCCCTGCGGTCGCTGTTCCGGTTCGCCAACAAACGCGGCCTGGTCTTCGCCAACCCAACCACCGGGCTCAAAGTCCGCGACACCGAATCAGACCTGCTGCCAATGACTTTCGACGAGATACGCGCCGTCGAAGAACTGGTCACCGACCCGGCATGGCGGGTCATCGTCGCCTTGGCCGCGGAGAATGCCGCGCGCACCGGAGCCATCCGCCATCTCGCACTCGACGATGTCGACCTCGCCAACCGACGCATCACTCTCGCCGGGCGGCGTCAGCGTCTCGGCGACATCGGCCACCGAGCCATCCGACGCTGGCTCGACCACCGCCACGCCACCTGGCCGCACACCCCCAACCCGCACCTGCTCATCAGCCCGAAGACCGCACTCGGCACCACCCCCATCAGCCAGATATTCGTGAACCTGCGCATGCAGCAGGTCGGCTGCACCGTCCAGCGGATACGACAAGACCGCATCCTGCACGAAGCACTCACCGCCGGGCCCGGACCCCCTGCACCTGTCACTGGTCTTCGGCATCTCCCACCACGCCGCGACCCGCTACGCGGCCGCCGCCGAGCATCTCCTCAGCGATGAACTCGAACAGCCACCCGAGGAATGATCACCCGCGCGAAAGTGCATGGATCCCTGACGAACTCGCCGCCGATCCGGGGCTGACGGCGCGAACTCACGTGAGGTACCAGTGAAACTCCGTCAGTCCGGCTGAACCCACGGCGGACGCGTCGGTAAGAAACGTGTCACCTGGTACATGAAGCCTGCGTGAATCGGGATTGCGAACCTGTTGGTGCGGTGTAGCTTTCGCGCGTGATGAGGGAGCCGGACGAGGACGAGCTGATCGACCGGTGGACGTTATGCTGCCCGCAAGCAATCAGGCAAGGAGATCCGATGGCGCCGGCAGCAGCTCGATGGACCACAGGGCAGGCCCTCGACCGAATCCTCCAACTCGGACTGGCGACCTCCGACCAGGTCGCCGAGGTGACCGAAGAGTACCGACTCGGTGACGAACTGGACCTGGCGTTGCTCGACTCGTGCGAGTCGCTGCCCCACGCATTGGTGAGCCTGATGGAGCAACTCGGAGTCGGATTCGGTGTAGGTACCGACGACGGCGTGACCCCGGGCGCGGAGGCCGATGCCTACCAGGCAGTGCTGCAGGACGCCGCACAGTGCACCGGCGGCCTGCTGACCATCACCGATGTCGAACTCGGTCCTGACGACGAGTTCGACATGTGCCTTCTGTTCCAGTGCAATAACGAGCCTCAACGGTGGCCAATCGAACTGCGTGGCAAGTATTTCGACCTGATGGCGTTCGTTGAGGGAATTGACGATCTGGACGTGCCGCCGCATGTGTGGGACAGCATCGACACCGATGAGAGCGACGGCTGCGATCCGTACGACCTCGAACTGAGAAACTTCTATTTCTTCGGCGAGCCCGGCGCGCTTCGCCTGCTCACTACAGACTTCGGCGTCAAACTCCTCCGGCATGGGGATTGAACCCAGCGGTCGGCCGAAACTGCCTCTCGCCGCGCGGAAAACGATCCACCCCGCTACCACGACCCCGCCGACGACGCGACGGTTTGGTGCAGTGAGTGTCCTGCATAGGTGTGGGCTCGTGCTGTCGCGTCCAGGGATCTACCGAGGCTGGTGGGGGCTGGTTAACGTCGAGCCGGGCCAACGATCGCGCTGCCTCGAGCCCTGCGGATAGGTGCCGTAGGGCTCGTGGAGGTGTTCCGAGCGCGGTCGTTGGTCGCCAATCCTGCGCAAGGAGGCCGGCATTGACGGAAGCGAGGGAGGCACCCAGCAGTAGGCATTTGTGCCGCATGGGATTTCACCTCCAACTGCTGCCCGGATCGACTGGGTTCCCGCGGCCACGGAAATCCCGAGGTTGGGGCCATCACATCCGGTCCGACGCATAGCCCCGCCGCCCATCGAGGACGACGCACTCAGGATGACCGCGCCGGCCTCGCGGCGACAGGGGCGGCAACGACCTCGGACAACATCGGAACAATGTTGGACAGCCGAGCTCGGACCTGTGGTTCTTCGGGGTTGTCCGGGTTGTCGAATGGACAATGGACAAAGCGAATGTCCAGCACACGCGGCGGACACAATCACCGTCAATTTCCGCTACCCGCACATACGTGGGGCGGGCGACGATGGCAACGTCACGGCGGGCGATGTACTGGGCGGCCACCCGGAAGAACCCCGCTACCGGTCCGACAAGGAAGTGGGTGTCCTTTCATGGGGTCCCCGAGGGTCTATCCCAGTAGCGAGACGAACTGCCTGCCCACGTGGTGGTGGTTCGCCAGGCTACGTGTTCGTATTCACGCTCTTCGCCGTGTTCGTCGGGTTCCTCGTCCTGCATGGAGTGAATCCGCTTGTCGCGGTGGGTGTTCCGGCCACGCTCAGCGGCACCGCGCTCGGCGTGCTGCATTTCCTGCGCGGCGGCCGCGGCTCTGCGCCGACGGTGCCGGCGCAGAGCCTGCCCGCTGCGGGTTCGTGAGGGCAATGCGATGGGCAGGAACGAGAAGCCGATCACCGACACCGGACCGATCGGCAAGTTCGCCACCGCGCTTCGCAAGCTCAGGGGCGACGCGGGCCTGACGTATCGCGAGATGGAGGCCATGGTCTTCGTCCGGCGTTCCACTCTGGCGCAGGCCGCCAATGGCCGCGACTTCCCGACCTGGGAGGTCACGGCCGCCTACATCACCGCCTGCGGCGTCGACGAGGACTCGAAAGTCCAGCAATGGCGCGGGTTCTGGGATGAGACGCAGTTGGCGAGCACCCGGCTGTTGTGCAAGGTCGGCGAGGCCGTGATGACGGTGGGCGGCACCGCCACCGTGGCCGGGCCAGCCGGGCGCGGCAAGCTGCGGCCGGTCACGCCCGACCTCGCCGAACCCGGACAGTGGCATCCCCGCCCGGACACGGTGCAGACCTTCGATGATCTGCGCCTCGAACTGAACCGGCTCAAGCTCGCGATCGGCAACCCGGGGCTGCGCCCTCTGTGCAGGGGGATGGCTGTCGGTGGCCACGACTGTTACTCGGTGACGGCGCTGAGCGATGTGTTCAACGGCAATCGGGTCCCGAACAACCTCACGCTGTATCGGCGACTCGTCCACGTCATGCTCGCCGAGGCCACCAAGATCTACCGCGACCACGGCGGCGACCTGCCGTGGCGCTCGGCCCAGTCCTGGACCGACGCGTGGGTGCTCGCCGAGTACAACCGGTCCCGGCCCGACCTCAGGGTCCGCCGGCGGTTCGGCGATATCTACCTGGTCGTCGAGGACCAGGACGAAGGCCCGGCCGCCGCCATCTTCGAGGCGATGGACACCGACAAGGCCGCCGCGCTGCTGTCGAGCTTGGCACCGCAGATCGCTCAGGAGATCATCATCGGTCTGTCGCCGAAGAAGACCCACGCCGTGGTGACGTCGATCCAGAGGATGCACCGGCGCGCCGCTCCCCAAGCGCCCACCGCCCAATCCGATGCCGGTGAGCAGGGCACCGATGGCGCGATGCTCACCGTCGTATCGGAGGGCGCCTGATCGCATTCGGGCCTGGCGGTCTCCCAACTGTCAGACCGGAGATGTCGGGGCTGGGCACAGCCGTTGGATGTTCGGAAAACGATCAGTTGGCGGACCGACTCACCGTGGTTGGTGATCTGCGATCGCGTCGTAGCAACGGCGGCACTGGGTCAGCGGTCCTATCGTTTCGCCGTCAGCTTCGACTCGGATCAGCAGGCCCGGCTCGGCCGCGGCAAGGCAGGTCGACGCCCCGTCACCAGGGTGGTAGAACGCGCACACGCATCGGCAGCCACCCGGGCGGTGCTGCTCCCAGGAGACCATCGCCCACGGACGGACGGTCAGTATCGGCGGCGGCAGGTCGGCCATAATGTCGCGGCTCCTGACCGTCAGCGGGTGAGCCGGGACCACCGTTCGTGTGCGGATTGGCGGGTCATGCCCGCGGCCTTGCCGATCGCGTCCCAGGACGCGCCCTGCGCACGTGCCGCCAGCACGGCTTCGGTGAGGCGGGTCTGCGCCTCGGCCACCTCGTTCGCGGCCAGCTCCACCGGATAGGTGCCCAGGGTGGGTGCGATGTGCTCCTCCCAGGCGTCCAGGATCAGGTCCTCGATCTCCTCGGGCAGCCTGGCCTTGTCCGAGTAGATCCGGAGTTCGTCGAGATTCTGCGCCGCCGGGGTCTGTGCCCGCTTCCACAGCGGGCCCTGCCAGTGGGTGCTGCCGCGGGTGGTCATGCCGGAACAGTCCGAACAGGTCGCGCGCCAGCCGATCACCTCGGCCTCGGGGCGGTGCTGCCAGTCGGCGTAGTCGAGCTGCTTGCCGTCCGGCCCTTTGGTCGCGATCGCCGTGCCGGCGGAGTACGAGCCGCCAGACATGCCATCGGCGAAGACGAACGCGACATAGCCCTCGTGGCGCCCGTCCTCGGTCTGCCGCCCCATGACCCCTCCCAGGTGATGTAAGGACTTCCTGACATCATATCATAGCGTCAGGCTTTCCTGACAGGATTCAGGGGAGGTCTGCCTGTTCGGAAAACGATCAGCGGGTGATCTTTGACCAGCGTTCGTGAGCGGACTGGCGAGTGGTGATGTTCGCGGCCTGGGCGATTGCTTCCCAGGAGGCGCCGACGGCACGGGCTTGGGTCACGGCCTCGACGCGCCGCTGCTCGGCGTCCCTGAGGGTTGGCTGACTGTCGGTTGGCCGGCGGCAGTCGTGTCGGACACCGTGATCACTGCGGCGGTAGTTGGTCGGTGAACACGACGAGGCCGTACCTATTGAACAGGTCCTGGTGTGCTGCGTCGTCGCGGGAGTCACCAGCGCCGATCGAAAGGAAGTACCCCTCGACCTTGCCCGGGGTGTTGGTGATGATCACCTCGCTCGAATCGGCGAGGGTCCTGAAGGTGTGCGGTACGAAGCGCGGGCCGAACGCGTATGCGCCGGCTTCGACGTCGATCGTCTCGCAGGTGTCGATGGTGCGGCCGCCGAACCAGAACCGCACGGCACCGGAGAGCACGATCCAGGCTTCGTCCTCGCGAGTGTGCACATGCAACGGGGGCGCCGCCTCCGGATGCACGTGGACACGCATCGCGGTGTGCGCTCCCCGGGTCTCGCCGTCGCCGACCACCTGCTCGTTGGTCTCGGTGTAGTAGTCGCTGAGCGCGCCGGTGCCGCGATCGCGCGCGATCACCGATCCCAGCTCTCGCCATCTGCGCTCGGCCAGACCCCGTGCCGCGTCGAGTGCGTACTGGTCGACGTCGGAGCCTGCGCTGCTTTCCCGTACCGCCTCGGTCGCCCCGCCGTTTTCGGTGAGGTTCCACGCGACGTGGGCCCCTGCGGCGCGGTCGCTGATCGCGAACTCCCGTCCAGGGTGCGACGCGGTCACTTCCCAATGTGAGGTGGTCACTGTGTCGCTGCTGCCGACGAGTACGTACTGGGTGACGAGATCGCCGGTCTCCGCGGGCCTGCCGGTCAGCACGCGCCCCTGCCGGGTGTGTTCGACGCCGATGCACGCCGGGTTCATTTCGACCCAGTTGGTGGGGGTCGAGATCACGTGGTGGAAGAACTCTGGAGATGCCTCGATACGCAACGCTGTCGTTCCCTTCCTATTGCTCTCATATTGGGAGTACTCTCGATACGAGAGTAGGCGTTACTCTGTGGAAGGACTGCGGGTGTGATGGATGACATGCGGCCGGGACGCCGGGTGCAAGCACGTGAGGTGCTCGAGCGGGCGAGTACGGTGCGGGCAGCCTTCCAGACGATCGCCGAGACGTGGTCGCTGTTGATCCTGCTCGCCCTGCAGGACGGCACCCTGCGCTACAACGAGCTCAAACGCGCGGTGGGCGGCGTCAGCGAACGCAGGCTGTCGCAGACGCTCAAACTGCTCGAGCGCGACGGGGTGGTGGACCGCAACCTCGTGCGCGCCGTTCCCTCCCACGTCGAGTACAGCCTGACCCCGATCGGCGAAGAAGTCGTCGACTCCCTCGCCGCGCTGCTGTCCACCATCCTGAAGCACTCGCCCGACGTGGTACTCGCGCGGCAGCGCTACGACGCGCAACACTCGCAATCCCAACAGGGCTCGGCCCAGGAAAGATGAGATGGTCTGGAGCGACGTCAGGAGCGCGATAGCAGAGTTACGTCGGACCGGATGGGCCGAGAGCTGCGGGCGCCGGCTAACACCCCCACATCCTGTTCGAGAAACGATAGGTTCTCGGCTTTTGATGCGGTAGGCACGCCGAAGCCGTATCAGGACTGAGGTGGGGGTGTCGCTATGTGCCGATCGAGCCGGTTCTGGTCATGTGGGTGTGGGTGGCTCGCCGGCGGGATGCATGACGGCGTGCCACCACGATTCGAGCCGACTCGGCTCCGGCCAGCGCACCACTGGCACATCGTCATCGGAACCGCTGGTGATGGCAGGTGGCGTCGTATGCCGCTTGCCCGGCCGGTGAGCGTGTCTGTCACCGCGTGGTTCGCGTGGGGTTGCTGTCATGGCGCACCTCCGAATCCCTGCCCGACGCCCGGTCTCGCCGGGCGGGCTGGATTCGCAACTCGCGGCGGCGGTGTACGCCGAGGTCGACCGCGCGCGAGGAATGCCACGAAGGCCCAATGGACGATGCCGAGGGGTCTGTGTCACAACGGAAGGGGGCCGACGTGCGCCAGCGTAGGCATTCAAGGTCAACGGAAGGCTACGTTCGAGCCGATCGATGATCACCCGATGACGGGAAGCTGGGCGGCCCGGACGCTGTGGGATGGGCGTCCGGGCCTGGGTCCGGGCGATGGCCGCTAGCGCCGCGGCCTGCCCGGGAGGCCGACCGACACCTGATTCGAACCGCGCATTATGCGCATAGCGGATGTTCGACCAGATCGTCCGCGCGGTTCGAACCTGATGTCAGCTCACGAGTTTCTTGTACGCGGCGGCGTCGAGCAGGTTGTCGGCCAGGACCCCGCCGTTCAGTTTGATCCGGAACAACCACACCCCATAGGGATCGCTGTTGACTTCTTCCGGGGCGTCCACAGCGTCGGAGTTGATCTCGACAACCTCGCCACTGGCCGGCGTGTAGATCTCGGTGGCTGTGACGACCGATTCCACCATGCCGACGGCGTCACCTGCTGCGACCCGCTTGCCAACCGCAGGCAAATCGAGGAGCACGAAATGGCCGAGCACATGTTGTGCATGATCGGTGATTCCGACAGTCAGACGGCCATCGGACTCGGTCCGGACCCACTCGTGATCGTCGGTGTATTTGAGGTCGGCCGGTATCGAGGACATCGCGAACTCCCATCGGCAGTTGGTTACTAAGTCCCTGCGGGTTCTGGCCCCCGGTGAAGAAGGGGTAGCGCCGGATGACGGAGCATGGGCGGCAAACGAAGTGCTTCGGAAGCGATTGTCCGAACCGGCAGGGGCCGAGACCGTCCCCCCGGTCGAGGGTCGATTCGACCGCGATCCCCTCGGTGTCTGGGTTTTACCGAGGGGATCCGGTGGTCGACCTGGGTCAGCCGATGAGGTCGGACCAGGCGCGTTTGCGGAACACGGTCTGCGAGCCGAACGGGTCGTCGCCGGTCCCGTGTCGGATCGCTACCAGGTAGGCCCGGCGTGCTTCTGGGGTTTGCATCCTGATGCTGCCGGTGTTGTCCTCGTCGGAGATCCAGGCGTCGCCCTTGCCGCCGATGTCCATCCACAGGCCGAACCGAATGCCGTCGTCGTAGGCGTGGCAGGTGCGAACTCCGTGCATCGGCCACGCACTGCTGTTGTTGTCCGGGTTGACCACCGCGATGTAGTAGTCCTGCCCTTTTCGCTGCGAGGGCCGCATCCAGGAACCCGTACCCCGCCTCCACTCCATCGGGATCGCCGGGTGAGAAGGCGGCCCGCTGTTGGAGCTGAGATCGGAGGCCTTGAGCGGCTGCCCGCTCTTCGTCGCGAAGCGGATCTGGAGGATGTCGTTCTTGCTGACCTCGACCTTCGGGCTGAAGTCGCGGTTGTCCCACAACCCGACCGGGTAGAAGTCCGAGCCGCCGCGCATGCACCAGTACAGGAGAAACGGCTGGAATCCCAGCAGTTCGGACTTGACGTTGTTGGGTCCGCGGAAGTGGATGTAGCCGGTGTACGCGGAGAGTTCCGGCTGCGGTACCTCCGGTTCCTCGTAGCCGGGGTTCTCCACGTCCTGCGGTGCGACTCCCGCGCCACCGCTAGCGCCCATCGCGGTCTGCTGTTTCGGCTTCACTGAACCCACCCTTCCGAGTTGTCGTTGCGCACCTGGCGGACACCGGGCGCGCTGAACGTTCTCCCGCGCCGGTCCCCTCGGGCGACCGACACAGATGGTTCATGCCTTGGCCGAGCGAAATCGATTCGACGACCACCCAAGGGTGTCTCCCCCGGGTGGACAAGGGGTCTCGCCCCAGCGTCCCGGTGGGCATGTGGGGCGCGGCCCTCGTATCGGCTCAGGCGTCGGGGTTGTGTGCTGGGCCGACATCTCAGCGCACACCAACAGGTCGGCCTTCTCAACCGGTCGGTGCCCGATCGTGGCCGACCGATGATGAGGTCGTTACGGACACCGAGATGGCTACGCCGCTGCCTCAAACCCTCATCGGTCGAGCGCACCGTCACCGGCCTGCTCGACCTCGTTTCCGTCAGTCGCCGATGACGCGGAGCGAATCACGTGGCTGTAGTTGGTTGTACCGGGCGGCAGACTCCGCCTGAACATGCTGTGGTAAGTCCAGCCGCCGCCGAACGTCATCAGGGCCTTGGAGCTGGCGGTATGCGCCAGGTACAGAACGTCGGTCGTCCAGAAATCGGGGCTGGTAGCGCCGGGGCCCACCAGGTAGATGTTGCGGTAGGCGCCGTCGGCGTGCCGGAGGATCGTGATGCTGGCCGGCAGATCGTTGTAGATCCTGGCCAGCGCCGCACGAGATGGGTCGGGTTCATCGGGCTCGTCCCCGCCCATCTCCGACAACGGCACGAACACGTCCTCGCCGTCGCCTTCCAAGCCTTCCAAGTCGATCTCGCTCACTTGCGCCTCCCTCGGTTGTGTGCCCTCGAACAAGGAATCAGCGGCGCGAACGCTGGCCGGATGACGTTGAGCCACGCCGACTTTGGTCGTGAGAACCCGGCCGAACAAGTATGAGTCCCGGCTCACACCCAAACGGCCATTTCGGTCACTGCGCTGTTCCGGCACTGGCATGCAGCTGTTCGGAAAACGATGATCGAACGAACGCGATCGGCCCCGTCCTGCACGTTCGCGTCTGTGCATGAATCGGTGTTCGAAAGCCCGTTCATCAACGAGGGCCGGCGGGTGCGTGAACTGCTCGGGTGGTATCAGAGGTACGGGCGGCCTTCGATCTGCTCGTAGACAATCGTGCCGTCTTCGGCGTCGAAGCGCTCGAGGTAGTTGCGTGCACCGCACAACGGGCACCGAACACCCGGTTCGAAGCCGGGGTTCGGGCCGATAGCCGGTGGCTCAGGAGCCGAAACTGCCGGTGTCGCCGCAGCCGCTCGAGGTGGGAGTCGGGATCGTGGTGCCGGGCGGGGCGGGTTCGACGGTGACCGTCAGAGTCTTCACCGACCAGTCCTCCCTGACCTGCAGTGTGTGCGTGCCGGCGGACGTCGGTGTCCAGTTCAACACCTTGATGCCGGTGCCATTCGCCCCGATCATGTCGTGCAGGACGCATTGACCGTTGTCGTAGAGGTAGATCGAATTGGGGTGGGCGAGCGGGTTCGACGAACCGACGTATGTCGTTTCCCCCGACGTGCTCAGCACATCGTCCACCACCTGGTAGGTTCCGCCCACCTGCACGGGCATCGGGCTTCCTTGGATCGTCAGGCCCGAGTCCGCCGCAGCCGATCCCGCCGACCCGATCACGGTCGCGCTCGCGACCGCCAATCCACCTGCAGCCCAGCCGATTCGAGTCAGAATATGGCTCAGTGTCATTTGTCCCTCCCGGTCGTTCACCCCGCACCTGCGCGAGGACAAGCGAACACTAACGCCCCCAACTATGAAGTGTTGGCTTTTCATAATTTGTGACAGTGGACCGGCGTTGGCGGGCGCACCCTTCTCCTTGTCTCTAAAACGATCGTTTTACCGACACTCGCAGTTCGAAACGGAATCAGCAGTCGGACAAAGGATCTGCCTGTCCAGAAAATGTGTTGTCGTAGAGGTTGGTGGTCAGCTTGGCCAGCGCTGTGTCCCCCCGGGCCTCAACTCCTCGGTCAGCAAGACCAATGGGCAACGGATCTGCCGGGCACAGCCTTTTCGGACCAGGGCAAATACCCGTTCCTACGCAGCAGTTCGTACATCGCGGGCGTCAATGTCCCGGCCCTCAGCGCCCGCAGCGCCTGGGCGATCTGGTATTGCAGTGGGTTCAGCTCGGCCCCTTGGCGATGTCGTAGGCGGCCTCCAGGAGTCGTTGTGCCTCGGCGGCATCGCCGATCAGCGAACTCCACGTCAGTCCGGAGGGCACGGTAGCGGCCGGCAACGCCGCCGGGGCCGCGGCGGCTCCGATAGCGGGCGCCTCCTCGGCGAGGAGATACCAGGCCACCCCGCCGCCGATCGCGATGACCACGATCACGCCGATCCCGATCCAGATCCACAGATTCTGGTGCGAAGGCGGATTCGACTGCGCGGCGGGCGATGTCGCGGGTGCACCGAGGGTCAGTGCGGGCAGTGATTGTTGGGCCGACGGCACAACGTTTTCCGGTGGCGGCACTGCCGGGGGCAGCGCCGCCGAGGATTGCGGCACTGCCGAGGTAGGTGCCGCGGAGCCCGGAAGCAACCCGCAATCGAAGGTGTTGGTGCGGTTGTAGGGCGTCCACTGCTGCGGCGGCAGACCAACCGAGCTGGCCGCTGTACACACAGCCCGCGGCGTGGTGAGTGGTCCGGTGTCACTGAGCGGGATCGGATCACGTTCTCATCGCGACCGGAATCCGGTTCCCGACCACCGCTCTGCCCGGCCGGCCGACCACCGTGCGCGGGGCCGGCCGGGCAACTGCTCCGGATCGGCGATCAGTGGAGTGCGAATCTCTCGCCGACCTGAGCGTCGGTCAGGCCGAAGTCGGCCAAGCTGTAGCTATGTGCTGGTTTGCGGTCGCCGCGGCGACTGGTG
This sequence comes from Nocardia sp. NPDC046763, assembly GCF_040645495.1. Lineage (NCBI taxonomy): Bacteria > Bacillati > Actinomycetota > Actinomycetes > Mycobacteriales > Nocardiaceae > Nocardia > Nocardia sp. NPDC046763. Next base: position 20,242 of record NZ_JBEYYI010000018.1, on the reverse strand, counting down.
TCGTGCATCGTCTGGATTGCCGACCACGCCGGCTCGGTCAGTTCGAGTTCGAAATGGTTGTAGATGCGTGCCACGGTGCCCATGGGGTCGGCGACGAAATCTGTGTAGTCCACATCGAAGAACCGCCGAGGGTCGTAGGCGCTGCGAGCACGGGTGAACGCGGCCAGTCCCCGGGACCAGAGATCGAGCTGGGTCCGACCGATGGTGGGCGGATCGAATGCCTCGGACAGGCCTTTTGTCGCTTCGGCATTGACGCTGCACATCGATGCGATCGCCTGGCCGGGGGTGCGGTGGGTGTGGATGATCAGCGCGTCGGGGTAGACCCGCATGATCTCCTCGAGGGCGAAGATGTGGCTGGGGTTCTTGAGCACCCACCGCCGGTGGGGGTCGTTTGCGCCGATCAGTTGGAGGTTGCGGCGATGGCGCCGGTAGGTGGTGGTCCAGTCCTGCGTGGCCAGCCACGCCGAGTAGGACGGGATGTAGGACAGGCATTCGAAGGAAATCGACTGCATCGACTGGTGCAGCAGGCGCCAGCATTCTTCGACCTCGCCCGCGTCGAGAAAGTGCATCCCCATGATGTCGGGGTGAGTGGCGCGGTGTGCCCGGTACTTCGCGTCGACGGGCCCGAAGTCGGTGTTCGATGCCCACCGTTCGCGGGGTGGACGTGGCTGCGGCCGTTCGGTCAGCCACATCTCGAGACCCTGGTGGGCAGGATCAGCGGTCAGCAGGCGGTGCAACGCCGTGGTCCCCGTTCTGGGGAGTCCGGTGACAAAGATCGGTCGGTCGATCTCGACCTCGGCGTGTTCGGGGTGTCGTTTCCACGCGGCCTCGGCCAGCGCGCGGGCGGTCAGCGCCCCGCAGACGGCGTCTTGCGCGACGGCGGCGCCCTGGGGTGTGAGCCGGGCCTCGTGCCGGTAGGAATCGAGCAGGATGTGCAGAGCTTCGTGGTAGTCGTCGGCACCGAAATCGGTGAGTCCGGTAGTGCCGGTGACGATGTCGTGGAGTTCGCCGGCGGTGGCGACGGCACTGGATGTGTGCATCGTCGGTCCTTTCAGTGGTGGTATTCGCCGCAGTTGACGTCGAGGCACTGGCCGGTGACCGCGGCGGCCATGTCGGAGGCGAGGAAAACGATCGAGTCGGCGATCTGGTCGGGCTCCGGCAGCCGCCGCAGATCGGTCCTGGCCGCGGTGGCCTGGTAGACCTGTTCGACGGAGCTGTCGTTCTCCTGCGCGAGGGCGCGGAAGTAGTCCTCGAGCGAATCGGCCCAGATATAGCCCGGGGCAACGGTATTGACTCGGATTCCCTGCGGCCCGAGTTCGCTCGACAGCGATTGCGACATGGCCAGCAGCGCGCTCTTGGCGACTTTGTAGCTGCCGTAGATGGGGTCGGAATGACGGACGACCATGGAGTTGACCATCACGATCGATCCGCCCGTCGCGGCGAGTGCGGCGGTGCACCGTTGGCTCATGCGCAGTGCGCCGATCACCGACAGTTCGATGCCGTCGCGGATGCTCTGATGGTCGGTGTGGGCGAAGTCGGCCATCGAAGGCTTGAGGAACGCGTTGTTGACCAGGGTGTCGATCTGTCCGAAGGCCCTGGTGGCCGCGGTCACCACCGTTTCCGCCGAGGCCGGATCGGTGATGTCGGCCGCGACGGTCACCGCCCGCCGGCCCAGGGTGGTCACTTCTCGGGCGACCTGGGCCAGTTTCGCTTCGGTTCGCGCGACCAGGACCACGTCGGCGCCGGCGCGGGCGCTGCGCACCGCGATCGATCGGCCCAGGCCAGGGCCGACTCCCGACACCACCACCACTTTGTCTTGCAGCAGTCCTGCCATGGCGCTCACCCGAGCATCCGGGTGGCGAAGGCGGCCTGGCGGGCAGCGATGCGGGAGGCGAACTGCGCGTCGGTCACCTGGTTGTGCTCGAAATAGGGCAGCGTCGAGGGCAGGTCCGCGACGTTGACGATCTCGGTGGTCGGCCCGTCGGCGACGGTGAGCGCACGCGCGAGTCGTTGCCACCGGAACTGCAGATATCCGCGGGTATGGCCGAGGGTCTCGAGCCAGTTGGCGATGCCGGGGTTGGCTCGACTGACCACGAGCCGGATGTAGCCGTCGGGATCGGTGCCGGCCTGGTCGGTGGTCAGTGATGTCTGGTGATTGATGTAGTCCAGCGACAGATACCACAGGCTGCCGAGCTGGAATCCCTGATAAGGGGCTTCGGACTTCGGAACGGTGATGATCAGGGCCTCGTCGTCGGCGAGATCGTAATGCCCCACCGAGGAATACTGCGTGGCCAACCCACCGGGGGTCAGCCGCGGTTCGGTCAACGTGTTCACCGGCAGGTTCAGATAGAACCACTGCGGAAACTGCAGCCACGTGCGGATCCGGGTCACCAGCGCCGAACCGGCCGCGGCGAATCGGTGCTGGACCGAGCGCGAGGTCAGTGCGGGAATCGGCGAGCCGGCGGTGTCGGCGCGGCGGATGCTGATGATGCCGCGCTGCTCGGACCAGTCGCTGTAGACCTCACGAACCAGCAGTTGGCTGGAGCCGGGTGCGAGGGTGATGTAGTTGCTTCGCCCCGCGGCCGGTTCGGGGCCGAAACGGATCTCGAAGGAACCGTCCGCCGCGATCACCAGATCGCGGTCGTCGAACGCGGCGACGCTGGCGGGGACCTCGGTGTCGGTGTATTCGCCGGCGAGGATCTGGAAGCTGAGATCGGTTGTGGTGCCGCGCTGTCCGGTCACCACGTATTCGGTGTCGTCGCTGATTCCCGCCGAGAAGTACAGCGTGTCGGGGTTGTCGAGACCCTGTTTGGTGAACGGCCCGGCCCCGGTGATGAACATCGGCGAGGCGAGTTCGGACGCCCACGCGGCGTGCAGGGTCGCCAGGATGCTCCCCGCCAGGTACTGGTAGCCCTCGTTGAGGTCCTGCTCGGTCCGGACATGGGGTGCGGTCTTGATGAGTTCTTCGGCCGCGGCGATATCGGCGGCGAATGCGGTGGTGACCATCGAAGCCCTTCGATTGTTCGAAATATGGAACAGAGGGGTAGAATTGTGATGCGGACGACAGTGAAGCATGACCGGGGAATCGATGATCGGGGTCTGTCCCGGTCGGTGGGACTCCCGCTCACCACCCCGACTCCATTCGAAATATGGAATGACTCGACAAGGTGCGAGACCCGCGCCGCCGGCGACACCGCAACGAAGGGATTACCGCTCATGAGCCAGAGCGCGTCATCGACAACCGCCGGGCAGGACACGCTCGAACGCACCTCGCCACCCACAGCACGCGTCGTGCGCGTACTCGACTTCCTGGTCGCCCATCAGGGCCGGCGATTCGGATTGGCCGAGCTGTCGCGGCGCTGCGCCATCAGCAAGCCCACCTGCCTGGGCATCCTCACCGAGCTGGTCGCCGCCGGTTACCTGACGCGTGAGCCGCAATCCAAGACCTACGGACTCGGTCCGGCGCTGATCGCCGCGGGTCGCGCCGCTCGCCGTGACCTGCCGGCTTCACCGCTGGTCCATCAGGAACTCGAGACGCTCAGTGCCCGGTTCGGCACGATCTTCACCGCGTCCGCGGTGATCGGGGACCAGATCGTCGTCATCGACATCGTCTCTCCCCCAGGCATGTCCGCGCCCGCGAGCATCGGTCAGACCTATCCGTTCGCTCCCCCGGTCGGCCTGATGTACGTGCTATGGGAACCCGACGAAGACCTCGACCGGTGGCTCGCCCGGGAACCCGCACTGCCGGTCGACCTCGACCGCGACCACCTACGCCGCGTCGCCGCGGACTGCCGTGCCACCGGCTATCTCGTCGAAGGCACAACCAAGGAAGCGATGCGGCTGCACACGCTCATGGCCGGCATCGGCGCACGCGACCTTCCCGCCGACGTACGGTATCTGCTCGGCGAAATGGTCTCCGGCCTGAGAGACCGCAGCTATTTCGCCGACGCACTCGGTGATTCCGCCGGCTCGCACCGCGTCGGCCTAATCGCCGCCCCGGTATTCGACGCCGACGCACGCCAGATGCTGGTACTCAACATGTACGTCGACCGAGTTGTCGCCAACCCGGAGATCATCACCCTGGGCGCGGCGCTCCGCGAAGCCGCCGACCGCATCACCAACGAAGCAGGCGGCCGGGATCCGTTCACCACAACATCGAACTCACGGTGAGACAACCCGCCGACGACGGCGAAAGATCAACTTGCCCATGGGCGCCAATCCTCTGATGGCGCTTGCCAACAACCCTGCGGCCCGGCTCGCGACCATTCCGGGCAACATCCGCATGCAGGCAGGAAACCAGCAGGTCAGCTGGTCTTAGAGAGGGTGCTCGGGCTTGCCGAAAATGTAAGCCCTGCCGGGTTTACAGGATTTTCGGACAGTTGCGGGCGCTTGCCATGGAGTGACCAGGTCACTGCCACAACACAATCGGCGACACTCCGACAAACAGAACAAGCAGCGCAATTTGCCGCACCGCGACAGGCCACGATGCCGCACGCACAGAGATCACCGCACTGACACCTGATTTCACCGAGCCGACCATCGATGCGTCCCCGATCAGGCCGGTCGCTGATGTGCGTCGCGCACGGGACAACCCTTTCGCGCACGGCGAGAAGCGTTGGCACGAGCAATGATCCCAGCAGCTCGCCGCAGCATGCGCGGATGCCCGAGCAGGAGATCGAGCGGTCGCGGACCGATTCTCCCGACTGCTGAACCGACGTCCAGCGCCGTCCCACTGACAGGGAACCCGGATGGACGGGCGGTGACCCGGCTCATACCTTCGCCGTATTCCCCATATCGAACAGTCCATTCCATATATGGAACATCATGCGGGGTCTGTCAGGAGGAGCCGCCCGTGAAATCCCCCACCGTCCCTGCCTACGAACTCACACACCTGCAGTCTCTGGAAGCAGAAGCGGTCCACATCTTCCGCGAAGTCGCCGCCACCCTCGAACGCCCGGTCCTGCTGTTCTCCGGTGGTAAGGACTCCGTGGTCATGCTGCACCTGGCCATGAAGGCGTTCTGGCCCGCGCCGGTCCCGTTCCCCGTCATGCACGTCGATACCGGCCACAACTTCGAGGAAGTCATCGACTTCCGCGATCGCATGGTCGCCATCCACGGACTGCGCCTGCTCATCGCCAGCGTCCAAGACGAGATCGATGCCGGCCGAGTGGTCGAAGAGACCGGCCCCCGCGCCAGCCGTAACCGGTTGCAGACCGCCGCGCTGCTACGTGCCCTCAACCAGGGGGGCTTCAACGCGGCGTTCGGCGGTGCCAGACGTGACGAGGAAAAGGCCCGGGCCAAGGAACGAATCTTCAGTTTCCGCGACGAGTTCGGGCAATGGGATCCCAAGAACCAGCGCCCCGAGCTGTGGAAGCAGTACAACGGACGTCATCGCCGCGGCGAACACATCCGTGTGTTCCCGCTGTCGAACTGGACCGAGCTCGACATCTGGCAGTACATCGCCGACGAGCAGATCGAACTGCCCTCGCTCTACTACGCCCACCACCGCGATGTCGTCGCCCGCGACGGAATGCTGCTCGCGCACACCGAGCACCTGGCCCTGCTGCCCAACGAAACTCCCTACAGCGAACTGGTGCGATTCCGCACCGTCGGCGATGCCACCTGCACCGGCTGCGTCGAATCGGCCGCGACCACTGTCGAGGACGTGATCGCCGAGATCGCCGCGACCCGGCTCACCGAACGCGGAGCAACCCGAGCCGACGACCGAATCTCCGAATCCGGAATGGAAGACCGCAAGAAAGAGGGGTATTTCTGATGTCGCAGATGCTGCGCCTGGCCACCGCCGGAAGTGTCGATGATGGCAAATCGACCCTGATCGGGCGACTGCTGTTCGACTCGAAAGCAATCTTCGAAGACCAACTCGAGGCTGTCGCACGCACCAGCGCCGACCGCGGCCACGAGCACACCGACCTCGCACTGCTCACCGACGGCCTGCGCGCCGAACGCGAGCAAGGCATCACCATCGATGTCGCACACCGCTATTTCGCCACCCCGAAACGCACGTTCATCATCGCCGACACCCCAGGACACAGCCAGTACACCCGCAATATGGTGACCGGCGCCTCTACCGCCGACCTGGCGCTGATCCTCATCGATGCCCGCAAAGGCATCGTCGAGCAAACACGGCGGCACACCTTCATCGCGACCCTGCTCGGGATCCCCCACCTGGTGGTGTGCGTCAACAAGATGGACCTGGTCGACTGGTCCCACCAGCGATTCGACGACATCTGCGACCAGTTCCGGCAATTCGCGATGAAGCTCACCATCGGCGACCTGACCTTCATTCCCGTCTCCGCGCTGCTGGGCGACAACATCGTCGAACCCACACCCAACATGCCCTGGTACGAGGGCACCTCGCTGCTGCACCACCTCGAACACGTCCACATCGCCTCCGACCACAACCTCGTCGACGCCCGCCTGCCGATCCAATACGTGATCAGGCCCCAGCAGCAACGCGACGCCACACTGCACGACCACCGCAGCTATGCCGGCACCGTCGCCAGCGGAGTCTTCAAACCCGGTGACGAAATCGCCGTCCTCCCATCGGGCGCCACCACCACGATCAAGAAGATCTGGGGCCCCGGCGGCCGCGTGATCGAGGAAGCATTCGCCTCCTGCGCGGTCACCGTCGAACTCGCCGACGACATCGACATCAGCCGCGGCGATCTGCTGTGCCGACCCAACAACCGCCCCCACATCGGACACGAAATCGACGCGATGGTCTGCTGGTTCAGCGACCACACCACACTCACCCCCGGCTCGCGCTACCTCATCAGCCACACCGCACGCGAATCCAAGGCACGCGTCACCGCCATCGACTACCGACTCGACGTCAACACCCTGCACCGGGATGAATCCGCGGCGCACCTGGAACTGAACCAGATCGGCCGGATCCGTCTCCACACCCAGCACCCACTGCTGTTCGACCCCTACCGGCTCAACCGCACCACCGGCAGCTTCATCCTCATCGACGAAGCCTCCAACAACACCGTCGCCGCCGGCGTCGTCACCGCACCCACACGAACGTCGACGAACGTCGCATGGCACAACAACGCCGTCGACCGCCACGACCGCCACACCCAGGGCAGGACGATCTGGCTGACCGGCCTGTCCGGTTCCGGGAAATCCTCGATCGCCGTCGAGGTCGAACGCGCACTCATCGCCTCCGGCACACCGGCGTACCTGCTCGACGGCGACAATTTGCGACACGGCCTGACCAGTGACCTCGGGTTCACCGCGACAGAGCGTGCCGAAAACGTCCGCCGCGTCGGAGAAGTCGCCAAAATCCTCGCCGATGCCGGTCTCGTCGCCGTCGTCTCACTCATCAGTCCCTACAGCACCGAACGAGACAGCGTCCGTCGACTGCACCACACCGCTGGGCTGCCGTTCACCGAGGTCTTCGTCGACACCCCACTGCACATCTGCGAAGAACGCGACCCCAAACGGTTGTACGCCAAAGCGCGCGCTGGACAGATCACCGGATTCACCGGTATCGACGCCCCCTACGAACGGCCCACCAACCCCGACTTGACGCTCGCACCACACGACGGCACGCCCACCACGCAAGCCCGGATCATCCTCGACCACCTCTTCGGACTCGGCCGATGACCACAGACGCACACCTGGCGCTGCGCCTGGCCCGAACCGCGGGAGAACTCCTGCTGCAACTACGCCACCACGCTTCGGCCGACCCCACCGAGCTCCGCCGCCGCGGCGACCTGCTGTCCAACACATTCCTGCTCGAACAGCTCGCCGCCGAACGCCCCGACGATCCCGTCCTGTCCGAGGAATCCCCCGACGACACCACACGACTGACCGCCCCACGGGTCTGGATCATCGACCCCCTCGACGGCACACGCGAATTCGCGATTCCCGGACGCACCGATTGGGCAGTGCACGTCGCGCTGTGGGAACGCGACCACGGCATCCGGGCCGCGGCCGTCGCCCAACCCGCGCTGGGCGCCGCATACTCCAGCCAATGCCGCCCCCCGATACCGCCGCCACACCAGCGACGCCCACGAATCGTCGTCAGCGACTCCCGCCCACCCGATTTCGCCACCGCGCTCGCTGAAACCATTGACGCAGAACTGGTTTCGATGGGCTCGGCTGGCGCGAAAACCATGGCCGTCCTACGCGGCGACGCCGAGGCCTACATCCACGCCGGCGGCCAATGGGAATGGGACTCCGCCGCCCCGGTCGGCGTCGCACGCGCCGCAGGGCTGCACACCAGCCGCATCGACGGATCACCACTGCTCTACAACGCACGCCACCCCTACCTGCCCGACCTCATCATCTGCCAACCCCACCTCGCACCCCAACTGCTGGCCGCACTGCGCGACCACGCAACGACCGCCTCCTGACCGCACCCTTGAAAGAAGCACCCGTGAACACCGACACCGACAGCCCACGAATCACCGCCGCCCGCGCCTACCTCGAATCGCTCATCAGCCACGACACCAGCGCCGTCCGACTGGCCTCGAACACCGTCCGCGTCGAGAACGGCCAGCCCTGCGGGACCACAGGGCTCGAGATCCTCCAACAGCTCGAAACCGGCGAACAATACAAACCCCTACGCCGCATTCATCAGCTGACATTCCGAGAGTGGGACACCAACGTCGTTGCACGGTATCTGCTCGACATGGAACCCGTCCCGGGCAACATCACAACGGTGCACATCACCGAGCACTTCCAGATCGACACCGACACGATCAACGCCATCACCGTCGTCTACGAGCCGACCCCACCCTCCATCGCCTGAACAGCTCACCTCGACCGGGGAGCAACGCCGAAAGGGTCTGTCCAGTTAGCTAGCGGTGTAAATCGGTTCGGGTAGAAGCTATTTCCGTCCGGCGGTCACGCGGCCGTCGAAGGTGATGTCGAAAGCATTCAACGCCGTGAACCAGCGGCTGGTCCAGCGGCGCTGGCCCGCGCCGGCACGGCTCTGCGGATGCGGGCGTTGATGGATTCCGCGCCCGCCAGCTCGACGACCAGACCGAGCAAGCCTGGTGCCTGACCCTGGCCACGAACGCGGTAATCGCCTGGACCACAGAGTATTACGGGCTCGCCGTGGAGCAGATGCGCCGGGCCGGACGCCGGATCGATGATGATGTGCTGGCACACATCAGCCCGGCACACAGCGAGAACATCAACTTCTTCGGCGCGATCGAGGTCGACATCGAAGCCGAACTCGCCCAGCTCGGTTCGACCGGTTACCGGCCCTAGCGGGTGCGCGACACCCTCTTCTAACCTCGCCACCGCCCTCCGAGCCACGCGATCGAAACCGGACCACTAACGCGGCCGGCCGCCTCCTGCGCACGCCTGCTGCGCCGAAACTGGAACGACTGCCTGGGCAGGCCCCTCTACCGTGCTGGCGTGGCTTGTTTCGCCGCGGGTCGCACCCGCCGCTGAGTTGACGGTCCCGGCTGGTATGGCCCCCGGAGGTTTAGGAACCCGTCGACTGCTGGTTAGTCGTGAAGGGGTGTTGTTTGGCAGCCTCGGTAAGTCGTGCGAGGAACTCGGCGACGCTGTCGAGCTGGTCGGCTTCGTACTCGCCGAGCACTGCCGCAAGGGTCTGTTCATGTGCGTCGAACATGCCTCCCACGCGCTTCAGCGCATCCGGGTTGGCCGTGACGAGGACCTTGCGTCGGTCCGCGGAGTCGCGTTCGCGTCGGATGTAGCCGCGCTCTTCGAGTCGGTCGAGCACCCCGGTGGTGGTGCCGGAGCTCAGGCCGGTGGCGCGGGCGATCTGGCCTGCGGTCCGGGAGCCCTCCAATCCGAGGAGGTTCAAGACTTCGCTCTCTGTGCCATTGAGCCCGAGCGCCGAGGACGCCTGCTGGCTGTAGACGACAGTGTGGATCGCGAGCAGCCGCAGTTCGCGAGCGATGCGCTGGGCGACGTCGTCAGCGGGCTGAGTCATAGGGCGTTCCACTCCCTTGTATTTATCTCGTATATCCGAAATACTCGGTTTGCAGAGATAAATCTACTCTACTTGGAGGAGCTATGAACACCACCCCGCAGACCCATCACGACGCCGATCTCTCGGCGATCCGCGCCATCTTCGCCGATCTGTCCGACACGTGGGCCAGGGGTGACGCCGCCGGCTATGCGGCTCTGTTCACTCAGGACGCGCAGTACACGACCAACTTCGGCTTCACCCTTCAGGGGCGAGGGCAGATCGAAGAGGGACACCGACTCCTGTTCGAGAGCCCCCATCGCAGTGAGGAGCTGGTGCTCCTGTTCGGGGAAGAACCGCAGATCCGTCTCGTGCGCCCCGACGTGGCTATCGTGCTCATCGGCAGTGGGACCAGCGACGGTGGCGAGGTGTCCTTGCGCGAGAACAGCGCACGGTCCACCGTCGCCTACGTGATGCTTCGAGAGCCGGCCGGCTGGCTCATCAGCATGTTTCAGAACACCCGCCGCACACCCATGCCGGGCGCCGAAGAGTGGTCCGAGCGCTTCGCACAGCCAGCATGAGCGCAGCCACGAGTTTGAGGCCAAGAGGGAGCATCCCTCTCGCGCCCCACATCCCGGCGGGCCTGCACCGGTAGTCCAATGTCACTTCCCAGGCGCTCGAACCGAGGACTTGGCCATGAGGCCGCGATCGCCGACCGCAGAGCGCAGATAATCCTGGCATTATCTGCGGTAGTGCGGTGTGCGAAAACGGGGTCCGCAGGTCGGTGCGACTCGGTGAGTTATCTGCGGTAGTGGGGCAACCGCCGGATTCCGGGGACCTGCACCACTACCCCCGTCCAGATCGGAAGATCGAGGCTAATAGCCGAGGTCGAAGTCGCTCACGAAAATCCGGTTGGAGCTGTCTTGAACCTTCACCGCGGTGCCACCGCCCGTGCCTTTGGTGCTCAGGTTGTCTCCGTCCGGGACTACGGTGTTGACCAGCGGGGTGTTGGCCGCTTTTCCGTTGACCATGACCATGACCATGAGATCGAATGAGCCCATTGTGCCGCCGGTGTTAGGCGTGTACAGGGTGATCTGGCTGTCACTGTCCACCGTGTAATTCACCACGGGATAGCGCGCCAGGTTCTGGTCTTGGAAGAACAGCTCGCTGGCCCCCTGCAGACCCGATCCCGTCACGGTGATCTTGGTGCCGCCCGCTGTCGTAGCCTGATTGGGGCTCATCCCTGTGATCAGAGCCATCGTCCTACCCCTCCTTCGAATCGACTGTGAGCGCACCGCCACCAAGCCCTACCGCTGCCAGGCAACGCCGCGCCGATACCGAAACCAACCCATAGCTAATCTTCAGCAATCAAGTAAAGCGGGCTCGCTATCCTGCCGGACCGCAATCGCCGCGGGCCCTGCATGTCCACCCCGACGTGATCTTCGCCCCGGACTGACCACTCACCCTGCTCGCCGCAACCGATAGCCCGGGCTACGCACGCGGGCAGTCTCCGGTCCTGGCGGTCGATGATGCCACCGACAGGTTCGTCTGACGTTCGGAAAACGATGGTTCCCATACGCCGGCGGTCCTTGGTCCGGGCATCCCGCGCCTGCGCATGAAGCGGTGTTCGAAAGCCTGTTCATCAACCGCAACAACGGGCCGACGAATCGCGAGCGGTGGGGCGTGGTGTCGAGCACAATCGAGCGGTGCTCGTGTGGGTGGGAAAGCGCAACAAGGCAATTGGTCGCTTCGCTGGACGGATCGGCCTGTTCCCCGCGGTCTTCCTAGCACTGTGCGGCGGACTGCTCGTAGCGTTCGCCGCCTACCGATTCCTGCGCTGGATCACCCCGATCGATCCGAGCAAGACCGCCGGTGACATCGATGTCACCCGGATCGCGTTGACCGTGGTTGCTGGAGTCGGTGGTGTGGTCGCATTGGTGATCGCCTACCGGCGGCAACGTGATATCGAGCAGGGCCGGTTCGTCGAACGCTTCGGTGCCGCCGCCGCACAGCTCGGCGCGACCGATGTCGCGGTCCGCATCGCCGGGGTCTACGCCATGGCCGGTGTCGCCGACGAATCGAGTGGACTGCGCCGTCAGCAATGCATCGACGTCCTGTGCGGCTACCTGCGCCTGCCCTACAGTCCCGAACTCGGGGCCAACCACCAGAGCAAGCTGGTCCTCAAACACCACCGCGCGACCACCGACGGCACCCGCGCCGACGACTCCGAGCGCCACCTCGAGTACAGACACAACGACAGAGAGGTACGCGTAACCATCGTCCGCGTCATCGCCGACCATCTCCGACCCGCCGCTGAGTACAGCTGGTCAACAAGCGATTTCGACTTCCGTACCGCATACCTCGAAGACATCGACTTCACCGCCGCCCAGTTCTCCGGCACCGCCCGGTTCGAGGGCGCGACCTTCTCCGGCGACGCCAGGTTCGGGCGCGTGACCTTCTCCGGCGACGCCAGGTTCGGGGACGCGACCTTCTCCGGCGGCGCTGAGTTCGGGGGCGCGACCTTCTCCAGCGAGGCCAGGTTCGGGGGCGCGACCTTCTCCAGCGGCACCTGGTTCGAGGGCGCGACCTTCTCCGGCTTCGCCTGGTTCGAGGACGTGACCTTCTCCAGCGGCGCCCAGTTCGGGGACGCGACCTTCTCCAGCAACGCCTGGTTCGGGGACGTGACCTTCTCCGGCGACGCCTGGTTCGGGGACGCGACCTTCTCCGGCGACGCCCAGTTCGGGGACGCGACCTTCTCCGGCGACGCCCGGTTCGGGGGCGCGACCTTCTCCGGCACCGCCTGGTTCGGAGGTGTGACCTTCTCCGGCGGCGCCCTGTTCGGGGGCGCGACCTTCTCCAGCATGGCCTGGTTCGGGGACGCGAACTTCTCCAGTGACGCCCAGTTCGGGGACGCGACCTTCTCCAGCGACGCCTGGTTCGAGGGCACGACCTTCTCCGGCGACGCCCAGTTCGGGGACGCGACCTTCTCCGGTGCCACCAAGTTCTGGGGCGCGACCTTCTCCGGCATCACCCGGTTCGGGGGCGCGACCTTCTCCGGCACCGCCTGGTTCGAGGGTGTGACCTTCTCCGGCGACGCCCAGTTCGGGGGCGCGACCTTCTCCAGCATGGCCTGGTTCGGGGACGCGAACTTCTCCAGCAACGCCCAGTTTGGGGACGCGACCTTCTCCAGCGACGCCTGGTTCGAGGGCACGACCTTCTCCGGCGACGCCCAGTTCCGGAACGCGACCTTCTCCGGCACCACCAAGTTCCGGAACGCGACCTTCTCCGGCACCACCCGGTTCGAGGGCGCGACCTTCTCCGGCACCGCCTGGTTCGAGGGCGCGACCTTCTCCGGCACCACCAGGTTTGCAAAGGTGGATTTCGGTGCTGAAGTCATTTCGTTCGCTGATCCGCGGCAATGGGGCCCGCCAGCACCAAGGTTCGACTGGGACCGGGACCCTGGTCAGAAGCCGAACAACGTCGAGCCTCAGGACTGGCCGCCAGCTGTCGCTCCGCCACGTGCGACTGGATGAGTGGCGAGAATCGATCGGTTCCCAACACCACGGCACCCGAACATGAATCGGCAGGATTGTGGTTCGGGCGCCGTGTCGAGAAGTGTGTTGCGAAGTCGGGGTGCTGGTTACACGATCAACCAGCCTGCCGGTCTGTGGGATCGGCGCGGTCGGCCCTGCGACCAGCCGCGGGCTGGCTCGTACATCGGAGGACGGTGCGCGCGTCGCGCCGGCGGATGGGGGTCGGGGTGCAGGACAGCGATAAATCCAGAGACGAGGCGGACCAAGCCATCGTGGCGCAGCCACATGCCCAGAGTGCCGGTCACGCCCAAGCCACCGCACACGGTGAGCAGCTCCATCACGGGAGTGAACCTATCGACCGGGGATGAGCTGAACTACCAACATTTTTGGTAATCCTTGTCCGGGCAGCCGGTTGACGCACCGCGGCTGGACGGTGCGCGCGTTCCGGACTGGCCAACGATCGAAAACCCTGGCCCACACGGCTGTTCGGATCTCATAGGTGAAGTTCTTGGAACCCCGTCTCCGAATCAACGTTCCCAGTGCCCGTGCTGCGGGCCCCGACCCCGCCGATCGGCGGTGCCGGGCGCGTGCCCGACCCCGTGCTATTCGGAGAACGATCAGATGCCGACCATGACAAGGACTCCGGCGGCCGAACGCTGTCCGGGGCAGGACCTGCCCCGTTCGAAGGACACAGTTCAAATGCTGATGTGCCGCCGGTGGGCACGGCATCATCGTGCGTATGTTGTTGCTCGCGGACGGGCACGGTTCCTGGGTGGATACCGGCACCATGGTCGGCACGATCGCGGCTGCCGTGATCGCGCTACTGGCATTCCTGCTCGCCACGAAGGCCGCCGCCGACGCGCACCGCCAGGCCGACGCCGCATCCAAGTCGGCGCAGGCCGTGGCCGACCAGGTGAACGTGGCCAAAGATCAACTGGCACAGGATCGCAGCGCCTTCGAGACCTCGATCCGGCCGATGATCGTGGATGCTCCTATCCGACGCGACCGCCGCCATACGACCGACGAAGACGCCGACACCAACGTGTGGTGGAACGTCGCGCTGTCCACGAAGGACATCCGCGGCGCGGGGACCGCTGGGGTTGTCATGGAACTACGCAACGTGGGTGCCTCGGTCGCGTTCGTGCAGGGAGTCCGGATCGGTGCGGTCGACATCCATACCGGCGATCTCGACCGACAAGTCGTTCCCGCCGGCGAGAGTGCACGTTTCGAGTATTTCGTTCCCAAAATCAAGTACAAAACGGTCGGCAACCTGGTCAAGGCGCTCGAAGACGGTACGGCCTACATCGCCGTCGCGTACACCGACCTTCCTGGGCGTCAGCGTCTGCTCACCAAGATCTGGATAACCGCCGACACGAGGATCGGGCTACCACCGCTGCGGGATATGCGGAAGCCGCTGAAGGTCGGCAGGGTCGACGTCTACCACTGTGCCGACGACTGGACACCGGACAAACATCCTTTCGCGACCACCGACTGGAAACCCGACAGAGCCCGATAGTCGTTGCGGCGCCGGGTCCTCCACGTTCGGAAAACGATCATCTGACGAACCCGGGCCCATCGCCGGATCCGGCGGTCGTTTCTGCAGGGCGAAGTGTTCGGGAACCTGTTTCTTTTCGCGCTGGTTGTCCTGTCTGATGCACCCCGGCGAGCTGGCGTGGCGCAGCTAGATCTACTGCGGGACCGAGGTGTTTCGACCACCCCAGTCCCGTTTTCGTCTCTGCCAACTGAGCTAAGAGCGTGCGTTCACCGATCTACGCCGCTGCCAGCCTGACACTCTGGCCGTAAGACCAAGGGAGGCAAACGAAATGAGTCGGAAAGACTACGAGCGCGGCTTTGCGGAGGGCTTCAAGGATGGGGTGAAGGACGGCAATCACCCCAAGGGGGCGAGAACCCCCGGTGACCACAACAAGTACGTCCAAGACGCAAGCCTGGACATGGACCCGCTTACCAACAGCATGACGGATGTGGGTGTGGGCTACGACGACGGATATTGGGCGGGTTACGAGTCCAAGGGCGGGAGAAGGCCCCACCCGCCAACGGGCTACCGGCCGGGCGGGTACTACTGATCGCGCGACGGTGAGCTTGCCGGCACCCGCTGACCGAAACGATGGAAGTCAATGTCAATAGCCGGTGCCTCCAGAGAAGTAGCCGTAACCGGATGCCCCGTCGCCGGACGACGAACTCCCACCATTCTGGCTTCTGTTCCCGTGGACGCCCTTCAGGTGTTGCGGGCGCTTGTCGACCGGCTGGTCCGGTTGCAAGAATCTGCGGACGCGGCGAACCCAGGAGCCCGAGGAATCTGAGGGACGTTGCCGGTGGGCCTCACTCTTGCGACGGTCCCACCCATGCTCGGCGTCGGCAGGGATCGGTGGAAGACGGGATTCTCCTGGATTTTTCCGCAGGAACTCGCTGTACTCCCTCAGCGCCCTTTCCGCCTCAGCCTTGTTCCGCGCCCATTGCCGACTCGACTCACGCATGTAATCGCTCATATCCCAACGTAAGCCCACAGCCATAGCCGAGGCGCATCTCCCTTCATGATGTCGTTTTGGGGTACACCCCAGCGCCACAACCCCGACCGGGCCGGAATGCGTCAGATTGAAGTCGGTTTCCGAATTTCCTGACACGATCGGGCCCGCGGTGCACGAGTCCCATGTGTCCCGACCTTTTGTCCCGCAACGGGTTACGGTTGTCAGCGACTCCACTCACCGGTACCGAAATGAGTGGTCGCCCGTGTGGGCGTGCTGAATGGAGGGGGAGCAGCAACCTTGGCGGAATCCGAGCCACTGCCACACTCGCGGGATTTGCTGCCCGAGCCGCTGGCCCCGGAAACCGATGACCCGGAGTCGGATTCGGGCGGGTCGTGGGAGTCGTGGCTTCCCGGTCGTGCCGCGACCGAGCACGGCGAAACCTACTCCGACCACGCCCGCGCCGCGTTCGTCGACCGCTCCGGCGGGGTCGGCGCCGTGGCACGTGCCCGCCTCAAACGCCGCCGCGATCCCGGCAACGACAGTCCCCGTGAGCGTGGCCGCGGGCCCGCGCTTCTCGTGATGGCGGGCGTGGCCGTGGTGGTCGTGGTGGTGCTGACGGCCAACCTCGGGAACAACTCACCCAAGAGCAGCGGCCCCTCGAAGGCCGCGCCCGCCTCGACCGTGGCCGCCACCCCAGCGGCGCCGGCGACGACGGAGGGCTATCCGCATGCCACCACCGATTGCTACCCGACCAAGACCGCTGATGCGGTGGTCGGTGCCGGTCCCGGCGACCCGGGCAGCGGGCCGGGCGCGATTCTGGGGTTCGAATGGGCCTATTACGCCGATCGTTCCGGTGCGCGGGCCCGGGACTGGGTGAGCGCAGATGCTGCGGTCCCCGATGCTGCCGCGATCCAGGCCGGGATCGATTCGGTGCCCGTGACCACGAAGTACTGCGTCCACATCAGCAAAGCCGACGGGGCGGCCGACACCTGGAATGTGGTGCTGTCGGAACAGTTCCCGACCGACACGACCCCCCAGCAGTGGGCCCAGACCATCACCACCCGCACCGACCACGGTCGGGTGCTCATCACCGCTATCCGGAAAAACCCCTGACAGACAGGAGAATTCGCATGGATACCAACGCCAACGATCGGGTCGTGTTCGACTATCCCGCCGCCGCCGCGTACGTGAGCGCGGCCAGCGACGCTGCCGCCCTGCTGGGCACCGCCAAAGACCACGCCCAGACCGTGGCCGGCATCGACCTGTCCGGGCTGGGGACCCTCGGCAACGGGTTCGCCGCGGCCTGGTCGGACGCCTGGAACACCCACAGCGGCCACCTCGGCACCGCCTGCGCGCTCACCGACGCCTACGGCCAAGGGATCACCACGTGGGGCACCGTGCTCGGCGGGGTGGACAGCGACTCCGCCGACCGGATCGCGGGCGCGGTGCCCGGCACCGACGAAATCCAGGCCTAGGGCCACCAGACAAGCAGGGGGACAACCAATAATGCAGACCCGAACCCACCCCGGTGACGCCGTGACCGTGGTGCCCGAACTCGCCCTGGTCACCGCGTTGGTCGCGCCGCTGGTGAAACTACGCGCGGCCCTGGGCGACGGCGCCCGCCCCGACGGGCGGGCCCTCGCGGCGATGGCGGCGGTACCGGCCACGGTGCGCGCCTCCGACGACACCCACCGGGCCGGAATCACCCACCTGACATCGACCGAGACCGCCACGGCCGCGGTCCCTGCCATGACCAAGACCGGCGGTGAGGTCGGCGCCCTAGCTGGCGTGTCGGAAAGTCTTGCGCCGCTGCTGACCTCGGCCTACGACACCCGCGACAAGGCCGCCGACGCCCTCGACACCCTCATCGCCGATTTCCGGGCCCAGGCCACGCCGCTGGTGAAAGCCGCCCGCTCACAAGCCGATCTCGACCCGGTCGTGTCGCTGGCCGCGGACTACGTGCGTGACGGCGTGGGTGTGGTCAAAGCCGCCGACGGCCAGATGGACACCCTCACCTCGAAGGTCAAAGACATCTCCGACGGTTCCGGAGTGAGCGTGCCCGCCGCCCTGCCGACCGACGGCGGCGCCACCCAGCCCCCCGCCAACACCAACACCCAGTACCCGAATCCGGGCGCCACCAACACCCAGTACGGGACCAACGGCCAGAACAGCTACTACGGCTACGGCAACAACGGCTGGAACAGCGCCAACAACTACAGCGGCTGGAACAGCAACGGCTCCAACACCCAGTACGGCGGCGACTACACCAACTCCACGCTCGCGCAGTCCAATCCGGAGCTGGCCGCGCAGCTGACGATTCAATCGGCGTTGCTCTCGGCCGGTGTCACCCTCGGCTCGGCGCTGATCACCGGCGCGGTCACCCTCGGATCCGCGCTGATCGACAAGGGCTCGACCGTGCTCACGACCGCCATCGAAAAAGGTGAGACCTACGCGGAGAAAGCCCTCGCCGCCAACACATCCGGAGGCGGTACGACCCCGGGTGGCACCCAGACCGGCGGCGGCGTCCAGACCGGCGGCAACAGCTTGACGCCCGGCTTGGCCGATCCGGGCCCCACGACCCCGGTCACCGATACCGGCGGCGGTGCCCAGACCGGTGGCAACCTCACTCCCGGCCTGGCGAACAGCGGCGGCGGCCAGAACCCCCAGCCCGCCCAACCTGCTCAACCCCAGGCCCAGCCGCAGGCCGGGGCGGCTCCCGACGGCGGCGGCGCGGTCGTTCCGCCGATCACGGGCAAGCCCACCCAGCCCGGCAACGACGACACCAGCAAGAAACGCAACGGACAGGCAGGCACCACCACCTAGCACCGCCGACCGCGCCCCGGTGGCCCCTCCTCATTCCCACCGGGCCCGCGAGAAAGGCTCAACCCCTCATGACCCTGTTCGACCTGCCCGGATTCGCGGGCGGCCCGACCGTCTCCCCACCCTCCGAACCCCGGGCCCCCGCCCCGATGTGCCCGGCGGCGGCCGGTGACCTGGACTTCGAGGTCACCGGTGACATCCGGGACCACTCCTGGGACGACCTACCCACCGCCCAGCCTGGACACCCGACCTCGCTGTGGGGCAACCCCGAACGCGCCGCCGCCCTGTGGGGCCCGATAACAGCCACCGATCCGGTACTCGGGGCCGACACCACCACCGAGGCGGGCACCGTATGCATCGAGAAGCACACCAGCTACCACGAGATCGAAAAGCACTCCACCGCCGAGTATTCGACGTCTTTCACCATCGAGATCAAGGCCAACCCATGACCGACCCCGACGTGCCGGTGTTCACCACCACCAGCAGCAACCGCACCATCACCGTGACCGCCACCGACGCCGGCCAGATCACCGAACTGCGGTTCGAGGCCAGCGAATACGGCCACGGCGCCGCCTCCCTGGCCGCCGAGATCGTCCGCCTCGCCCAACGCTGCACCCTGCTCGCCCGCGGCCGCCGCCGCGACGCCCTCGCCGCGATGGGTTTGGCCGGCGTGCTGCTGGACCGCCTCGGCCTGCCCGACCCCGACACCGTCGCCACCGAACTCGCGCGGCTGGACGCCCGCACCGCCGATGCGGCCCCGCACAGTTGGGTGCGTGCCCTGTGAGTGCTGACATACAGACCCTGATCGCGCAGGTCGGCGACCAGCTCGAAGCCCTCACCCTCACCGCCGACGGCCTCACCCGCGTAGGCGGGCACGCGACCAGCCTGGACGGCGTGATCACCGCGCAGGTCGCCGGGGACGGCTCATTGGCCGGGCTGACGTTGGCCGAGTCGCTGACCGCGTACCCGCCCGAGCACGCCGCCGCCGCGATCCTGGCCACCATCAACGAGGCCACCCTCGACGCAGCCCGACAGCGTGCTGGGCTCCTCGCGGGCCTCAGCGACGCCCTCACCTAGGCGATCAGCACGCACGACCAGGTCCGCTGCTACCTCGTGTGTTCGTGGCCACCCGCCGAGGCCACGAACACGCGACCGTGGCCTCATGGCACACGAGCGGGGCCCTGGCTGGTTCCGGACGACAACGGATCATCCGGCTCCACCCGGCTGGACTTCCGCCGTCGCACGAGGATCACGCCGGCGAACCAGACAACTGTTATCCCGCCGGCATAGGGCCACAAGCCTCGGGCCAGAGGCACGACTGGTGCGAGATTGTGGACCGCCGCCGTCACGACCAGGCCCACCATCACGAGGATCGCGGCGAACACCGTGACCGTCCGGAATCTGTCAAACCGGATGAGACGGGTCAGGCTGCCTGTTCTGTGTCGGCATTCTCCTTCGGAGGCGGGTTGATCCAGGCCGCTTCTGGGAGC